>CAZVUT010000118.1:2833-8470 GCA_964630155.1 uncultured Synergistaceae bacterium
GCCTCAGAAGCTCCAGTTCAGTCCGATGAAGATCCCGTCGTTGTACGTGTCCATCACGAAGCCGTTCTTTTCGTAGTCCAGATAGAGATACCGGTAGCCCAGTTCGATCGAGAACCGTTTCGAGATCCGCCAGGAAAAATCCGCCACGGCCCCCCACGTGAAATCCGACCCGACGCCGAACCCGCCCGCGTCGAGCATCCCGATGAAAGACAGGTTGGACGAGAGCCGCTTTTCAACTCGGACGCCGACGATCGGGTCGATCCAGCTTTCGTCGTCCTTGTAGCTTTTGAGCGTGACCGACGCGGTCCTGAAGGTCAGGCGGTTCGTGAGGCCCCAGTAGCGGACGCCCGCGAACGCGTACACCGCGGAGGAGTCGCTTTCGAAGACGCGCGTCCCCCATGCGGCCTGCATCCGCTTCATGGTGATGTCGACGTCCGCGAACAGGGCCCCCTGTTCCTCGTGCAGCGTGTAGGGCTCCGTGTCCGTCGCGTCGAGATACATCCCGTCGAAGAGGAAATACTGCTTCCCCTTGAACCCCTGGAACGCGAGAAGCCCCGTCTTGTCGGCGTGGCCCAAGACGTCGCTGAAGCTCAGATCGACGTGCGCCTTTCGTCCCATGACGCCGACCGTCCCGACGACGCCGCACGCCCAGACGTAGGGGGTCACGGAAAATCGCCATTCGGACGAATCCGCCTCTTCCGCCGCGAACGCCGGCGGAAGTCCCGCGAAAAGCGGCGAAAGAGCGAAAAGGACGAGAAGAAGCGACAACGCGCACACGCGATGGAACAATTTCATGTGAAGGCCTCCCGATATATTTCTCCGCTGTGTGGAACGCGCCGGTTCCCTTGCGCTCCCTTCTGCGGATGCGATACCGGTGATTGTAGCAGCTTTTTCGGCCGGCGCACGGGGGCGTGATGCGGGGCGATGTTTTGCGGGAAGGCGGGGAGGGGACAGGGGAATCGTGAAGCGGCCGTTGACTCCGGGACCGCTTCACGATCCCGCGTTATTCTCCCTGCACCAGCTCCCACAGCCTCTCGTAGCTGTCGACAACATCGTATGTGACGTTCTCGCCGCTGATGGCGCGGAAATGCTCGCGGGCGCAGTGGGCTTTCGCCTTTTCGATCTCGCGGAGTTCCAGCGAGGACATATCGCCCTTCGTTTCGGCGACGAAGTAGATATGCTTCACCTTTCCCTCGTAGAAGGCGATCGCCCAGTCCGGGTTGTACTTTCCGACGGGAGTGCCGATATAGAAGCCCTTCGGCAGCTTGACGTAGACTTCGACCTCCTGACTGTGCGATTCCAGTTGTTCGGCGAAGTCGCGCTCGTTTGTCGAGTCGTAGATGACATAGTCGTACAAATGCCGTTTGGCCTCAATCGCGTTGACGCCCAGGGCGCCCTTTTTGAGGTCGGGCTCGGTGAAAATCTCCGCGCCGAACACGGATGTCAGCTTGTCGTAGGTGATATGTTCGATAATCGCCGTGGCCTTCTGCTCGTTGATGATATTGGCGGCGCGGATGATGAACTCTTCGGGGTTCTGGGGGAACTGATCGAAGACCGCTTTTTCCATGCCGACAAGGATGGAGGCGACGGCTTTCCGGGTCAGCCCCGTTTCGGCGACGATCTTGCCCACGAGGTCGTAGCGAACCGAACCGCCCGCTTTCATCGCCGTGTACGGCGACGCTTCCTCGCGCGCGATATCGGTGCGGACGAACGCCTCGCCCGCTTGCAGTTGGGCTTTCGACTCGATCGTTTCCGCCTGTTCGCCTTGCTCCACCTTGAAATAAACCTTGGACACCCGCAGCCGGACGTTCAGCTCCGCGACGGACTTTGCGACCAGTTCGCCTTCGTCGAAACCGACCGTGTAGCAGCTTCTGCCGTTGATGCGCGACCAGAGTTCCCGGAACGCGCGGCTGTTCATCTTTTCCCTGTCGAGCGTGATTTCGACGGTGTTCTTGCGGGCGTTCTCCGGCGTGACGGCAGCCGGATCGTACACGGAGTCGAGAACGGCGATCACCTCCGCGACGTGGGCGGCCGCCTCCTCCGGCATCGCAAGCGTCCCGTTCTTTTTCGCTTCGTAGTATTTTCCCGTCAGTTCGCCGCGCCGGACATAGCCGTTTTCAATCAGGCTCTCGTAGATGGCGACTGCGGCGTCCTCGCCGAATTTCTCGTCGAACAGCGTCGCCTCGACCTTGCGCGGACGGTCGGCGACCGCTTCGGCGATTTCGCTCTGCAAGCCCTTGGCGAAACTGTCGTAGCTTTCGTTGGCGATGACGGTCAGAACATTGACGGCGTGTATCTCGTCGCGGGAGAGGACGTTCTCGTCCATACGCTCGCCGGACTGATTGACGGCGAGGCGCAACCCGCGCCCGACCTCCTGACGCTTGCGGACGTCGCTCCCGCTGTGCTTCAGGGTGCAAATCTGGAACACGTTCGGATTGTCCCACCCCTCGCGGAGCGCGGAGTGGCTGAACACGAACCGCACGGGCTCGCGGCGGTCGAGCAGACGCTCCTTGTCCTTCATGATGAGATCGTACGCGTCGGCGTCGTCGGAGGTGCGTTCCTTCCTGTCGCCGAGTTTGCTGTCGATCAGGCGGCCGCTCTTCTTGTCGATGGAGAAGTACCCGGCGTGCGTCCGCCCGGCTTCGATGCCGCCGAGATATTCAAGATATTCGGGCGTATCCGTCAGGGCGAGCTGCATATTGCCGACAATGTCGTCGTATTCTTCCTCGAAAATCCGCGCGTAAATGCCGGCTTGGGCATTGCCCGTAGCGTCGTACTGCTTGTACTTCGCCACTTCGTCGATGAAGAACAGCGACAGGACCTTGATGCCCCTGGCGAACAACTGCCGCTCCCGCTCGATGTGGGAGAGGATGGTTTCCCGTATCTGAATGCGGCGAAGCTGCTCCTCGCTGACCGAGCCGATGACGTCGCCCGCGAACAGCTTCTTTCCGTTGGTGAACTCAACGGACGAATCCCGTCCGTCGATCCGCAGGACGGTGTAGCCGTCTCGGTACTCGGCGAGTTCGCCGGAGTTGTCGAACAGGCTGTAGCCCTCGCCGGCTACCCTCGTTTCCGGCTTGACTCGTGTTTTGTTTTTAATGTCAAATTCGATCGTCGCCGTCGGGTTGCCCCTTGAGAGGTTGATGCTCTGGATGTAGACATATCCCTCGGTGGCGGCGCCTCCGGAAACGGATATTCCCTTGACGGCGATCTTCTTGACGAGGCGCTTGTTGTAGGCTTCCAGCGCGTCGAGGCGGTAAATCATGTTGTAGACGCTGTCCGCCCTGTGGGTCGCGGAATACCGGAGCGTCGCCAGCGGCGTGAACTCCTTCAGACGTTCCTTGGTGGCCGCGCCCTCGACCGACTGCGGCTCGTCGATGATCAGAACCGGATTCGTCTTCGCCAGGATGTCGATGGGGCGGCGGGAGCGGAACTCGTCCAGCCTCATGGAGATGCGCCGCGCGTCCTTGCCCCTGGCGTTGAACGCCTGGCTGTTGATGATCATCGCGTTGATCGCGCTGTCGGAGGCAAAGCGGTCGATCTCGGTCAATTGCGCCGAATTGTAAATGAAATAACGTATTTTCTTGCAATAGTCCTCGGCGAAATGCTCCTCGGTCATCCGGAACGCCGCATACACGCCCTCGCGGATGGCCACGCTCGGCACGACAACGATGAATTTGCTCCATCCGTACCGCTTGTTGAGTTCATACATCGTCTTGATGTAGGTGTAGGTCTTGCCGACGCCGGTTTCCATCTCGATTGTCAGGTTGAAGCGACCGTCGAGTGCGTCGGACGGCTTGATGCATCCCGCCCGCTGAATGGCGCGGATATTCTCCAGAACCGCGTCATCGCCGAGAGCTACGGGCGCGTTGTTGAAGCCCGTGAAGATTCGGGCGTCGTCATACCCCAACTGACCCGAGCCGGGGTCCATCATATAGGTCGGCGCTCGGAACGGCTGCCCCGCGAATGCGTCGCACACGGCGGCCGCCGCGTCCGACTGGAACTTCTGGCGGCGGAACTGGAGCTTCATGCGTTGTCGCCTCCGGTGATTTCATCGGTCTGCTCGTAATAATAGGAATAATCGATGCCCTTCATAAACATGTCCCGATCATTGGTCCTGTCCGTCAATGCCGACCGCAACAGGGCCTTTATCTGTGTGGAGTCCGTAACGCTCGTTTCCATGGCGGAGAGGTAGTCCCTTTTATTGATTTTGCTCCAGTCGACGCACCGTTGCAGGTTCTTTTTCAGAATCAGGTCCAGCCATATACGCATGGCTCTGCCGTTGCCCTCCATAAAAGGATGCGCGACATTCATCTCGACGTATTTCTCAACAATGTCGTCGAAGCTGTTTTCCGGCATTGTTTCAATCTTTTTCAATGTTTCGGGCAAGAAGCGAGCCATCGCGAAGCGAAAGCCGCTCTTTGCAATGTTCAGGCTTCTGATTTGCCCTGCAAAGTCATACAGCCCGCCGAACAGATAGGCGTGAATCTGTTGCAGGCCTTTGACGGAGCCGACATCTATGGTGTCGAGCAGGGAACTGTCGAAAAGGGCGTATGCCTTGGATTTGCTCTTTCCATCAATCGTTTCATCGCTGTATGTGACCCATTCGATAAAGCGGTTGGCCCGCTTGCTCGGGAAATTTTTGGCAAGCTCGGCGATTCCGGCATAATCAAGGGTATCCGTGAGGTATTTTTTCCCGTCGGCGGCTGTCAATTTCAGTTGGTTAGCGGCGCTAACCAACTGGCTGTTTTCTTTTTTTAATTTTGTCTTCAAATATTTCCAGTACGACCTGTTTTTCTTGTAATCGTTCTCGCCGCGTAAAACAGCGATAATATCCAGAACGGAAAACCACCATTTGGATTTTTCATCGTCCCAAACGGCGCGGACCTCTTTATCATCAAAAAAACGAATAGAAATTTTACTCATTCAACCAAACCCTTTTCTACAGGGTAAATTTTTATCAAAAAATATTCATAAAACTAAACAAAAAAATGCAAGCCTTTTGCCATTGACCTTCGCTGTATGGAATTTCCCCATCACTCAACCTTCAACTCTTCGCACTTCACGCTTCGCTCGTCGAGCTTAAATAACTCTCACGGTCGTATTCGGCGCGAGAAGTTTGAAGATCTCGAAGACGTTGATCTTCTCCGGCGAGCCGGTGAACGACGAATCGCGGAACACGGCGCGGAGCGGCTTGCGGTTCGCAATCTCGCGGAGCGCCGCTTCGCTGATTTTCTCCTCGAAGCAGGCGATCAGGTCGCCGCCGTTGTAGGTGTGGACGGTGAAGCCGTCGATCTTTTCGTGGATGTGCGGCAGGGACAGCGGCAAGCCCCAATCCAGCAGGCAGCCGAACAGCAGGTCCATATCCGTGCGGTCGGGCTTGATGTTGTCCACAGTTTGCAGGATCAACTGCTTCGTGTAGTCGCCCGCCGCATAGTAGACGTCGTTCATATTCGTGTCGGCGAGTTTCAGGACGCGGAAGCCGATGTCCGGCGCCTGCCTCGGCTCTTCGCCGATTGTCAGTTGCGCGCTTGCGCTCTCTGTCTCAGCCTTGATTTTGTCCCCGGCGCGGCGGATGCGTTCCTTGCCGATGTCGCAGATGGTGGAGTAGCCGGCTTTGGCGGCTTCCGTGCCCTC
>CAZVUT010000119.1:0-6544 GCA_964630155.1 uncultured Synergistaceae bacterium
TCCTGCCCATACTGGCTGTAGAAGCCCTTCGGCGCGGGGATCCGCTTCATGAACAGCTTCGAGACGATCAGTTCGGCAATGCTTCGCACCCGGGACCACCCCTCGGGGAATATGTTTTGGAATGCGGCGAAGTTGTGCGAAATCCGCTCGCATCGGTTGAAGCGGCAGCATTGTACCACACTGCGCTTTTCCCTGCGGGTTCAGACGCGACGAAACGCAAACGGGCCGGATTGCGGCGCACAGAGAGGGCCTCGGGGAATAGCTCCGAGGCCCTCTCTTTTCGGTACAACAGACAGGAGCCTGATCTTGTCAGCGCAGAACGTTTTTCAGGACGACGGTCTTGACCTGCGTCACTTCGTCGAGGGTGCAGGCGATGCCCTCGTTGCCGATGCCGCTCATCTTGTAGCCGCCGAACGGCATTTCGCACGAACGGAAGAAGCTGCATCCGTTGACGACCACGCCGCCGCACTGCATTGCTCCGGCGACCTTCATCGCACGGTTGATGTTCCTCGAGAAGACGTTGCCCGAGAGCCCGAAGCTCGACGCGTTCGCAATGTCGACGGCCTCTTCGTCGGTGTCGAAGCCGATGATGGGGATGACCGGACCGAATATCTCCATATCCACGGCGACGTCCATCTTCCTCGTGACGCCGGCGAGAACGGTCGGCGCGTAGAACGCTCCCTTGCGCACGCCGCCCGCGACGATTTTCGCGCCCTGGGCGACCGTCTTCGCGACCTGTTCCTCGACGGTTTTCGCGGCCTTTTCGCTGATGAGGCACCCGACCGTCGTCTTCTCGTCGGACGGGTCGCCCTGGACGAGCTGCTTGAGCCGCGCGACGATCTTGTCCGTGAATTCCTTCTTCACGGAGTTATGGATCAGGAAGCGCTTGCTCGCGCAGCAGACCTGCCCCGTGTTGTAGGTGCGTCCGAAGATCGTCTCCTCGACCGCGAGGTCCACGTCCCCGTCTTCAAGGACGATGAAGGCGTCGTTGCCGCCGAGTTCGAGCGCGCACGGCGTCAGGTTCGCGGCGGCGGCGCGCATCGTCTCGATGCCGACGGCCGTGCTGCCGGTCAGGCTGATGACGCCGATTCCGGGGTTCGCGCAGAGCCGGCTGCCGACGGTGGAGCCGGGGCCGGTGACGATTTCGATCGCGCCGTCCGGGACGCCCGCGTCGATCAGCAGTTCGCACAGCCGGATCAGTGTGAGCGGGTTTTCGGTGGAGGGCTTTACAATTGCCGCGTTGCCCGCGATGAGCGCCGGGGCGATTTTTTGCCCGAACAGGTCCACCGGGAAGTTGAACGGAATGACGCACGCCACGACGCCAACCGGCTCGCGGACCGTGATCTGGAGCGTCGCTTCAGTTCCCGGCTCCGTTCCCGCAGGAATGGCCTCGCCGTACAGGTGCTTCGCCTTTTCCACAAATCCCTCGAACAGCGCGGGAATGTTGCCGATCTCCGCGCGGGCCTCGCGGATGGGTTTGCCCGTCTCACGCGAGAGCAACGAGGCCAGTTCTTCCTTCTTCGACAGCGCGATCTCGACGAAACGGCGCAGAATCCGGCCGCGCTCGTGAAGCGGAACCGCTCCCCAGACCTTCTGCCCCGCCATCGCCTTCGCGACCGCTTCGTCGACATCTTCCGCCGCAGCGTTCGGAACCGTGTCAACGACCGTTCCGTCCGCCGGGTTGATGACGTCGATCATCGCGCCGCCGCGCGCGTCGACTTTCTTTCCTCCGATGATCATCTTCGCCATTATAAAAACACCTCCGTGTTCGTATCGCCGCTATTTTCCGAGCAGCATGAACGAGAGCATCAGGCCGCCGCAGCCGTTGGCCGAGCCCTTTTCGAATCCGTATTCGCCGAACGTGAAGACGCCGATGTACGGAAGACCGCCCGCGCTTTCCTTCAGACGGTCAGATACCTCGGCGATGTGATCCCCTATCCCGGCTCGCCTGCCGCCGCAATGCACCGCAATCAGCGCGCCCGGTTCCCCGGCCAGACGCTCGCGGCAGACGCCGACCGCGTCCCCGACCGATGTGATCAGCTCATCGACGGTGGCCTCCATGAGTTCGACGGAGCACCCCTCGGCGAGGTTGCTGCCGACGTTGATGCTCATGTCCGGATTTCCGCCCATTGGGTGCCGGATCCATACGTGTTTCGGGTTCGCAATGTCCCTCTGCCCCAGCGGATTCGTGATCGTCCGGAAGAGCAGGTTCGCCCCCATCAGTTTGTCGGGAGAGGATCCGAGCCATCCGGCGACGACTTCGAGCGCCGGTTTTCCGTCGATTTCACGCAGGACGCGTTTGTTTTCGACCTTCGTGACGATGCCGCGTTTTCCGGTCGGGCGATAGGCCCCGGTGTAGCTGTTTCCAAACGGCTTGTTCCAGAAGAACGCGACCGCGACGCCCGATGACATGGCTTTCTGTCCGTAGACGCGCCACTTTCCGGTCAGGTCGTTGTCCGCAGCGCTTCCCCCGAAGAACGGAATCCGGCCGACGACTTCCTGGATTCCCGCAAGGTACGATTCCTCCTCGCCCGGAGGCGCGACCATGTAGAACCAGTCGGGATCGTCCGTTCGCCCGGCGTTCCGGAGCGCCGCTTCCGCAACGCTGCGCCCTGCCTTGCGGGGACATTCGCCGCGTTCTTCGGAGGCGACGCCGACGGTCATCGATGGATCGTCGAGCGTCATGACCCCCGCGAACCCGTCGGCTCCTCCGACGAAGCCTTCGGGCGTGAGAACGCCGGTGAACGAAGTGCACCCCAGAAACGGAACGCCGCCGAGACCTTCCCTGACGCCGGAAAGAAATTTCTCCGCGTCATATCCCGCGCTGCCGTAGACGAACGCAACGCTTCCGTTCAACCCATGCGACGCCTTTCCAGCGGCTTCCTTGCCCGCCTGGCGCGCATCCGCCGCGACGCTTGACCCTACCTGCGCCTTCAGCATTTTCTGTCCCCCTCCTCGTAGTCCGCGACTCGTGAAGTTTCAAAACTCCCGACATGAAACACACTGGAAGAGATCCGGTCGACGCCGTACAATAGGATGAAAGTCACAATCCGGCGCTATTCGTCACAATACTGATGCGATTTTATTCCGTTTATTTTTTCCCGTAAATTACGCACATTTTTGTAAGCAGGGAACAATTATGTACCCTTCGACGGATCACGGGGAGAAACGGGGGAAACAGATGCCTTCGACGTTGCGGGACGATCTGCGGAAAAAGCTCGCGAACGGGGAATTCCACTGCGAAAAGGAACTGACGATGTCCATCATCAGCGGAAAGTACAAGGTCGTCATCCTGTGGCATCTGGGGCACGACGGCCCGATGCGCTACGGAGAGATCCACCGTCTCTTCCGGGAGATCAGCAACCGGATTCTCACGAAACAGCTCCGCGAGCTGGAGCAGGACGACATCGTCGACCGGACCATCTACCCCGAGTCGCCGCCGCACGTCGAGTACCGGCTGACGGAACGGGGGCGGACGCTCGTGCCCGTCGTCGATGTGATTTACGGGTGGGGCTGCGCGAATATCGACTTCTACAGGCGGAATATGTGACCGGCGCGAACCATCAGGCGTCGCCGCGCCGTTCGATCCTCCGACGGATCAGCCGAACGATGCCGGATACATCCGTGACGACGCTCCAGGCGAGGACGAGATACGGAATGCCGAGAATCGCCGATGTCCAGATCATCAGCGCCGGACCTTTGAAGAACAGCAGCGCGGGCGTCAGGACCAGAAAGACGAGGATGATGCCGTAGCGCACGCGGATCGGAGGGCGGCCGTCTTCTTTGCGCGCGATGTCCGCGATCCGGAGAAAACAGAAGATGAACAGGATATCCGCGGCGCTGCACATCATGTTCGTGACGACCTCGAACGTTCCGAGGAGCCCGCGGATGCCCTCCCACCGGGCGATCCACAGATAGAGCGCGTCAAGCAGCGAAGTCATGTTCCCCCGCCTCCTGCCGCAGGTTACGCCACAGCAGCAGCGCGATCACGCCCATGCTCCCCTCCAGCGCCAGATAGAGCCCGTTGACGATCCGGAAGTAGAACAGGCAGAGGAACTCCCACTCCAGCGGGTTCAGTCCGTACCGCCGGGTCACGGAGAGCGCGCCGCCGAACCAGATCGCGTAGAGGATCAGGCAGCCGGTCGTCCACCAGAATGCGAAACGCGCGCCGGCGGCTCCGGGGTCAACGCCCCGAACCGCATGCAGCCTGTAGATCCGCCACTCGAACGACACGAGCCCGCCGTCGAGGATCAGCATGACCGTGCACAGGAATTGCCAGACCAGCGAGGGCGAGTTGTTCAGGTGCGGATGGACGGGCGGCAGGATCCACAGGTCGGCGGCCGCGAGCGCGATAAGGGCGGCAAGCAGCCCGATCTGCCACAGGACGAAGCGGCGCAGGTCTCGCGGACGCTCTTCGTCCGCCCCGGCCGGCCATACGTTTTCGAGCAGGGTTCCGCGAAGATCGTAGCAGGCCCATTTGGCGCAACAGAGGCACGTCTGCTGGACGAATACCCAGAAGAGCGCCATCGCGAAGCTGAACAGGCGATAGGTCACGAACATCCGCCCCTTTCTTCACGCCCCGCCGGCGGTTCGCGCCCGTCATACCGGGGAATCAGCGACGCGCACGATGGGTCGCTGCGTTTCCACCGCTCCCCGGCGCTCCGGAAAGACCGCGTCGCGTAACAGTACGCGCAGCCGAAGAGACACGTATCGTATTCGCCGATGTCGCGGCTCGGAGCGCACCGGCACGCCGGGCGTTGCCCCGGATCTTTCGCGGCGTCCGTGCTCCCCGGCGCTCCGGCGCGGCCGAAGAGCCGTTCAATGAGAGCCGCGTCGATGCACGCGCCCGGAAGAATGCCGATGTCCCCGCGAATCAACGGCTCGGCGCACGAGCGAAGCTCCATTCCGGCTTCGCGCGCCGCCTCCGCAATCGCGCGAAGCATCGGGACGACATCGACCGGAGCGCGTTCTTCGTCGCCGAAGAGCGACGGCGTTTCCGCCCCGCCCGAAACATCCGTCGGAAGAAACTCCGGGCCGAGCGCCCGGAGCCGCCGGGACGCCGCGGCGTAGGGATCGTACAGGCTCAGGACGCATCGCCGCGTCGCGCCCGAAAGCGCCGACGACAGACGCCGGAACGCGGCGATATGCCATTCCGGCGGGGTCCGGTCCGTCAACAGGATCGGGTCGTAGCGCCAGACGACGCGTTCCGGACCGATCCGGTCGGCAAGTTCCCGGAAGGCCCGCACGGCCGAGTCGAGCGCGGGAACATGCGGCTCGAAGACGTCCGGCAATCCCGTGAGCGTGACCTGAACGTACACCCTGTGCCCCATCCGTTCGATTTCCGGAATATACGGCGTCAGCGGCGCGAAGTTCCTCGTCCAGAAGACGATGCAGCGCACTCTTTCCGGCGTGAGGTCCACCCGCGAAAAGATTCGCGGATTCCTCGGGTTCCGCACCTCGCACCATCCCGCGCGAAGACGCGCCATCATCCAGTCCGCGTAGAACGCCGGGATGTCCGTCCGGCGCGAGGCGCTGACGATCGTCGCGGGGCCGGGTGCGCTCACTTCGGGACTCGTTCGGCCCGCATTTCCACGATCCTGCGCCCGTTTCCGTACAGGAAGAGGACGATGCGCAGGCTGTTGTTCTCCCTGTCGGGCCGCATCCGCACCCACAGGGGCATCGTCCGCCCGGAAAGCCAGAGCTTCCCCCGGTAGTGCCCTCCCCACCAGGTGAAGTCGATCGCGAATCGGCCGGGCCGCACCGATATTCCGCGAAGCGAATCGAACCCGCCGAGTTTGAGGTCGAACATCCGGTCCTCGTCCGTCCCCCTGACGACCCCGGCCGGTTCTTTCAGGATCCACCGTCCGACGAGCGGCCGGATGATTTTCAACGTATCGGGCGAGAGCGACACGTGGCTCCCGGCATCCTCGTAGGCCGCGAGCGCCGCAAAGGCCGCTCCGAGCAGCAGCAGAACAGCGACAAGTCCGGCAGCCGCGACGCGTGTCTTCTCCTGCGGCTCCGCGTCCGAATCGTCGTCCCCGTCGTCGATATCGTCCTCCGGGACTTCGGGACCGTCCGCCGTCGCGGGAACGCTCCCGCGGGGGATTCCCGCGATCGCCCCGACCAGGAAGAGGAAGACGAACAGCCCGGCGTCGAGGAACGTGAAGCCGCGCCACCAGCCGCCGGTGAGCGTTCCCGAGTAGTCTCGGAAGTTGCCGACGCCGTAGAAGGGCTCCCGGATGAAGCCCGAGGACACTTCGCCGAGCCATTCGATCGGCCCTTCAAACGGAGCCGCCTGCATGAAGCCCATCGTCAGCAGCGTCGCGGCCGTGAACACGCACGCCGCGGCGACGCCGAAGAAGAATCGCTGGCCGATGGACAGGAATTTCGGAGGATCGTTCCTGCCGAGCCATCCGGCGGCCCAGCCCACCACAAGGCCGACGGCCATGCCCTGGACGCCGGGGATAAAGGGCACTCCGCCCCGGAGAATCCCGACCACGATTCCGACGGCGGCGCTCAGCGCGAGGATCGGACAGAAACGCCG
>CAZVUT010000119.1:6644-8408 GCA_964630155.1 uncultured Synergistaceae bacterium
ACGGCGTTGAACGCCTGGAAGTCGTCGAGGTTCGCGAGGTGGACCGTGCTCTTCACGACATGATCCATCGTCGCGCCGCCCGCCGCGAGGATGTTTTTGATGTTCGTCATCACCTGCCGCGTCTGCGCCTCGATCCCTTCCGGGGTCGTCTTCGTCGCGGGATTGCGGGGGCCCTGTCCCGAGACGTACACTCTGTTTCCGACAACGAGCCCCTGCGAATACGGTCCGATCGGGTCCGGGGATTTGTCGGTTCTGATTTCCTTCTTCATATCGATCACTCCCTCTATATATGGTGGCGGTTCTATTACGCGTAGAGCCAGCAGGCCGTTTCGTGCGCCCCGTTTCTTTGTATCGGCGGCGGATCCTCGCGGCTGCATATTTCCATCGCCTTCGGGCATCTCGGGTGGAAGCGGCACCCGGAGGGCGGGTTCAGCGGACTCGGGACGTCGCCCGAAAGGACAATGCGTTTCGACTTGTTCCTCGGGTCGGGAACCGGAACGGCCGAGAGCAGCGACACGGTGTAGGGGTGCATCGGTGAGTCGAAGAGGTCGTCCCGCGACGCGAGTTCGACGATGCGTCCGAGGTACATCACGGCCACGCGGTCGCTGATGTGCTTGACGACCGACAGATCGTGCGCGACGAACAGGTAGGTCAGGCGAAGCCGTTCCCGAAGCTCCGCGAGCAGGTTGATCACCTGCGCCTGGACGGAGACGTCGAGCGCCGAGACGGGCTCGTCGAGCACGACGAGGTCCGGGCTGACAACGAGCGCCCGGGCGATTCCGATGCGCTGCCGCTGTCCGCCGCTGAACTCGAACGGATACCGGCGCAGGCATGACGCGTCCAGGCCGACCTGCGGCAGGATCGCCGCGACGCGTTCGTCGCGGTCGGGCCGGTTCTTCGCGGCGCCCGTGTTGAACAGGGGCTCCCCCACGATTTCCGCGACCGTCATTCGCGGGTTCAGCGACGCGTATGGATCCTGGAAGACCATCTGGAAGCCGCTTCGCGCCCTCCGGAGCGTTTCTCCTTCCATCGCGAGAAGGTCCTCGCCGCGGAAACGCACCGAGCCGGATGTGACGGGAATGAGCCTGAGAACGGCGCGGGCCGTGGTCGATTTGCCGCACCCCGACTCCCCCACCAGTCCGAGCGTCTCTCCGCGCCCGATCGCGAACGAGACGCCGTCCACGGCTTTCACCTGCCCCGTGACGCGCTGCAGCAGACCGGAGCGGACCGGAAAATGCACCGTGAGATCCCGGACGTCGAGCAACGCACCGTCTTTCTGACCGGAAAGCGGCGTCATGCTGCGCCTCCCCTGTCCGCGACGAGATCGCGCCAGCGCAGGCATCTGCTTTTATGCCCGTTTCCGGCGTCCTCGAGCGGCGGGACCGCCTGCCTGCACCGTTCCTCGGCGAGCGGACAGCGCGGCGAGAACGTGCACCCCCGGGGAAGCGCATCGATCGGCGGGACCATGCCCGGAATCGCGGCGAGTTCCTTCACGGTGCGGTCCATGCGCGGGATCGACTCCATGAGCCCGCGCGTGTACGGATGCAGCGGACGCGCGAACAGGTCGTCGGTGCGGGCGATTTCGAGGATTCGTCCCGTGTACATTACGGCGACCCGGTCGGCGATCTCAGCGACGACGCCCAGGTTGTGCGTGATGAGCAGGACGGACATCCGGCGCGCCGCCTTGAGCTCTCCGATCAGTTCGAGAATCTGCGCCTGGATCGTGACGTCGAGCGCCGTGGTCGGCTCGTCGGCGATCAGGAG
>CAZVUT010000120.1:0-8371 GCA_964630155.1 uncultured Synergistaceae bacterium
GTCCGGCGCGGGCGAGTGCGGTCCGATCCGGCGGCGAAAGACGGCGTCGCGCGAAGGGGGTGGATTTCGTGACGGAGGAGCGAAACGGGAACCGGAACGAACCTGCGGAGCCGCCGAAGCGCGGCGTCGGAATCTACCGGGAGCCCGACGAAATCCTGGACCGGATCGCGGAGCTGAACCGGACGTACCTCTGGCAGGTCGATCCGGACGGAATGTACACCTTCGTGAGCGGGGCGATGGAGGCGATTCTCGGGTACCGCCCCGGGGATCTTGTCGGCAGGGTCCGTTTTTACGACCTTCATCCCGAGGACGGGCGGGAGGCGTTTCGCGCGGCCGTGTTCGCGGGGTTCTCCCGGAAAGAAGCCTTCAGAATCCTCGAGAAGCCGATGTATTCGAAAGACGGAGCCGTCCTGTGGTTCTCGATGAGCGCCGTGCCGCTCCTGGACGACGACGGGCGACTGTTCGGCTACCGCGGCACGGATATGGAGATCACCGACAAAAAGCGCGCCGAGGATAAACTGCGGGAGAGCGAGGCGCAGTACGCCGCGATCGTCGAGAAATCGCCGCTCGGCATCGTTCTCCATGACGCCGGGGGCGCGATCGTCTATACGAACGACGCCTTTGCGCGAATGGTCGACGTCAGTCCGTCCGGGATCGTCGGACGGAGCTACTTCGACTTCGTTCACCCCGACGACAGGGACGAGAGCGTCCGGCGCGTCTGTCGGGATCTCGCCAACGGCGCGCCGGTTCCGTTGCGCGAGCATCGGCTCGTCCGCCGGGACTCGGCGGAGATCCCCGTCGAATCCACCGGAACGATGATCCTCCGGAACAACCGGATGTTCATCCTCGGCATCTTTCAGGACATCACCGCCCGGAAGCGGACAGAGCTTGTGCGCAAGGCGCATCGCGCGATCGCCGACGGCATCGCGGGCTCGGAGACGCCCGGCGAGGTCGTCGGGATCGTCCGTCGGGAACTCGGCGAACTCATGGACATGCGGAACTTCATGATCGCGGAGTACGATGAGGCGACGAAGACGCTCCGGGCGCTTCCCGACCTGAGCCTCGACGAGAAGGAGCTTCTGGCGTGCTGGTCGGCCGAGAGGTCGCTGACCGGAATGGTCATCCGGAACGGACGAACGATGCGTTTCACGAAGGCGGAAATCCGCAGATTCGCCGACGAGGGCGTCATCGATCTCGTCGGAGCGCGTTCGGAGGTCTGGTTCGGCATCCCGCTGCAAAACAACGACCGCGTGTTCGGGGCCCTCGTCGTCCAGAGCTACGACACCCCCGAAGCGTTCACCGACGCGGACATCGAGGTCCTCCGGGTCACCGCAAGCCAGCTCGGCGTCTACCTGGAGAAGAAGCGGGCCGAGGCCGAGGCGACCGATGCGAGGCGGCGGCTGGCGGATATCATCGACTTCCTGCCCGACGCGACGATGGCCGTCGACCGGGAAAAGCGCGTGATCATCTGGAACAGGGCGATGGAGGAGATGACGGGCATCCCCGCCGCCGACATGATCGGCCGGGGGAACTACGCCTACTCGGTCCCGTTCTACGCCCATACGCGGCCGCAGCTCATCGACCTCATTTTCGGGGATTCTCCCGAAGCCGCCGCGGCCTATCCGTCGATCATCCGGAAGGGCGACGTCTTCGAGACGGAAGCCTTCTGCCCCGCAATGTACGGAGGACGAGGGGGCTGGATCTACGCGAAGGCGTCTCCGCTGCGCGACGCCTTCGGGGGCGTTGCGGGCGCCATCGAGAGCGTCCGCGACATCTCCGAACGCAAGCGCTTCGAGCTGCTGCTCGCGGGCAAGACGCAGGAGCTCGAGCGGCACCAGGAGGCGATCATCGCGAGCATGGCGATCCTCGCGGAGTATCGCGACCGGGGGACCTCCGATCACGTTATCCGGACGAAGGAGTACTTCCGGCTGCTTCT
Source organism: uncultured Synergistaceae bacterium (assembly GCA_964630155.1). GTDB lineage: Bacteria > Synergistota > Synergistia > Synergistales > Aminobacteriaceae > CALFXN01. Next base: position 1,937 of record CAZVUT010000120.1, read on the forward strand.
CGAACGCTCCGGCGGGGACGCGCTCTTTCCGCCCGAGCATATCCCGCTGCTCTGGCAGGCGGCGACGCTGCACGACATCGGAAAGGTCGGCGTCCCGGACATGATCCTCCTCAAGCCGGGGAAGCTGACGCCCGCCGAGTTCGACATCGCCAAGCGCCACACGACGATCGGGGGGGACGTCCTCCTGACCGCCGCGAAGATTCTCGGCGACGCCCCCTTCATCGCCTACGCACGGCAGATCACGGAATACCACCACGAAAAATGGGACGGATCGGGGTACCCGCACGGGCTCAAGGGAGAGGCCATCCCGTTCATCGCGCGGGTCATGGCGATCGCGGATGTCTACGACGCGCTCGTGAGCGGTCGCCCCTACAAGAACCCCATGTCCCACGAAGAGGCCGTGTCCATCATACGCTCGGGCGCGGGCGTCCACTTCGATCCGCGGCTCGTCGACGTCTTCCTGGAGTGCGCCCCGCGGTTCGACGAGATCGCGCGGATGAACGGAGACTAGGGCGGCGCGTCATCCCGCGATCCCCTCACTGCCGGAACGCGGGCGCGTCCGACGGGTCGAGGAGCAACGCTTCGAGTTCGTCGTCCAGCCGCAGAAGCGTCACGGACGCCCCCGCCATTTCGAGCGACGTCATGAAGTTCCCGACGTAGGTCTTCGCTATTGTGAGCCTCTGCCCGCGGCACAACGCCGCAACGGAGCGGTTCAGGATGTACAGCTCCATGAGCGGCGTCCCTCCGAGCCCGTTGATGAGGACGGCGACACGGTCACCCCTCTTGAACGGAAGGTCGTCGAACAGGGCGGAGCAGAGGCGTTTCGCCATCGAGTCGGCGCAGTCGATTCCCATGCGCCGGACGCCGGGCTCCCCGTGAATCCCCAAGCCGAATTCGATCTCGCCGTCTCCGAGGTCGAAACCGGGCCGTCCGTTCGCCGGAACGGTGCAGGGGAAGAGCGCCAACCCCATCGACCGGGTGTTGTCCACGGTCTTTTGCGCGACGGCTGCGACCGCATCGAGGTCCGCGCCTCGCTCGGCCAGCGCCCCCGCGATCTTGTGGACGAGAATCGTCCCAGCGACGCCGCGCCGCCCCGTCGTGTAGGTGCTGTTCATGACGGCCGCGTCGTCGTTGACGATGACGCTCCGCGTCCTGATGCCGTCCATTTCGGCGAGTTCCGCGGCCATCTCGAAGTTCATGAGGTCGCCCGAGTAGTTCGTGACGACCATGAGGGTTCCGGCGTCCGTCCGGACCGCGTCGAGCGCCGCCTTGACCGGGTCCGGCGCCGGCGACGTGAAGATCTCTCCGGCGACCGCCGCGTCCAGCATCCCCTTCCCGACGTACCCCGCCTGCGCGGGTTCGTGCCCGCTTCCGCCGCCGCTCAAAAGCGTCACCTTGCCCGGGCGGATCTCCCTTCTGACGATGACGTTCCATCCTTCGAGGCGCCGGAGCGTCTCCCCGTGCGCGGCGACGACGCCGTCCAGCATTTCGGTCACGATATCGGGAATCGCGTTGATGATCTTCTTCACGTCACTGCCTCCTGTGGGGCGGCTCCTGCCCGGTGCGAAACGGCAGGGGCCTGTTTTCTTCATTGTAGCCGTGAATCGGCCCCAGTCGGTGTTTTTTCGTTCGTCCCGCACCATAGACGTCGATCGGGACAGCGACGCGGTCGCCCGAAGATATTTCGTAGCAGGAAAACACGGATATTTTCTCCGGAACTTTTCATGAGTGGTTCTCCATCCCCATCGTGATCAAGATAAATACAATATAATTCACAAAATATGTAGCGCTTCAAAATGTGGCAAACTTTGTTGCTTATTTTGTAAATGGCGCGGGATGACGGATCGACGCTTGGCGCGCCCGATATTCCGCTCGACTGTGCGGATGGCTCCCACGGAGAACGACCGATCGGGCGCCAAGGCCGAAACCGGACAAAGCGCAGCGCGGGCATCGGAGAGGGGTGTGGAGTATTCCATGACGGAAAACTGCATGGAGGACCGGGGGGGCGATTCGGGAATTTTTCGGGAGCCTGACGATGTCTTGAACCGGATCGCTGTCTTGAGCCGGACCTTCCTCTGGCAGGTCGATACGAGCGGAATCTACACCTTTGTGAGCGACGCCGTGGAATCGATCCTCGGATATCGCCCGGAAGAACTCGTCGGCGCGGTCCGTTTTTACGATCTGCACCCCGATGGCGGGAGGGACGAATTCCGGGAGACGGCCTTCGGGGCCTTCTCCCGGAAAGAACCGTTTCGGAGCGTTCAGCGCGCGATAGCGGACGCGATGGCGATCTCCGCGACGCTCGCCGGGGTCGTGAAGGTGATCCGGAGGGAACTCGGCGAGCTGATGGACGCCCGAAACTTCCTCATCGCGGAGTACGACGATTCGACGAAAACGCTGTTCGCGCAGCCGTCCCTGAGCAGCGACGAGAAGGAGCTTCTGACACGTTGGTCCGGCGAGAAATCGCTGACGGGAATGGTCATCCGTAACCGACATGCGATGCGCTTTTCGAAAGAGGAGATCCGCTGGCTGGCGGACGAGGGCGCGATCGACCTCGTCGGAGCGCGCGCCGAAGCGTGGATCGGCGTCGCGCGGTCCCGGCGTTCGACGAGGTACATGCTTTTCCCTTCGAGGGCCGTCATCTGCTTCGTGTAATGCTTCAGCGAAGCCGCGACCTGCGCGATATGCCCCATGTGCATATCGGCGTCGAGCTTCTCGCTTTCGACGACGGAAAGGGACAGCGTGGTCAGGCGGATCCTGTTGATCTCGTCCCTTCGGTCCTTCGCCTCGAAAAAGCCCCGCTGCGCATCCGTTTGCGAGAAGAACTCCATCTTCTCCCGGTCGAACGAAACGCATACGGACTCCAGAACGTCCGTCGGAACCTTCCCGGGGACGACGCACACGAAATCGTCGCCGCCGACGTGTCCGAGACGCGCCCCCGCGGGCAGATCCGAAAGGGCGTCCCTGAGGATCCGCGCCGACAGCATGATCAGGCGATCCCCGTTCGTGAAGCCGTACGTGTCGTTATATTCCTTGAACCGGTCGAGGTCCGCGTAGATCAGCGAGAAGGGCTTTCCGCCGTCCCGGCTTTCCCGGATCCACGTTTCGATGTGCCGGTTTCCGGGCAGGCCGCTCAGCGGATTGCAGTTCAGCGCGCGCTCGATCTCAAGTTCCTCCGCGCGGGAGATGATCTGCTTCATCGTGATCGTTCCGGCGAAATCCCCCGCGTCGTCGACCACGACGACCGGATCGTACAGGTCATCGTGGCCCCGCTCCATCGCCGACTTCGCCAGGCCGCTCACGGATGTCTGCCGCGACACCACGAGAAAATCGCGTTTCGCGATGCATTCGACCGTCTGTTTCTGGAAGAGCTGGTAGCCGAAAGCGCCCCCCATTTTCTGGAAGAAGCTCTGGCGCGTGATCAGCCCGTACGGCTTCGCCCCGTCCAGAACGACGATATGCCCAACGGACGGGGAGCGGCGGAAGCGTCGTTCCATCTCCTCGCAGTCGATCTCCCCGCACCCGAGGACCGTTCCCCGCTGCGCCAGCGCCATGACGCCCTCTCCCCCCTCGCAGACGTCGCCGGCCTTGTGGAGGATTTCGTTCCGTATGGACTGCACCGTCCGGATGACGGATTCCGCCGGGGATTCGATCTCCGCCTTCGGCTTCGCGAGGCAGTACCCCTGCGCGAAACGGACGCCGAGTTCGAGGACGGTCCGAAGGTCGTCCCAGTTCTCGACGCCTTCGGCGATGACCCGCGCGTTCACCTTCGAGGAAAACGAACAGAGAAACGCCACGATGTTCTGCTTGTACGCATCCTGCGCGATTCCCCGGATCAGCGACATGTCGATCTTCATGTAATCCGGGGCGCAACAGGCCAGCGTCTGAAGCCCCGAATCGCCGGCGCCCAGATCGTCCAGCGCGATCTCGAACCCCTGCTGCCGGAAATGGGCGACGGCCTCCGACAGCGCCCGGTAGTCCGGGATGGAACATTTCTCCGTAATCTCGAAGACGAGTTGCTGTTCCGAGAACCCCGCTTCCTTGAGACGCTCGGACGAAAACGTGCGCCGGAATCGGGCGTCGATGAAGATCTCGGGGCTGACGTTGAGGAAGAGACGCGCGTCCTTGCTCCACGTCCTGAACGGACCGCTCGAAAACGCGGCCTTCCGGCACGCCTGTTCGCATTCCCAGAGCATGTCGTTCTCGCGCGCGACGCGAAAGAACGCCTCCGGCGACTCGAGCGGCGGCTTCCCGCGCGACAAAACTTCGTACCCGAACACCGAACCTCCGCGAATATCCACGATTGGCTGAAACACAGGCCTGATCCCTCCATCGCGAATGAGCATACGGAACTGATCCAATGTATGACAGGGCGTCTCATCGACCAGCGGCGTCATCTGCAATGCGATCCCCCCAATGCAAGAACTCCCGTGCGCACGAAGAGCCGTGCGCTTCGCGCCGGAACGTTCCGGCGAAACGACATTTTGGTGTCGTCGGATGTATTGTAGGTCGCGTTCGATGCCGTTTCCTTGCGGGATTATTGCAATGCCGTAACACCTTCGGTTTTTCGGGGTCTGGTCGGAGCGAGGCGGCCGGAGCCCTCACGCGCCGATCCGGCGCAGGCGGTCCGCCACGTCGCGCCGGTAGCTTTCCCGGTCGCGCAGACAGGCTTCGAGATCGGCCGCAGCCCCGGGGAAGCATCGCCGGTAGATGTCCTTCAGCCGCCGGACGACGCCGGGATACGGATTGAGGCGGTCGATATGGATGGTCGTGATCCCGGTCCCGCGAAGGGAACGGTAGAGCGCCGCAAGGGACGCTTCCGTATCCGTCAGCCCGGGCAGCAGCGGCGCGATGAAGACCCACACGGAGACGCCCGAGCCGAGCAATTCCGCGGCCGCGGCGAGCCGATGCTCCGGCGGGGTCGCGCCGGGTTCGAGGACGTCGGAGATGCTCCGGTCCATCGTCGTGATCGTAAAGCCGACCTCGCACTTGGGAAGCCGGCGCAGGATGCCGGCGTCGCGCCGAACGAGGTCCGACTTGGTCAGAATGTTAACGTCGAGGAGCTGATACTCCGCGAGGAGTTCGAGGCTTGCAGCCGTGAGGCGGAAGCGGGCCTCCGCGGGCTGGTAGGCGTCCGTCACCGTGCCGATCAGGACGCGTCCCTCCGGATGCTTTCTTCGGCCGCCGAGCTGTTTGGCGAGGACTTCCGGGAAGTTGGTCTTCACGTCGAGGAATTCGCCCCAGGGTTCGCTGTGGTCCGTGAAGCGGCACATGAACGACGCGTAGCAGTAGAGGCACGCGTGCGTGCAGCCCGTGTAGGGATTCATGCAGTAGTCGTAGCCCGGGATGCCCGTCGTGTTCAGGGCGGACTTGCAGAGCGTTTCCCGGGGGACGACGTCGCCGGTCCCGAAAAGACTTTTCGCGTCCCGAATCATTCCCGAAATCGCTCCCTTCCGGTTCATCGCGGCTCGTGCGATCGAGAAGAGTATAGTGCACATTCGCGCCGGCGTTCCTATCCTTTGCGCTCTTCCGTTGCTATAATCCGGATACATCCGCACGACGAAAGGGGGAAGGGAAGAATGCGTTTCGGCATGACATGATCCGGTTTCGCCGCGTGTGCATGGAATGCATTCCCGACTCCCTTTTTGACGTTGCGCCGGCAGCTTTTCCCCTGATTCCGGACGTATGCTCCGCCCAACCCGGGCGGATTCCATGACGGCCCGACTCCCGGGATGCGTTGCCGGGGGCGGGCCGTTTTTTTCGCAGGGAATATCGTTCGCGGTCGGACGTTCCGTTCCGGCCGGATTCCCCCGCATTTTTCCCCCACGGTCTCCGCAACGCTTCGTACAGCAGAACGGCACGCCGCGGCTTCTCCTCTTCCGGAGGCGAAACCGCGCGCCATACAGGAGGAATCCACCGCAATGAGCAATTCCAATGACATCGGGACGTCCCGCGCGCGCTTTTTCGCCTTCCGTCTTCTTCCCGGAGATGATGTCGTCCTGTCGCTCCGGAACGTCGTCACTTCCGCAGGAATTCGGGCGGGGTACGTCGCCGGGGCCGTCGGCAGCCTGTCGACGGCGTGTCTCCGCCTTGCGGGGCAGCCCGACGGGACGCAAGCAGACGGATGTTTCGAGGTGGTCTCCCTCATCGGAACCGTGGACGCTGAAGGGGAACATATTCATGCCGCAATTTCGGATCCTTCCGGTCGTGTCGTCGGAGGGCACGTCATGGAGGGATGCATCGTGCGCACAACCCTGGAGCTGGTCCTGGGCGAGCTGGAGGATCTCGAGTTCGCGCGGGAATACTGCCCCGTTTCGACATATCGGGAGCTGGCGGTTCATCCCCGCCGAAAATAGAAAAGGAGAGAAAATACAATGAAGAACAAGACGCTGGTCGTCGTCGCGCTGTGCATCGCGCTGAACATCGGTCTGGGGC
>CAZVUT010000121.1:0-4178 GCA_964630155.1 uncultured Synergistaceae bacterium
CGTCGCTCAATTCAATGTTGACTGATTCGCCGTGTGAATGCTATTATCCAAATGTCGGACAATAAGATGTGTGCAGATATTTTTTTCACAAGGTGTTCCGGTTCGCGTCAGGGAAGGATTCACAAATTTCGAAACTCCGGAAAGGGATGTGTGCCGTGAAGGTTGAAACGATGCTCCTGAGTCAGAAGGAAATCCAGTCGCTCGTCACCGTGAAGGATATCGTCGAATGTGTCGACAAGACCTTCCAGGGGATGGGGAACGGAACGGTCGTCAATCCGACCAAGGTGAACCTCGACCTGGGCGAGGCTGCCGCCTTTCCGCCCTATGCGGGATTCATGAACGCCATGCCGGCCTACATCGGCTGGTGCGACAGCGCGGGCATCAAGTGGGCGGGCGGATTCCTCGGCGAACGCAAGGAACAGGGGCTTCCCTACATCACGTCGATGATCCTTCTGATCGATCCGCACCTGGGGAACTTCCGGGCCGTCATGGACGGCGCCTATATCACCAACATGCGAACGGGCGCCCAGACCGCCGTGGCGCTCAAGTACATGTACGGCAAGGGGAAGAACATCCATCTCGGCCTCTACGGCGCGGGGATGCAGGGGCACACCCAGACGATGGCCATCGCGGAACTGTTCGACATCACCGAAGTCACCGTGTACGACGTGAGCCGGGCCGCAGCGGAACGGTACGCCGCGGACATGAAGCCGCTCGTGAAGGGGCGCATCAACATCGCGTCCGATCCCAGAGACGCCGCGAACGGCGATATCGCCGTCTGCGTCACGCAGTCGAAGGAGGAATTCTTCAAATACGAGTGGTTCCGGCCCGGAACGATCCTGTTCCCGATGGGGTCGTACCAGGAGTGCTCCGACGAGTGCATCGAGAAGGCCGACAAGATCGTCGTCGACCACCCGGGGCAGGCGCTGCACCGCGGCGCGCTCGCCAAGCACGGGACGAGCGGCCGGCTGACCGAGAAGGACCTGTACGCGACGATCGGCGAACTCGCGGCCGGAAAGAAGAAGGGCGTCGTCGCGCCTAACGAGCGCGTCATCTGCATTCCGATCGGCACCGGCGCGATGGATGTCTCGGTCGCGACGCTGGCGTGGGAGCGCGCGAAGGAAAAGGGCATCGGCGGAACGTACTCGTTCGTCGAATACTAAAACGCGTCGGCGGTGCGGGTCCCCGACAGCCTCCCTGCGGGAAGCCGCGCCGCCGATGTCGATTCCCGAAAAGGAGTTGTGCATCATGGAGAACACCGATCGTCTCGTCAGCCTCTTCGACGCGCTCGGCCCCATCATGACGGGGCCATCCAGTTCCCATACGGCGGGCGTGCTCCGCATCGGACGCATGGGGCGCATCCTTCTTGGCGGCGATCCCGAAGCCGTCGAACTTCGTTTCTACGGAAACGCGCTCGCCCGCACCTACAAGGGGCACCTGAGCGACTCGGCGATCGTCGCCGGACTCCTCGGATACGGCGAGGATTCCCCCGCCGTGCGCACCGCGCTGGACGAGGCGAAGCGGCGCGGAATCCCCGTCTCCTACCACACGGAATACGACTCGGACCGGAACCCCAATACGGTCGACATGAGGCTCTCGCGCGGCGGCAGGACCCTGAAGGTCGTCGGGATCACCGTCGGCGGCGGCGAAATCCTGATGACGGAGTTCGGGCAGTTCCCGATCGCGCTCCGTGGCGGCGAAGAGGGCGTCCTCTTCATCGCGGACCGTTCGTTCGACGAAACGCGGCTGGACTCCCTTCTCGGCGAAAAGCCCCTTGACGTCATCCGCGCGGACGCGGGGAGCGACACGCTCTGGACCTGTCTGCTCGACGGCGCGCCCTCCGAGGAGACGGTCGAGCGGCTGCGAGGGGCCTCGGGCGTTTCGGACGTCTTTCCGCTGACGGCCGTCCTCGACTACCGGTTGCGCGACGCGAACCCGCTCTTCGCCTCGTTCGAGGAGATGTTGCGCCTCATCGCGGAGCGCGGCTGCACCCTGCCGCAGATCGCGACTGAGTACGAACGCCGCAGGAGCGGCCTCGCGGAAGCCGACGTCCGCGCGCGCATCGCGCGGATCTGGGGCACGATGAAAGAGTCGGTCGAGAACGGAATCCGGGGGAAGAACGACCTGGTCGCCGGGCTGGTTCCCGGAGACTGCGGCGCGAGAATGCTCCGTGCCGTCGAGGAGGGGCGGACGGTCGGAGGCAGGACCCTCGGAAAGGCCGTCGCTCGCGCGATCGCCGCGATGGAGACGAACGCGTGCGCCCGATGCGTCGTCGCGGCGCCGACCGCGGGGTCGTGCGGCGTCGTTCCGGGGGCGCTGATCACGGCCGTCGAGGAGCGGAACGCGTCCGACGACGCAGCCGTCGACGCGCTGCTCGCTGCGGCCGTCACGGGGACGCTGATCGCGATGCGGGCGTCGCTCTCCGGCTCCATCGGCGGATGTCAGGCCGAGATCGGCGTGGCGTCCGCGATGGCCGCCGCCGCGCTCGTCCAGCTCGCGGGCGGAACGCCCTCGCAGACGGCGCACGGAATGGCGCTCGCGCTCAAAAACATCCTTGGCCTGATCTGCGACCCGGTCGCGGGCCCCGTCGAGATCCCCTGCATCAAGCGCAACGGCGTCGGCGTCGCGAACGCCTTCGCCGCGGCCGACATGGCGCTGTCGGGGCTCGAAAGCGCCATCCCGCCCGACGAGGTCATCGGCGCGCTCGTGAACACGCAGCAGCTTCTTCCGTCCGAACTCAGAGGGACGATGAAGGGAGGCCTCGGCTCCACGCCGACCGCGATGCGCCTCAAGGAAGAGTGGAGCCGGAAGATCGTCGAGATGGCCCTGAATCACACCGGAAACGCGGAATGACACACAATCGGGACCACGAAGGAGAAGATTCGGACATGAAGGAACTGCTCGAGATTCTGAAGAAGGAAGTCAAGCCCGCGCTCGGATGCACCGGGCCGGTCTCGATCGCGTTCGCGGCCGCCGCGGCGCGCGACGCCGTCGGAGGAACGGCCCGGCGCGCGACGGTCCGGATGGACAAGGACTCCTACAAGAACAGCCTTAGCGTGGGCATTCCCGGAACCGACCGCATGGGAATCGACATCTCCGTCGCGCTCGGCGCGGTCGCGGGCGATTCGAAGGCGGGGCTCGAAGTCCTGAACAAGGTGACGCCCGAGGAAGAAAAGAAGGCCGTCGCCTTCCTGAAAAACGTCGACGTGGACATCTTCTGGGAATACACGGGAATGGGCCTTCGCATCGAGGCCGAAGTCGAGACCGAGAAGGGCGTCGGCAAGGCCGTCGTCGCGAAGACGCACACGAACGTCGTCTACCTGGAGGCGAACGGGAAGGCGCTCGTCGACGAGCGTGCCGGGCTCGAAGGGACGACGTTCGACTACTCGAAGGACGCTATCCTCAAATACCGGCTCGCGGACCTCTGGAACTTCGCGGAGACCGTCCCCCTCGCGGACATCGCGTTCCTGAGGGAAGGCGTCGCGATGAACCGCAAGCTCGCGGAAGCGGGGCTCGAAAAGGGCGTCGGCGCGGGATTCGGCGTCGCGTACCGCGAAATGGCGAAGGGGAACCTCGTTCTGAAGGCGAAGTCCTACACGGCCGCCGCGTCCGACGCGCGCATGGGCGGGCTCGGATTCCCGGCGATGAGCTGCGCGACGAGCGGCAACGTCGGCATCACGGCCATGCTCCCGCTCGTCGTCATGGCGGAGGAACTCGGACGGAGCGAGGAGGAGATGCTGCGCGCCGTCGCGCTCAGCTACCTGCTGACGATTCTCATGAAGAGCCGCATCGGCCGCCTTTCGGCGATCTGCGCGTGCGCGATGGCTGCGGGGATCGGAATCACGGCCGGAGCGGCAATGCTTCTTGGCGGCGGGCTCGCGTCCGCGGACCGGGCGATCCAGAACATGACCGGCTGCCTCACGGGCATCGTGTGCGACGGCGCGAAGTACGGCTGCGCGCTCAAGCTCTCGGCCGCGGCCGGAATGGCGATCGAGTCGGCGCTGCTCGCGCGCGACGGGTACGTCGTCCCGAAGGGCGACGGGCTCGTGTGCGACTCGGCGGACGAATCGATGGCCGCAATCGGACGCACGGCGCAGGAGGGCATGACCTCGGCCGCGACCGTCATGGCGAGGATCATCATCGAGCGCGAAAAGGCGAAGGGCCGAAGCTGACCCGGC
>CAZVUT010000121.1:4278-8357 GCA_964630155.1 uncultured Synergistaceae bacterium
CATGACCACCCCCGGCGACGTCCCCGCGATCGCCGAAGAGGAGGGAATCTAGATGGTAACCGTGTCCGTCATCTCCCTGTTCATCCTTATGGGGCTGCTTTCCCTCGGAATTCCGATCGCCTTCTGCTTCAGCGGCTCGCTTCTCTATATGAGCATCGCGGGCGGCGTTTCGATGAAAGGCATGATGCTGTGGGGTCTGCAACAGATCCTGAGCCCGGCGCTGCTCTGCATTCCGCTCTTCATCTACGCGGGATCGCTGATGAGCGAGAGCGGCATCGCGAAATACCTTCTCGAATTCGTGGACGTCTTCGTCGGCCGCATCCGGGGCGGCCTCGGCGTCGTCGCGACCGTCACGTGCGCCCTGATCGGCGCGATCTCGGGCAGCGCCTTCACGGGCGTCGCCGCGACGGGGAACATGCTCATTCCCGAAATGGTCAAGCGCGGATACCCGCGGCCGTTCGCGACGGCGCTGGTGACCTGCTCGTCGATCCTGGGCGTCCTCATCCCGCCGAGCACGCCGATGATCATCTTCGGCTGGGTCACGGGAACGAGCGTCCTCGCGTGCTTCCTCTCGACCGTCGGACCGGGGCTCCTGACGACGGCGATCTTCTGCGCGATCAACCTGTATTGCGCGAAGAAGTTCCCGCTCGTCATCCCGCCCGCAATCACGAAACAGGAAAAGCGGCAGCAGATCGTGACCAAGGGATGGAAGGCGCTTCCCGCGCTCTTCATGCCCGTCCTGATCCTCGGCGGCATCTACGGAGGCGTCATGACGCCGACCGAAGCGGCTTCGGCGGCGGTCATCTATTCGATCCCGATCGGATTCCTCGTGTACCGGGGATTGACGGGAAAGTCGTTCTGGTCCGTGTCGCAGAGTTCCGGAATCTCAACCGGCTCCATCATGATCATGATCATGTGCAGCATGATGCTGAGCCAGACCTACGTCGTTCTCCAGATCCCGCAGCTCATCGTGAAGGCCGTCTTCAGCCTGACCACGAACAAGGTTATGATCCTGATCCTGATCAACCTGCTGCTGCTCTTCGTCGGAATGATCGTCAACGACGTGACCGGCATCATCCTGGTCGCTCCGCTGCTCATGCCGCTCGCGCAGGCGATCGGGCTGCACCCGATCCAGTACGCGGCCATCTTCTGCGTGAACCTCGCGATCGGAAGCCTGACGCCGCCCTACGCGAGTCTGCTCTACCTCGGGATGCGCATCGGCAAGGTCGAGTTCATGGACATCATGCCGCCGGTCCTGCTCTTTCTGGCCGGGTACGTTCCGGTCATGCTGCTGACCACCTATTGGCCGGCTCTTTCCCTGACGCTTCCGAGAATGCTCGGCTATATGTAGGAAAAGAACCGTTTCCGTTTCGCCGAAGGGAGGTGGCGCCGCTCACAGACGCCGGATAGGTGCTTCTCCAGGTTCGGAGTGGTGTTCCGTCAGTATGGGAGTTTCCGACAACATACGTTAAGGAGGGGTTTTTTGTGAAGAAATCTGCGATGCTGCTGGTTCTTGCCCTTGCCGTCGGGTTCGCGTTCCTCGCCGGAGGGGCGTTCGCGGCCGAGAAGTCCTACTCGTGGAAGGTGGCGCATATCCGTCCCGCCAATTCCGAGATCGACAAGGAAATGAACTGGTTCGCCGAAGAGATGAAAAAGGCGACCAACGGCCGGGTCGACATCAAGATCTACGGCGCCAACCAGCTCGGCGACTACACCGTCGTCCAGGAGAAGATCGGCATCGGCTCCGTCGAGATGGGAATCATGTCGGCGGCCACGAATGTCGACAAGAAGCTGCTCGCGTTCACCCTGCAGTATGTCGTCCCGACCTATGAGCTTGCGAAGAAGAACTACTCGAGCGGAGCGCCGTTCGCCAACTACGTCGCGAAGCTGTACGAAAAGCAGGGCATCAAGGTCCTCGCCTACTGGCCCGTCTACTTCGGCGGCATCGGCCTGCTCAAGGAACCCGCGGAGCCGCTGAATCCGACATCCCAGAAGAACCTCAAGGTCCGCGTGCCCACGATGAAGACGTGGGAAACGCTCGCCAACACGTTCGGCTACCAGGCCACGCCGCTTCCGTTCGCCGAGTTCTTCACGGCGGCCCAGACCGGGATCGTCGACGGAATCTTCGGCGGCGGCGCGGAGAACTACCACGTCTCTTTCCAGGATCTGATGAAGTGCTACATCGCGGCCAACACGCACTTCGAATGCTGGCCGTTCACGATCAACCTCGAGCTGTACGAGTCTCTGTCCGAAGCCGACCGAAAGATCCTCGACGCGAAGGCGAAGGAACTCGAGGAGCGCCGCTGGGCCAAGGCCGTCACCGATCAGGATCATTACGTCGACCTGATGGAAAAGGCCGGAACCAAGGTCTATCGCCCGACCGAAGCGCAGCTCAAGGAATTCGCGAAGATCGGCCGCGAGGTGTCCTGGGCCGAGTTCAAGAAGGTCATCGGGGAAAAGGCGTATAACGAAATCACCGCCACATTCGTCCTCGAATAACGACGCCATTCCGGGGAAGGGCCGCACGCCGCGGCTCTTCCCGCCTTTTCCCGCGTTCGGCCCCGAAGCGAATTCCGGCCGAAACGCATGCCTGATGCAGCGTCTATCGAAAGAAGGGATCGTACGATGAGAAAAATCACCGTCATGAGCGCCGGCAACGGAGGCCAGGCGCTCGCCGGAGACCTTGCGCTCCGCGGACATGCCGTCACGCTCTACGAACATCCGAAGTTCGCGGCCACAGTCGCGGCCATCCGCGCAAAGGGCGACATCATCGAAATGGAAAACAAGATCGTCGGCGCGGGGAAGCTCGCCCGCACGACGACAGACGCGGCCGAAGCGCTCCGGGGCGCCGAGATCGTCTACTTCACGGCGCCGTCGTTTGCGCAGGAAGCGTTCTTCAACCTCGCCCTGCCGCACTTCGAGAACGGTCAGGTCCTCGTGCTCTCGCCCGGCAACTACGGAACCTTCGGCCTGAAGGACGCGTTCCGGAAGCTCGGCAAGGACGTCCTCGTCGGCGAGACGGACAACCTGCCCTACGCCTGCGCGGCAGTCGAACCGGGCCGGGTCAACGTCCGCGGCGTCAAGAACCCCGTCACGCTCGCGGTGCTCCCGGACAGCGACTACGATCGCGTCGACGCCGTGATGCGCGACGCGTTCTGCACATCGTACAAACGGGGCGCGAACGTATTGCAGACGAGCATCTCCAACACGAACATGGTCGTCCACTGCGTGCCGATGCTCATGAACGCGGGCCGGATCGAAGGGACGAAGGGAGACTTCCGCTTCTACTTCGACGGCATGCCTGAGAGCGTCTGCCGCGCCATGGAAGCCGTCGACCGGGAGCGCCTCGCGATCGCGAAGGCCTTCGGACTCGACCTCATGAGCACGGTCGACACGATCCGCACGCAATACAAAGTAGCGGGCGACGACCTCCACTCGGTCATCCTCGCGAACCCCGCCTTCGGCGGAACGAAACCCGACGCGCCGAAGACGCTCGACCACCGCTTCCTGACCGAAGACACGCCGTTCTCGATGGTTCCGCTCGTGGAACTCGGGAAGCTCGCCGGAGTCGAAACGCCGATCATGCGTTCGGTCGTCGAACTCTGCGGCCTGCTTCTCGGGCAAAACTACTTCGAAACGGGCCAGACGCTCGCGAAGATGGGGCTCGAAGGCAAGTCGATCCGCGAGATCGGCGCGCTGATGCAGGCGTGACCGGGACACAGGAGAGGGAGCAATCGGCGATGAAAAAAGCGATACGAATCGAACCGGAAGACAACGTCGCGGTCGTCGCGCAGGATACCTCGGCGGGCGAGACGCTCGACTGCGCGGGAGCCTCCCTTGTCGCGAAGGGAGCCGTCCCCCTCGGGCACAAGATCGCGCTGTCGCGCATCCCGCGCGGGGAGAAGATCGTCAAGTACGCCGTCACGATCGGCCTCGCCTCGTCCGATATCGCCCCGGGCGAACACGTTCATTCGCACAACGTCGAAGACATCACGAACCGCCTCTGCAACGAATACGAGCGCGCGTTCCGGGCGAGGAAAGGATGAGCGCCATGAGCGAAATCAAAGCCTACAGGCGTC
>CAZVUT010000122.1:0-2301 GCA_964630155.1 uncultured Synergistaceae bacterium
CGAGGTCGGTGTTCTGGTCCAGATGGAACCGGAGCATCTGCTTCGAGATATGGTCATCGTTCCAGAGCGTTTCGGCCGTGTAGGACGAAAAGGGCTCGGGGCGCGAGGCGATGCTTTCGAGCGTATCGAAGAGGTTCATGCGTCACCCTTTCCGGGGAAAGTCGCCTCGGCCTGCAAACCACCGTTCACGGCTTCTCTCGAACGGGAGAATGGCGGAATGACGCGCCGGAGGATGGGTTCCCCTGTCGCTTGCGTGAATCGGCGAATATCCGCGTTTGAAAACCGCGACTGTCGCCCGGCGGCGGAAAAAGGCGCAGCGCGATTCAGCGGCTAGCTCCGGACCCACCACAGATATGCGAGGACCGCGACCTGAAGCGCCACCACCGCCCAGGATATGTACTGGAAGGCGTCCTTGGCCGTCTTGTGGCGGAAGAGCCGCTGCGCGGCCAGGCCCGCGGGCGAGCCGCCGAGGAAGTCGAGCCCGTGGAGAACCCACTCCGGCACGCGGAGCATGTCCGTCTTCGAGATGATCTTGTCGTAGCCGTACATCCCGAACGTCACGATGTTGATCACGAGAAGGTACGCTCGGATCGGATGCCAGCGGAAGCGGAACACGAGGAGCGACGCTCCCGCGACGACCAGGAGCGCCGCCGTCACGCCGAAGATCCTGTACGGCGAGAGCTGCATGCCGAGTGTCGTGACGGACGTCGCCGCAAGCCCCTTCTCGGTCTTTTCGTACGCGAACTCGACGCGCATTCCGACAGCCGGGTTCTTATTTCCCGTAACCTTCGTCTCGTGGAAAAAAACATCTCCATCGAGCCCCTTTGAGGCGATGAAGCCGTACCCTTCCTTCAAATCGTAGCGCACGATGATGCCCTTCATGGCGTCTCATACCCCTTTCGGCGAGAGTGCGGATGCGAATAGTATACCCCCCCGCTCGGCGGCGCCGCACGAAAAAGCGGCGGAATCCCTCCGACACGAAGGAATTCCGCCGCGCGCCATGTTCCGCGAAATCCGCCGGTTCAGGACGTTCTCCGTTCCGGCAGAAAGGCGTCGTACACGATCTTTCCGATACGGGCGCAGAACGCCGCACCCTCGACGCGATGTCCGATCCCTTCCGTCATGACGACCGTCACGACCGGGCGGTTCCCCCGGTGGAAGAAGACCCCGGCGTCGTGCTCGCACCCCGGAAGCTCCGCCGTCTTGTGGGCGAGAAACGCTTCGATGTCGTCAACGTCTGCATAGGGGATATGTGCGGGCAGCTTCGAGTTGAGCTTCTGCGCCGACAGGATATCGAACACGCGCGCCCTCCATTCCGGCGACAGTTCCGGCCCCGAAAGCATCCGCGTCAGAAGGTCGGCGACGTCCCCGGGCGACGTGACGTTGTCCTCGCCGCGTTTCTTGGCCTCGAAGTCGAGCATCCGGCGCCCGAGGACCGTCCGCCCGAGGCCGAGCGCGCGCATCGAGGCGTTGATGCGATCCATGCCGAGCCGGTCCATCAGGAGATTCGCGGCCGTGTTGTCGCTCACGGAGACCATAAGGAGCGCAAGGTCGTCGAGCCGGAGCGTCGCACCGCCGGAGACGTGGTGCAGCAACCCCCCTTCGACGAACCGGGAGCGGTCGCACGCAAGAACCTCGAACGGATCGACGCGCCCGGCGGACGCCCCGGCGTACAGCTCCCAGAGCACCGCCAGCTTGATGAGGCTCGCCGATGGAAAGCTCCTGTCGGCGTTATGCGCGAGCGTATCCCCTCCCGCCGCGTCCCGGACGACGATGCCGGCCGTTCCGTGCAGGGCGCGAACTTCGCGGAGGATATCCTCTTTCCAGCTCATGTCAGATCTTCGTGAGCATCGTGCGGACCACGACGTAGACGATTGTGAAGAAGACAATGATCCACCCGTTGCAGAGCATCGCCTTGAGGTCGTTCGAGCGGGCCAGCCCCATCTGGCCCTGCATGTCGCCTTCGGGGATCGCGAACGACGTCATCTGGGAGCCGATGAGAAGCACCGCGGCCCAGATTCCCATCGGAATGTTGAGCCCCTGCGCAAGCGTCAGGAACATCTTGTTGATGACTTCGGCCTGGGCGACGGCGGCTCCCGGAATTCCGAAGACGCCGACCATCGTCGACATCGCCACGAACCCGACCGGGCCGCTCTGCTTCACGAACGGTTCGAGCAAGGAGGAGATCGCCTGGAACGCGCCCGCGGCCGACATGAAGGTGACGAACGGATCAAGCAGGACGAAGAAGAAGAACAGCCATATCAGCCGCTTCGCTCCGTCGCAGACGGCGTCGATGATCTC
>CAZVUT010000122.1:2401-6385 GCA_964630155.1 uncultured Synergistaceae bacterium
TCTTCTGGACGTGTCCCGCCCAGAAGAACGTGACGATCCACATGATGACGGAAACGGGAATTCCGGCGTTGATGAGGAACTGCGGGTAGCTGAGGCCCGTGAACTCCATGAGCGCGACGACCGGCGGCGTGAAGGGCCCGAGGAAGAGGCCTGTCGCGCCGGCGCCGTGAAGCAGGACGGCCATCGTATTCGGGGTGATCCGCACCGACGCGACGATCGGAATCAGGATCGGCGCGAGGATGGCGTTTCCGCCCGCCATCGTGCCCAGAAGGCTCACGATGATGACGGAGCAGAGCATCGTTACGCTGAACGCCTTCTTTTGCGAGTTGACGTTCATTCTGCCGGTGACCATCGTCACCATGTCGTTGACGACTTCGGTGCGTTTGAGGACTTCGCCGAGTCCTCCGCCGAGAAGGATGATGAGACCGATGTACCCCAGGAAGGAGCCGAGTCCGGCGCGAATGGCGCCTGCGACTTCGAGGATTCCGTGGTTTCCGATGATCGCGGCCGCGATGATTCCGGCCAGAACGGCGAAGATCTGTCCAAATCTCGTGAAACAGAGAACCAGGTAGATCCCGAGCGGGATCAGACCCAGGAGCGACGGATTTTCCATGAATGCAACCTCCCGAGAATTCGAGTCTCCCCGGATGCGGTGCGTCCGAGGGCTGAGAAACTGCCGGTCCACACGTCGTGTCGCCTTTTCGTCGTTGCGAAGCGTCTTTTCCGTCTCTCACCCCCAAATAAAAAAAGCAGACATGTTTCTCTCAATTCCCGAGAGAAATATGTCTGCTGGATTTCATCCCCGGTGCGGGCCGCGCGGAGGACAGCCCGCAGGATGGACAAAGCAGCCGGATTATCCGCCGGAAACGCCCCCTTGGTCGGGAGTCCGTCGCCCGGCGTCGTCACTATGGTATTCCCGTGTTCCGAATTGCGCAAGTCTTTTCTGCACATTCCTTTGCGCGCCCCTGATGCGGTTCCATACAGAACGCGGATATTCCGCGCTTTTTTCGCGTCCTTCCGCACGCGCCGAAAAACATCGCCCCGCGTCTTCACGGCTTGACCTTTCCCTGTCCGACGACAGGCGATTACTTTCCGCTTGACAGCATCCATTCAGCGTGCTACTGTACCGCACAATTCGATTCATCGGAGGGTTTTCGTCATGCAGCAGGCACAGAAGAGAGGGCAGCTCGGCTCCTACGTCTATTCCTATACCTACGCTCCGCGCCGTTGCGACGCCGGAGAGGTACGGACGTGTTCCCGAGGGGCTTGAGCTTCTGACAGAAGACAAGAGACTCCGCAAGGGCCGCCGACCACCGGGTCGGCGGCCCTTTTTCTATTCTCGTGGAGATAACGGGAGGTGTCGTGCAATGCAGGGTATGGACGGGTGGGTTCTGGTTTCGGGCGCGTCGCTGCTTCTGGGGGCATTGTGGTCGATCTTCCGGCTGCTTCGGCCGGAACGAAGGAGGGTGCGGTAATGACTGTATTGACCTGGGGACTCTGGATCGGATACGCGGCGCTTCTCGTCTTGCTGTCGCGTTCGGGAATCGGTCAACACGCGCTCGCGCCGGGACGGGTCAGCGTCATCGTCCAGGCGTTCGCCTACGTGGCGACGTACGTGTCGGCGGTCGCGCTGGTCGGCTTCGCGGGGCTCTGCCACCGGCACGGCCTTCAGATGCTCCTCATCGCGGCGGGCAACGTGTGGTTCGGCGTCTGGTTCGCCTACCGCTTCCTCGCGTGGCCGACGCGCCTGCACCAGCGGCGGCTCGGCGCGAAGACGCCCGCGGAACTCCTCTCCCGGGCCTACAACGCGCCGATGCTCCAGCCCTTCCTCGGCGGCCTGTGCTCCGCGCTGCTCGTCGTGTACGGCTCGGCGGTTCTCAAGGGCGCGGCCCTCATGCTCTCCGGCGCGCTTTCGATCTCCGTCACGCAGGCGCTCGTTCTCGTCACCGCGTGCGTGAGCTTCTCGGTCATCATCGGCGGCCTTCGCGCCGTCCTCTACACGGAGGCCTTCCAGGGAATGGTCATGGTCGCCGGCGTCTTCTTTCTTCTTTTCGCGGCGCTTCGGGCCGTCGGCGGACCGATAGAGGGACTCAACGCGCTCGCCGCGCTTCCGCCCATCCCCACCGCCAACCGCGGATTCCTCGCGCTCTCGAGCGGCGAGGGCGGCATGGCGATTCTCTTCCTCGCGTTCGTCACGTCCATCGGCGTCTGGGCGCAACCGCAGCTCATCCAGCGCCACTTCGCGCTCGAAAACAGGCACGACGCGCGGCGCGTCATCCCCATAGCGATGCTCGCGATGGCGGTCGTCGTGGGCGGCGCCTACTTCGTCGGCGGCCTGTCGCGCTTGCTTCTGGGCGGCCAGGCGATCTCCCCGGACGACGTGATTCCGAAACTGACGCAGATGCTTCTCCCCGAGGCGGGACGCCAGCTCTTCTCCCTGGCCATCGTATCGGCGTCGCTCTCGACGGCGACGGCGCTGCTTCACGTGTCGGCGGCCGGAATCGGACACGACGTCGTTCGGCGAAAGCTCGACGCGCGCGAGTGGCGCGCGTTCGTCCTCTTCGCGGCCATCGCGAGCGGCGTTCTGGCGCTCAAGAGTTCGTCGCTGATCGCGTGGATCTGCGCGACAAGCTGGAGCCTCGTCGCCTGCGCCATCCTCGTCCCGTACCTCGCGCTTCTCGCCGGAATGGGGCGCTTCGGACGGGGCGCGGCCTGGGCGTCTTCGGTCGGCGGCCTGGCCGGATGCGTCCTGTGGTACGCGGCCGGATACGCCTCGACGTCCGTCAAGATGACCGGGCTTTCCGCTCCGGGGCTCTGGGGCGCGCTGCATCCGCTCGCCGTCGGCCTGTTCGCGTCCGCGATCTTCTTCACGGCCTTCGCGCTCGTTCCCGCTCTCGCCCGAAAACGCGCCGGAGACAGCGCATCGGCGTAACCGGAACGAAGCGGGGGGACGGCGAAGGGCCGCAACCTCGCGGAACGGGTATTGATAAAAAAGGACAAGTCCCTGACGGCGCCAAGTCAGGGACTTGTTCGTTGAAGTTTTTTTTTGCGCCTCGATTGTGCCGATGCGATGGATCGCCGGCGCGGACCGACATGGTTCCCGGGGGACTCACGTCAATTCGAGACTCGCACTTTCCTAAAGCGGCAGGATGAGAATCCTGCGCCCGTCTTTCGTCTTCCCGCCGGGTTTGAACGCGGGCATCCGGTCCGTATAGAAACGCACGAGAGCCCGGGTCTCCTCCGGAGTACGGGGACGAGTCCGGACAACGCGTCCGCTTTCCTCTTCAAACTTTTGTATCGTTGTTCGAATGTCATCCTGCGCTTCGTCGCCCGATATGCGATCGAAAAGCTCCCGAAAGTTGATTCTCATGTGCTCTCACCCCGGCGGCCGGATGCGCCGACGCTCGCAGTGTCCGGAATGTCCGGTTCGATCGTCTCGCCGATCCGGGCGACAATTTCCTCGAAAATTGCGAGAACATCGTATCGCGGATCGGACGCTTTCCTCCGGATATACCCGATATCGAAATCCACGTATCGACCGGAAAGCCCGTTTCTCAGAAGGACTTCGGCCCAGAGTCGGTCGTCGGAATATTCCCGGTGTTTGCAGGCCGAAAGCCTGTCCAGAGCAAGATCCTCCGGAGCGATGATCCGGAAAACCTTGTCTCCCGTCCCGTCGATATCGATTTCCAGGACGCGTTCCGTCGCTTCGGAATCGTCATTGATCTCCTGCGCGCCGAGAAGCTCGAAATATATTCCGGACGATTCGGTGCGCCGTACGAAATACCTGTCCACCCGCGTGAATCCCATTTCCTCCAGAACGCCGGCCGCACGGTCTTCCCTCGCAAGCATGTCGATCTCCTGCGTCGGGCGTTCTCCGAGCATATAGACGTCGAGCGCCTGCCCGCCGACAAGGATGGGCGCACGCCCGGTCTTTTTCACGTATCGTTTCGAAAACTCCGCTATCGCTTCCAGCTTTTCGCGGAA
>CAZVUT010000122.1:6485-8282 GCA_964630155.1 uncultured Synergistaceae bacterium
TCGGGACGCCCTTCCGGACGCGACGGCCGGAACGAGGCACACAGCCGAAACCGCAAGGCCGACAAACAGCGGTTCGACGCCCGGAAGGATCATCGGGGCGAGCAGCATGCTCCCAAGACCGCAGGACGACAGGAAAAACGCCCACCCACGCGTCAGGCGGCCCGGACGGAAGATCGCCATGACCAGCGGAACGAACATTCCGGCCCCGCGGAGCCCCATTCCGACGTAGCTCAGTTGCAGGATCAGGCCGCCCCGCATCGCCAACCCAGCGAGCGCGGACACGACAACGACGAGAACCACCGCGCCGCGGCTTATCCGCAACACACGCCCGTCGCTCCGGTTCACGCCAGGAATCTTCATATACAGGTCGCGCGAGAGGTTCGTCGCCACGCCGAGCGTCAGCCCCGCCGCGCCGCCAACCACCGTAATCGCAAGCCCCGCCCAGAGCGCCCCTGCGACGACGGGCGAAAAGTGCGCGTTCAGGAAAACGGGCAGCGCCTGCGCGGCGTCGACCACCACGCCGGACGCCCGCATGCCCGAGCCGATCCACACCCCCATGAGCCCAAGCGGCGGGATCAGAACGGACGCAACCAGGCAGCCCGTGCGCGCCGCGCCTTCGTCGCGCGCCGCGAAGACCGCCTGTATGTAGATCTGCGTGCAGAGCACCCCGATGAGAAGCGACACGCACGCGCCGACATCCACCCCCACGCCGCGCTCGAAGACCCCGAACCACGGCCGCGTCGCGAGGTCGCCCGCGAACGCTTCGGGCGAAAATCCCAGGGATATGACTTTCGCCGTGCAGAGGATGAGCAGGAGATACAGCAGGAGCGTCTTCGCGTTGCCGACGACGCTGAAGCTCTTGAGCCCGCCCGTGAAGATGAACGCGAGGATCATGACGGACAGGGCCGCCGTCGCGACCTCCTGCGACACCGGGAAGACAGATTGAAGCAGCGCCGCGCCCGCGATGAACTGCGCGATGATCGAGAGCAGCGTCCCGAGCGACGAGCCGACGAGCGTCAGAAGCGCCGTCGGCGCGCCGTAGCGCCCTTCGATGAACTGCGGCAGCGTCACGAGCCCCGACCTCCGGAGCGGACGCGCGAACCACAGCCCCAGAACGAGGCACCCGATGCCGCTCCCGAGCGTGAACCACCAGCCCGACAGGCCGTAGAGATACGCCATCTGCACCGTCCCGATCGTCGAACCGCCCGCGACGAGCGCCCCCATGACGATCCCCGTGACCGAGAGCGGTCCGGCCTTGCGACTGGCCATCTCGTAGGCGTTCGCGCTTTTGACCGTTCCCGACGCCGCCGCCCCGACCGCGCAGAACGCAACGATCACGGCGAGCGCCGAGAGCATGAACGCAGGCGTCACGGGACTGCCTTCGGGGAAAACACGGCGGGAAACATTACGTAATAAACAGGGTACGGAAGATCTTGATACATGATCGATCGCCACACATTTCGTTCCGGGTTTGGAATCGGAGAGCCAAATTTAGAAGTCCATTATCGCCGCTTTCCGGCAATACGGCCAGTCGTTGCGCAACAGACAGGAAGGTCCTTCCGTTCCGGAACATCCGACGGCAGGTCACGGTCCCTTCGAGTTCACACAAATAAGAAAGGCGTCGCCGGATCCCTGTCGAGACGGATCCGTGACGCCTTCACGAATTGCAGCATCCTTGGACGAAGCGCTACCCCCGCCGCTCCATCCACTTGCTTTTGATCGTCCCCCAGACGCCGAGCGGGAGCCAGATGATGAAGATCACGAGCGCGACGCCGTAGATCACGAGGCGCAGCGATC
>CAZVUT010000123.1:0-8180 GCA_964630155.1 uncultured Synergistaceae bacterium
TTGAATGGAGACTCTCTGACGGGAGTCGTGAAGATCGGAGGGGCGCGCGGCAATTCCACGGTCGCTCTCGTGCGGGATATGGCGGAGCGGATTCGTTCCGGCGAGCGCTGGGTGCTCGTCCACGGCGCGAGCGGCTACATGGAGGATCTGTGCCGCGCAACGGAGATCGAACCTGTGTACGTCACGAGTCCGAGCGGTTACAGGAGCCGCTTTGTCGGCGAAAAGGAGATGGCCCTCTTCCTGGCCGCCTGCAGCAATTATTCGCTCAGGATCACGCAGGAGTTCGGAGAGTGCGGCCTGTGGGGGCTGCCGCTCTATCCCGGGCTCGAGACGACGGCGGGGGCGTCGCGGAAGGACGTTCTCCGCTCGCAGGAGGACGGGCGGGTGCGTCTGCTTCGCGGAAACCGGAGCGGAACGATCGTCTCGTTCGACACGACGCCGATTTTGCGCGCCTGGAACGCCGGGGCGGTTCCGCTGCTTCCGCCGCTTGCGGCCGACGAGTCCGGGCCGGATGTGCTCAACGTGGATGGCGACCGAATGGCCGCCGCCGCAGCAAGCGCTCTCGGCGCCGATGTCCTTGTGATCCTGAGCAACGTTCCCGGCCTGCTGCGCGACGGGTCGGATCCCGATACGCTCGTGGAGCGCGGCGGTCTCGACGAATGGGACGTTCTCGAATCGTACGCGAAGGGCAACATGAAGCGAAAGCTGTTGGCCGCAAAGGAAGCGCTCCTCGGCGGCGTCCCGCGGGCGATCATCGCCGACAGCCGCGTGATGGATCCGCTCACGTCGGCGCTTTCCGGAAGGGGTACGGAACTGTGTCCCACGTCTATGGCGGCCGTGGTGTAACCGTCGCCTCCGGATCGGGATGCCGCATCCGGGGTACGGACGGGCGGGAGTATCTCGACTTTCTGGCGGCCCAGGGCGGCGCGCTCTTCGGGCATGCGCATCCGGACCTGGCCGCCGCCTTGCGCGAAGCGGCCGGAAATCCCTGGACCGTCGGGCTCGGACTCGACAGTCCGGCGCGGGATGAATTTCTGGGGTATCTCCGGACATTGCGTCCGGAGGGGAAGGCGTTTCTGTGCAACAGCGGAACGGAGGCGATCGAAGCCGCGCTGAAGCTCGCCGTATCCTTGCGTCAGGGACGCGGACGCATTCTTGCGGCGCGGCGCGCCTTTCACGGGCGCACGATGGGCGCGCTGGCGCTGACCTTCAACCCGCAGTACCGGAAGGCGTGGCAGCACCTGCTTCTTCCGGTGGAACACATTGCGCTCGAAGACCTTGCCGGACGCGTGGACGGAGACGTCGCAGCCGTGTTTGTGGAACCCGTCCAGGGGGAGGGCGGCGTCTATCCGATGCCCTCGTCCGTCGCGGCCGCGCTCAACGACGCGTGTGCGGCGCACGGAGCCGTTCTCGTGGCCGACGAGGTTCAGAGCGGCTGGGGACGGTGCGGCGACATTCTCGCAAGCCGGATTGTCGGGCTGGAGCCAGATATCGTCTGTCTCGCGAAGGGACTCGCGGGCGGTCTTCCCGCCGGGGCGGCGGTCTGGCGCGGCGATCTCGGCGATTTCCCTGCGAAGGGGCACGGAACGACGTACGGAGGCAATCCGCTTGTCGCGTCCGTTGGATGCGCCGCCTGGAAGCTGCTCCACGAAAAGCAATACCCGCGGAAGGCTTCCGAGCTTGGACGCTTCTTCCGCGCCGCGCTCGCGGAGATTCGCTCCCCGCTGGTCCGCGACATCCGCGGGCTGGGATTGCTCGTCGGCGTCGAGGTGAGCGTCAAGTCTCCCGATGTCGTTCGAAAACTTCAGGAATATGGCGTTCTCGCGCTTCCGGCGGGGCCTTCGGTCGTCCGTTTTCTGCCTCCGCTCGTCGCGGAAGAGGCGGACTGTCTGGCCGCCCGGGACGCGCTCGCCGCGGCGCTGGACGAGTGCAGTGAGTCCTGAGGCCGGACTGCTCCGTTCCCTTGTCGGGATTCCGAGCCCGAGCCGTTGCGAGGAAGCGGCCTGTTCCTTTCTGGAACAGGCCCTTCCGTCCTTCGGGTGGGAGCGCGTCGTTCGCGACGATGTCGGGAACGTCGTCGCCGAACGGGGAACCGGCGAGAGGGAGCTGCTCTTTCTCTGTCATATCGACACGGTTCCCGGAGGGCCGGAAGTCCGGCTCGACGGAGACATTCTCTGGGGGCGCGGGGCGGTGGATGCGAAGGGGCCGCTTTGCGCCGCGGCGGTCGCTGGAGGGCGGGTCGCTGTCCCGAAGGGGTGGAGGCTGACGCTCGTCGCGGCGGTGGGCGAAGAGGACGACTCGCGCGGAGCGCGCTTTCTGATCGGCCGGCGCCGGCCGGCGGGCTGCATCGTCGGCGAGCCGTCCGGAACGGAAGGCGTCACGCTCGGCTATCGCGGCATGGCCCGGGCGTCATTCACGGCGTCGGACTCGGGGGCGCACCGGAGCGGCGACGCCGGACCGCAGACGTCCTGTCTGCTGGCGGCGTCGGATCTGATCGCAACCGTCAGGGGGATGGACGATCCCGGGCGTCCGGTCATCGAACGCCCGTCGATCGCCGTCTGTCTTCTTGAGGGGGCGGAGAACGGAGAGAGGTCGGCCCGCATCGATCTGGACGTTCGCATCCCCTTGGCGAAGATCCCCGATCCGCTCGGTTCGCTCGCGGAGATAGCGGCGCGACGCGGCGTGCGCGGCGACGTGCTCTCGCGGATGGAGGCCGTCATGGTGGGAACGGGTGATCCGCTCGTCCGGGCGTTCCGCGCCGCGATCCGGTCGTTCGGCGACAAGCCGCGCATGCTCGCGAAGGGAGGGACCTCGGACTTCAACCTGGCTGCCGCATGGGGGTGTCCGATGGTCGCGTATGGTCCGGGGGACAGCCGACTGGATCATACGTCGGACGAACGCATCGATCTTCGGGAGTACGCGAAGGCCGTGAATATCCTCGAAAAAGCCGTTGAAGAGTTTTTCGGCGCGGCGGAGGGGAGTCGGGCGGTTATTTGAAAAGGGAGATCTGGTCGTTCGCGGCGGCTGACGGACGCGAGGACGACATCTCGAGTCCCGACTGTATGATCGATATGTTCTTGTCGATCTTGGCGAGCATTTCGTACACCTGGGAGCGGAGCAGATAGGAGCGTGCGACGGGTGTTCCCGTCTCCTTCGCGCATTCGATCGCTCGTGTGAGAATGCGCAACGCCCTTTCGACTTCGGGTCGCGATCCCAGAGGGCCTCCGATGGAGGCGAGGATCCGCTCGGCTTCGAGAAAGAGCGCCTCCGGTTTTTCCGCGGAAACCGCAGTTTCCGGCGACACGAACGATTCGACGACCGACAACGCTTCGGAAAGGAGACGGGCGAGCCCTGAAGGCAGAACGTGTTCCCGGGCAAGTTCCTTCCGGAGCGCCGCTATCCATTCCAGAGCCTTCGCGAAACGCGGATCTTCATGCACGGGCATGATGCCGCCCCCTTGATCTCGTTATGAAGTCGTCCTCCCGCGTATGGTATCCCATCCCAGGTCGCGGGGCAAGCGGTTCACGATGAGGGGGGATCGGATACGCTCGCGTTGCGGTCCAGCTTGTTCCATCCGACGAGCGTTCCCCTGACGGCCGCGAGGCCGGACGATATGGCGACGCAATAGAGCAGCTGGCGATAGAAGAAGCGCTGCAACGCCATCCAGAGGATCAGCGTCCACTGCTCCCGGCGTTCGAGAACGAACGCGAGGCAGGCGGAAAGCATCTCCGCGGCCTGGAAGAGCAGATAGAAAAACACCACCGTGTGCAGCGCCTCCGTCGAATACGTCGACGGGTGACGGACCTTGTCCAGAAGCGTCGTCCCGGCGATCCAGAGCGGGATGATATCCATGACCGGAGAGACTAGCGGGAAGAGGATCTGGAAGATCAGCACGTTGGGGATGAGCACGAAGGCGGCGAAGCCGTACCGCGGCCGGAAGAGGATATTTCGGTGTTTCCAGATGACCTGGAGCGTGCCGAAGGCCCACCGGAAACGCTGCTTGAGGAAGGCCCGGATGGTCTCCGGAGCTTCCGTCCATGCCACGGCGTGTTCCTCGTATTCGATCCGGTATCCGTTTTTCAGGACGGCGACCGTCAGGTCCGCGTCTTCGGCGAGCGTATCGGACGGGAAGCCCCCGGCTTCGAGGATGGCCTCCCGCCGCCACGCGCCGACCGCGCCGGGGACGACGGAAATGCTGTTGAGAACATCGAATGCGCGGCGATCGAGATTCTGGCTCGTGATGTATTCGAGCGCCTGCCAGCGCGTCATCAGATTGACCCGGTTGCCGACCTTGGCGTTCCCGGCTACCGCCCCGATATCGCGATCCGAAAAATGGCGCGCGAGCGATGCGACGGCGTCGGGCGCGATGAGCGTATCTGCGTCGAGCGTGACGATCACGTCCGCGTTCGTGCAGCGGAGCCCTTCGTTGAGCGCCGCAGCCTTTCCCCCGTTCGCCTTGGTGAGAAGCGTCACTCGCGGTTCGCCGGCGAAACGGTCGAGGAGCCGCTGATACGTGTCGTCGGTCGATCCGTCATCCACCACGATGACGGAAAGAGCGTCGTAGCGGGATTTGAGAAGCTTCTCGACCGTCCTGCAGATGACCTTGCTCTCGTTATACGCCGGGATGAGCACGGCGACGGACGGCGCATAGGCGGGACGTTTCGCGCGCGCGCGAATCTTCTGGATGACGGCGAGGAGCCCGACGAGCGCCATCCGGGAAAGCCCCAGAAGGATTCCGGCGACGAAGAGCACCCGAAGCCCCTGATCGACCCATTGAAAGGTGTGGAAGACCAGATCCGCACCTACGGCCTGGAGCTGTTCCTTCCGGGTCACCTCCGGCATGACGGCGCTTTTCGGAAGGCGGAGAAGCTCGGAGATCGTGACGGTCCTGTAGCCGCGTTCTTTCAGACGGTCGAGAAGCATCGGCAGAGCTTCTATGATCTGCCGGCGATCGCCGCCGCCGTCGTGGAGAAGCACGACGTTCCCGCGTCCCGCGTCCAGCGCTTCGAGAACGAAGGCGACGATTCGGTCGACGCCCGGATTCGTCCAGTCCTTCGGGTCGATCTGCATGCCGATCGTGTAGTACCCCAGCTCGCTGGCGGCGAGCAGCGGCCGGATTTGCTCCGGCGTGACCGGCTCCACGTCCTCGCCATAGGGCGGACGGAACAGAAGCGACTTCCGCCCGAGCCTGCTTTCAAACAGACGTTCGGTCGCATTGAGTTCGAGGTTCAATTCCCCTGCGGTGATCCTGCTGATGTCGGGGTGCGTGAATGTGTGGTTTCCGATCTCGCATCCCTGGTCGAGCGCCCGTTGCATCAGCGACGGGTGCACGTTCCCGTTCGCGCCGATAACGAAGAAGGTGGCCTTCGACCCCGCACGGGCCAGGATGTCGAGAATCGCGGGCGTATACTTCGGATCGGGTCCGTCGTCGAAGGTCAGGGCGACTTCACGGTCTTTTCGGCTGCCCCATCGTGTGATCTGATAGGGGCTCGGGAACGAAAGAACCCGTTCCCCTACGATAAGTCCGTTTTCAGCGGAATAATCGATTTTGCGCGATCCCTTTCGGGGGACTGACGTGACGCGAAGAACTTCGCCCTCTCCATCGTAGTCGAGATCGTATCCGTACCGCATCTCCGAGAGTTGAACGGCGTCTCCGGATGTCAGCGACGGCTTTCCGAGAAAACCCCAGATTCCGGGATCCTCCGATCCAAGCCTCCAGAGCGCAAAGCCGAGAGGTCGAAAGCGCAGCGAGGCCGTCGCCTGATTGGCGCACGTCGTTGCGTCGAGGAACCAGACGCTGTGAGGAATATCATTCTCATCGGAATACTCGAACGTCGGGTTGAGCGATTCCCGGTCCATCCGGATTTGTCCTTCCGATTCGCGCGCGACGCGTATGGCGTCCTGAAACGAGAGTTCAGCGCCGCGCCCCTTCGCAGGCCAGTCGTACCCGTAGTTGCCGAGCGCAATGATGTACTTGTACGCGGGAAGCTCCGAGAAGCGCCTGCGCAAACCCGCCTCGAACCAGGGTTGCGATGCGAGGGGACCGGGGTTCCCTGTGGTCCAGTGTTCGTCGTAGGCCATCAGGACGAGAAACGCGCAGTGTTTTGCGAGGCCTTTGTAATCGAACGCCGGGTCGTCGAACGGGACGGAAAGGGATATGAGGAGCTTTTCACTGCCGAATTTGGCGGAAAGATCCGCGATAAACGCCAGGTACTCGGCGTGGGATTTTTGCGGCAACGCTTCGAAGTCAATGTTGATTCCCGAATACCCGTTTCCATGAACGTAGTCGAAGAGGGCTCCGATCAGACGATCGCGCTTTGTACGATCCCTGAGAATTCCCGCGAGCTTTTCTCCTTCCCATTTTTTTGTCCTTGCGTTGAAATTGTTGACGAGCGGGTAGATATTCAGAGACGGTTTCACTTCGGAGACGAGCTTCCGCACCCGCTCCTGGAGTGAGATGTCATTCAAGGATACATCTCCCCTGTCGCCGGAAAGGTGAAGCCATTCCGGAATCAGCATGTCGAGCTTTTCCATGTTTCGGGTGAGGGACGTGAGGCTCGTGTCGTCCCAGTTGACGAAGAAGCCGGCGACGAGAGGGCGGTTGCTCGGACGCGGGAGCGTCTCGGGATAGCTCTTCGACAATCGTGACGTCAACCGGGGATTCAGGGGGCGAATCGCGTGGGTGACATTCTTTCCCTGTGCTTTCGCCATCGAAACGGGACGGGAAGAGACAAACGAATGCAGCCGGGAGAGAGCGAACGGGTTCGGAAGATTGGGATCCGGCAAATCCGGATTCTTCCAGAGATTCCAGGCGAAGAGCGAAGCAAGGCATATCGCTATGGCGAGCGCGCACTTCAGAAACGTGACGCTGCGTCTCCATCGGCGGTTGTCGGGGTCGAAGAAAACAGGTTTTCCTGTGTGCGGGGACATATCCATCACTCATGTCGGGAACAGGCTTTTTCAAAAAAAATAGTGTACATCGAAAGGGCTCCGGAAATATCGTATCTCCTGCGGATGTGCGGCGAAATTCGGAAGAGCAGTGACGCGCCGGATTTCACCAGGGCTCCCTGCGGTGTTTGAAAAAAAAACGTTTCCGGCGACACGAAGAGTCGTCGCCGGAAACGTTTTAACCGCGAAACAGCTTGATAATCCACGAGACTGCCGCGACGACCGCCGCGGCCATACCGAAGAGGAGTCACGGAGGACAGGCGAATCCGCGTCGAATGTGCTTCAGGAATATCACCCCCAGGGGGTATTATATCATATCCGGAGGCGAGATTTCCGAGAGAACGGCGGAACGCCCCGGCCCGCTTGAATACAGTTTGTTCCGGAAATTCGTGCGGTTCGCGCGGAATCCCCGGCGAAATGGTATAGTCGATGCAAAGAAACGCATGTCTTTCGCCGGTTCCGCCTCCCGTCCCGGAGCGAACAACCTGCGAGACGAGGGAGGAACTTCTATTGATCGTGCGCCCGCAACTGAAAGGAATTCTCTGCGTCATTGCGGCGAGTTTCATCTGGGGAACGATGGGGCCTGCGGGAAAATCGCTCGCCATGCTCGGGACCGATATGGGGAGCGTCGCCTGGTCGCGGGCGCTGTTCATGCTGTTCGGATTCGGAGTCTATCTGTTCTTTCGCGATCCTTCAGCGTTCCGGATCAACCGCAGGCAGGCGGTTTTCCTCGCGATGTTCGGTCTTTTCGGAACCTATGGAATGTATGCCGGATTCTTCCGGGCGCTCCAGCATCTTTCCGTCGCCCTGAACGAGGTCGTGATCGCGACCTATCCGCTGATGACGAGCCTGGGAGCTGTTTTCGTCAACAAGGAGCCCCTTTCGGCGAAGAAAATCGGGATGGCGCTCCTGTCGATGGCCGGGATCATCATCGCCGTGTATCCGTCGCTGGGGTTCAGCGCCGAAAGCGTCTCCGGGATCGGGCTCTTCTGGTCCTTTGCGGCCGCCGTCGCGATGGCGTGCTACTCCCTGTTCGGCCGGCTGTCCGCCCAGTCGGGCTTCGTGTCCCAGGGAACGCTTCTCCTGTACAGTCAGGTGTTCGGTCTGTTCTGGCTCACGCTGGACAAGACGATCGGAACGGGCTGGAGCGATCTGTGTGTCCTTTCTGCGCGGCAGTTTTCGCTGATGCTCTATCTCGGGCTCTTTGCGAGCGTCGGAGGCTGGGCGCTGTA
>CAZVUT010000124.1:0-8125 GCA_964630155.1 uncultured Synergistaceae bacterium
TTGCCCGAAAAGACGCCGTGCGGACGCGCGCCCCGGACGCCGGACGCGACGACGAAATGCCCCTTGGCGAGCTGCTGCGCGCCGCGGATGCGGATCTGATGCACGAGATCCGCCGCGACGTCGGCTTCGGTGCGTCCGGGACGAAGCGAGGGCAGAAAGGCGACGAACGCCTCCGAGACGATGCGGCACGCCTCCCGGATGGACGCGATTTCGGAAGCGTCCTTGACGGCGCGGAGACGCAGGAGGAAGCGGTCGAGCCCGAGAAGGTCCGGGCAGAGGGATTCGAGACGCCGGAACGCGTCGACGTGAAGGCGTTCCGTCTCGAAGGCGAGGGTTCGGATCTTCATGTCCGACAGCGTCGCCTTCACGGCGGGCCAGGGATCGCGCCCTTCGATGCGGACAAGCGGCAGCGGCGACTCCTCCTCCGCCTGCAGGAAATAGCGCGAATCCGTGATCAGTCGCGCGTCGGTCGCGGAGAGCACGACGATCGCGAACGATCCCGTGAACGAGCTGAGATACTGGATATTCGCCCTGTTGTCGTATTCCGAGCCGAAGACGATAAGGCCGTCGGCCCCTTCGCGGGCCAGCGCGCCGCGCACCCGGGCAAGACGTTTCGAAAACATCGCGCGTTCCCCCCGTGTTCCGTTTCGCCCGGAAGATGCGGGCAGAAGCCGCACCTTCAATGGCGTCCGTTTGTAATAGCATAGTCGACAAATTATGTCAATTCAAAGGCGAAATACGCGAATTCGGACCGCGATTGTATGTGAAACGCCTGCATAATGTGACGGAACGAAGGCATCTTCGTGCGCGGGCGGCGTCGTACGGTCGTTGCGATATCGGATACAAAAACAGGCGCAGCCTCCAGAAAAGGAAGCGCGCCCGTTTCGGCAGTCCCCGGAATCCGCGCGAGAAGCCCCGGCCGGTTTATTCCGGACGGCGCACGCGCGAATAGACGCACGTGTTCCGGAACTTTCCTTCGAGGTCCAGGCGTTCGTTCCGCAGCACGCCCTCGAGGTCGAACCCGGCGCGTTCGGCAAGACGCCGGCTCGCGATATTGCGTTCGTCGGTCGTGAGAAAGACGCGGGAGGCCGCAAGTTCGCGCAGCGCATGCTCGGCGAGCGCGCGGACGCCCTCCGTGATCAGCCCTCGTCCGCAGTACGCGGTGCGCCCCCAGTAGCCGACCTCGAACCGGCGAAGCTCCCAGTTCGCCCGGTGCAGTCCGCTGCCGCCCACAAGAACTCCCGAACCGCGAAGCGTGAAGAGCGCCAACAGGTCTTCGTTCAAAAGAAAACGGGCGTACGCGCGCCGACAGGTCAATTCGGACTGTTCGACCGTCGGCGGAGGCGTCACCCAGCCGAGCCACCGCTTGAGTTCTTCTCGCGATTCCAGGATCGCCCCGTTGAGCATGGGCCCGTCGCCCGGCCGCGCAACGCGTACGACGAGCCGTTCCGTCTCCAGGACTTCCGGAAGAACGTTCTGCACGACAATCACCGGCTTTCCGAGAATGTCACCGAATATCGATGCGGACACTATAGCCCGGACCGGACGTCCGGACAAGCGCGACTTCGGCCGGGACGCGGCTCTTCCCCGAAACGGATTCTTGCACGGGGCGCGGGCGGACGCTATACTGAATTTTAGAAAATTGATCCGATTTTCGACGCCAACTCGGCGCCGCCTTCGTCGGATCGGAGGACTTCTCATGGAAAAGGCCGTCATTCTGATCGTGGACGATGAACCGGCGAATATCTCCGTGCTCAGCCAGCTTTTAAAGGAAACCTACCGGGTGCGCGCGTGCAAATCCGGCGAGCAGGCGCCGGCGGCGCTCGATATGCTCCCGCGTCCCGACCTGGTCCTTCTCGACGTCATGATGCCCGGCATGGACGGCTACGCCGTTCTGGAACGGATACGCACGAACCCGAAAAACCGCGACATTCCGGTCATCTTCGTGACCGCTCTCAACGACGACATCGACGAGGAAAAGGGACTCCGGCTCGGGGCCGCGGACTACATCACGAAACCGATCCGGCCCGGCATCGTCCTCGCGCGCGTGCGGACGCACCTGGAGATCAAGCGCGCCCGGGACAGGCTCGCGGAACAGAACGTCTGGCTGGAGGCCGAGGTCGTCCGACGCACGAGCGAGAACGACCTGATCCGCGACGTTTCGCTGCGGGTTCTGTCCGAGCTGGCCGAGACCCGCCACAAGGACGCGGGCGACCACATCGCGCGGACGCAATCCTACATCAGGGTGCTCGCGGGACGGCTCCGGATGCGTTCCGCCTTCCGGGCGGAGCTGAACGAGCCGAATCTCGAACGGATCGTCCGGGCGTGCCGCTGCACGACATCGGCAAGGTCGGCATCCCGGACAGCATTCTCCTGAAGCCCGGTCCCCTCGCTCCGGACGAGTGGACGATCATGAAGACGCACTGCCGGATCGGAGCCGACGCGATCGCGCGCGCCATCGGAAGCGCGCAGCGCGAACGCCCCGATCGCGCGACCGGCTCGACGCCGGAGGCCCTCTCCTTCCTCGAAATGGCGCGAATCATCGCACTCAGCCATCACGAGCGATGGGACGGAACGGGGTACCCCGACGGCCTCGCAGGGGACGCGATTCCGCTGCCTGCGCGCCTCATGGCCGTCGCGGACGTCTTCGACGCGCTGACCTCCCCGCGCGTCTACAAGGCCCCCTGGAGTTTCGACGCCGCCGCGGAGTACATCGTTCGGAACAGCGGAACGCACTTCGATCCCGATATCGTCGCCGCGTTCGACGCCGAACGCGGAACGTTCGGCGATATTTACAGCCGCGCGACCGACGCGAGAGAGGAGGAGAGCGCATGATCGACGAGCCGGGGCTCCGGCCCGGGACGGAAACGCCGTTCCATATCCTGTTCGACCTGAGTCCCGCTCCGATGTTCATCTACGTGCGCGGAACGCTCGAAATCGTCGCGATCAACCGGGCGTTCACGGAATGGTACGGGTACGACGAAACGACGGCGCTGTCGATGCGGCTTCCCGATCTTCTCCACGAAAGCGACCGTGAACGGGTCATCCGGACGGCGGCCTCCGTGCACGGGTACTCAAGGATCTCCGGTACGTGGATCTTCCTGCGAAAGGACGGATCGCACGCCGTGACGCAGTCGGGATCGCAGGACATCCGCCACGCCGGGAAGGCGTGCCGGATCGTCGTCGCCACGGATATCAGCGATGTCGTGAACGCTGAGGCGGTGATCCGCGCGCAACGCGAGCAGATACAGCAGAAGGAAAGCGTTCTCGAATCGGTCTTTCGCGTCATTCCCGACCTGTTCTTTCTGATAGACGCGGACGGGACGATTCGGGACTACCGCGCGCAGCGCACATCGGACCTGTACCTTCCCCCGGAAGCGTTTCTCGGGAAGCGCTTCGGCGACGTCTTCCCGCCGGACGCCGCGGCGTCCTTCGCGGCGAACGTCCGGACCGCGCTGGAACACGGCGGGCTCACGCGTTTCGAATACGACCTGGAGTTCCCCGACGGAAGCCGCCGGTACGAGGCCCGGATCAGCCGCCTCGGCGACGCGGCGCAGTGCGCCGTCATCGTGCGGAACATCTCGCAGGAGCACCGGGCGCTGCAAGCGCTGGCGGCCGGCGAGCGGCGCTCCCGCGAACTTCTGGAAAACGCGCCGTTTCCCGTCGTCATCACCCGGCTGCGGGACATAAAGATCCTCTACTGCAACGCCCGCGCTCGAATCAGGATGGGCCTCGACGCGCTGCAGACGCCCGACGTCCGCGCGGACAGTCTGTACCGGAATCCGGATGACCGGAAGGCGATCCTCGAAGCCCTGAAGAGGGACGGTTTCGTCTTCGAGCGGGAAACGCACCTTCTCGACACCTTGGGACGATCGTTCTGGGCGCTCATGTCCGTGTCGCTCGTGGAGTTCGACGACGAACCGTCCATCCTGGTCGGCATCAACGACATCTCGCGGCTCAAGGATGCGGAGGCGGAGCTGGAGCGGGAGCGCAGCGCGCTCCGGGAGCGGGTCAAGGAACAACGCTGTCTCTATGAAGTCTTCCATATCTCGGAGGATGGCGAGACGCCGGCGGAAGCAGTGATGCAGCGCGTCGCGGAGGTGGCCGGAACGGGCTGGCAGTATCCGGACATCGCGTCCGTGCGCATCGATTGGGGAGAACGGCGTTTCGAGACCCCGGACTTCTCCGAAACGGGCCCGGTGCAGGCCGCGGAAGCGACCGCCCGATGCGGCGACGTCGTCCGACTGACGGTCGCCTACGCCGCGCCGCGCCCCGACGCGGACGAAGGGCCCTTCCTCCGCGAAGAGCGAATCCTCGCCGAAAACATCGTCCGCCGCCTCGCGGACATCGTGGACCGCCGCCGGAACGCCGAGGCGATCCGGGAACGGGAGGAGCTTCTTGACGCCATGTTCGAGCAGGCGACGGACGCGATCGCGCTGATCGACCCGTTCACGAACCGCTTCGTGAGCTTCAACGCCCCGGCGCACGAGGCGCTCGGCTACACGCGCGACGAGTTCGCGCTCCTGAGCGTCCCGGACATCCAGGCGGAACACGGCCCGGAGAAGCTTCGCGAGATCTTCGCGCAGGCGGCCGCGGGAACGCCGCTTTCGTTCGAGACGTTCCACCGCTGCAAGGACGCGAGCGTGCGAACGGTCGTCCTCACCCTCCGGAACGTCGCGCACGGCGGCAGCACGCTGCTTTCGGCCGCCTGGCGCGACATCACGGAGCAGAAGACCCGGGAGCGCGAACAGCGGGCGCTCAACCTGCGGCTCCAGTCGCAGAACGCGATCATCGGAGCGCTGAACCGGTCGGACGCCGGGAGCCGGGGCGACGTCGAGGCGTTCTCCCGCGAGGCGACGGAATCGCTCGGGAACGCATTGTCCGTCGACCGCGTCTCCGTATGGCTGTTCAACGCGGACGAGACGCGCCTCGAGTGCGTCGACCTCTACGAATTCTCCGCCGGACGCCATTCCTCGGGATACGCCATCGAGGAACGCGACTTTCACGACGAGTTCGAATGCCTCAGGGCGGCGAACTATGTGGACGCGAGCGACGCGCAGGCAGACCCGCGCACGGCGGCGTACGCGGAATCCTACCTGAAACCGCTCGGCATCACGTCGATGCTCGACTGCAACATCATCTCCTCCGGCCGCAGCTTCGGCTCGGTCTGCTTCGAATATGTCGGAAAGCAACACCGATGGGAGCCCGACGAGATCGCGTTCGGGCGCCAGGTCGCCGATATGGTCGGCATGGCGATCCTGAACAGGGAACGGCTGGCGACCGAGCGATCCCTGCGCCAGAACCAGATCTTCCTGCAGCGGGCGCAGGCCGTCTCCCACACCGGGCACTGGCGTCTGGACATCGGGAGCGGCGAACTCCTCTGGTCCGACGAAGCCTGTCGCATCTTCGGCGTCATGCCCGGCTTCCACAGCACGCTGGAATTCTTCGCTTCGCGCATCCATCCGGACGACCGCCCCGGCGTTCTCGACGCGTGGAGCCGCGCCCTGCGCGGGGAACCCTACGGAATCACGCACCGCATCGTCGCGGGAGACGAAACACGCTGGGTCGAGGAGCGCGCGGAGATCGAGTTCGACGCCTCGGGACGCCCGGTCGTCGGCCTCGGGACGGTTCAGGACATCACGGAAAAGGTGCGGAGCATGCAGGAACTCGAGGAGTACCGGATGCGACTTGAAGAGCTGGTCGCGTCGCGGACCGCCGAACTGGAGAGGGCGAAGGCCGCCGCCGAGGCCGCCAGTCAGGCGAAAGGCATGTTCCTGACGAATATGAGCCACGAGATCCGAACGCCGATGAACGCGATCGTCGGCTACGCGCACCTGCTCCGCCGCGAAGCGCTGACGGACCGGCAGATCGCCCGGCTCGACAAGATGTCCGATGCGGCGCGGCATCTGCTGCAAATCCTCAACGACGTCCTGGACTTCTCCAAGATCGAGGCCGGAAAGATGACGACCGACGTCCGGGACTTCGAGCCCGCGCGGGTGATCGACAATATCTTCGGAATCCTTTCCGACAAGATCGCGGCGAAGGATCTCGACGTCATCGCGGACCTGGACCATCTGCCCGGGACCGTGCGCGGCGACGGCAACCGACTGTCGCAGATCCTGCTCAATCTGGTCGGCAATGCGGTCAAGTTCACGGAAAGGGGAAGCGTCGCCGTCACGGGACGCATCGCGGAGCAGAAGGACGACCGGATAACCCTGCGCTTCGAGGTGAAGGACACGGGCATCGGAATGACGGAAGAACAACAGAAGCGGCTCTTCGAGGCGTTCGAACAGGCCGACGGCTCCACGACCCGCCGCTTCGGCGGCACGGGCCTCGGCCTTGCGATCAGCAAGCGCCTCGCCGAACTGATGGGCGGGCGCATCGAGGTGGAAAGCGAATTCGGAAAGGGCAGCCTGTTCCGGGTGGAACTCCCGTTCCAAATCTCCGGGACTCCTTCGGAAACGTCCGCGCGCTTCGAATCGCTCAGGGGGATGCGATCGCTCGTCATCGACGATTCCGCCGACGCGCGGGAGATCCTTGCGGGAATGCTTTCGGAACTCGGCCTGCGCTCCGACGCCGCGGAATCCGGCGAGGCGGGGCTCGCGGCCGTCGCCGCGGCCGACCGGGCGGGCGACGCCTACCAGCTCCTGATTATCGACTGGAAGATGCCCGGGATGAACGGCATCGACACGGCGATGAAACTCCGTTCCCTTGCGCTCGCCGCTCGCCCCGCCGCCGTCATGGCGACCGCCTACGGCGACCAGGTTCCGAAAGAGGAGGCGCTCCGGGCGGGCTTCACGCGGATTCTGAACAAACCCGTGACGACCTCGAGCCTGTACGACGCCCTGGCGGAATCGCTGCATCTGTCCCCTCCGGCTCCGGCGGTCCCGGACGCCCTCGAACGGGAGCTTGAGAAGCGGCGCGGCGCGCACATCCTTCTCGTCGAAGACAGCGCCCTCAACCGCGAGATGACATGCCAGCTTCTGGAGTCGGTCGGAATGCGCATGAGCACCGCCGAGAACGGTCGCATCGCGGTGGATATGATTCGGAGGAACGCCTACGACCTGATTCTCATGGACGTCCAGATGCCCGTCATGGACGGCCTGCAGGCGACGGAGGAGATCCGGCGGATTCCGGACCGCGCGTCGGTCCCCATTCTGGCGATGACGGCGAACGCCTTCGAGGAAGACCGCCGCGTCTGCCTGCGCGCCGGAATGAACGATTACGTGTCCAAACCGGTCGAGCCGGAAAAGCTGTACGGAGCGCTCGTCCGGTGGCTCCCGCCTCGCCCCGGCCCTGCATCCGGCCTCGGCGTCACGTTCCGTCCCAGACCGCGCGCCCTCCCCCCCCGGAATACTGAGACGCCGCCCGCGCTCGCGGCCATCAAAGGTCTGGACGCCGCTTCCGGGTTGCGCACCCTGAGAGGCGACGGAGCGTTCTACATGCGTCTTCTGGAGCAGTTCGCCGCGACGCACGGCAACGACGCCTCGCTGATGTCGTTGCAAGCTGCGGCGGGCGACCGTGACGCCGTCCGCAGGACGGCGCACGCGCTCAAGGGCGTCGCGGGCAACCTGGGAGCGACGAACGTGCGGGATCTGGCGTCGGAACTCGAGCGGGACGCGTGCGGCGCGACGGGCGACGGAAGCCTTCGGGAGAGGATCGCGCTTCTGGACGCGGAGCTTCACGCGCTCGTGCGCGCGCTTCGGAACGCGCTGCCGGCGCGCTCCGGGACGGGGCCCGTCCGGAAAGGGATCGACCCCGCGCAGGCGGCCGAGACGCTGGCGCGGCTGGAAACGCTTCTGGCCGGGAACGATACGGCGGCCAACGATATGTTCGGGGAATCCGGGGAGATTCTGGCCGCGACCCTTGGCGACGCGGCCGAAACCATCGAACGGCAGATCGAAAACTACGATTACGCCGAGGCGCTGAAGACGCTGCGCGCGGCGCGAAAACCGGATTCCGGCGCCCGCTGACGCCGGGGCAACGAAAAAAAGCCGGTCCGAATGCGCTGACGCATCCGGACCGGTCATTGATGCGCGCCGTCCGTGCTCCGCAACGTTCCGCGCGGGTTACTTGCCGACCGCCTTGCGGAGCATTTCGAGCAACAGCTGCTCCATCTGCGTAT
>CAZVUT010000125.1:0-5196 GCA_964630155.1 uncultured Synergistaceae bacterium
GGGGCCGCTGAAATTGAGCCCGGGGTCGATTCCAAGCGCAACGGCGGCGGCGTCGAAGTTGCTCAGGGCTCCCGTGAATCCGCTCTTCGGCCCGGCCGTAAACCCGCCGCTGAACCCGTTGCCCCAGTTGCCGCCGATATCGCTGTAGTCCCCGCGTTCGAGCTTGCCCTTGATCTCGGAATAGACGTCCACGAGATTCATGTCCATGATGTTCTTTATCCCGCCAAGGACGTTCGCCGCGACGCGCCCCGCCTGATACGATTCGAGCCCCTTGCCCTTCGCGACGGCCCCCGCCATCGGGTCGTTCCCTTCGCGCATGATCGACGCGACAAGCCCCTTCGCCTTGTCGTTGAACGTCGTCGCGTCGAACAGCCCCTTCGGTCCGGAATACTGTCCGAGCAAATCGTTGACCGCCGCCGTCTGCAACCCGGACATCGGTCCCGTGATATCCAGCCCGAGGGCCGCCATCATCCCCGTAAAGTCGTTGATCGACGACGGAGAACCCCATCCGGTCGTCCCCTTCCCCCACGAACCCCAGCTCAGTTCCGGCGTCGCGAGGGCGTTCATGACGCCCGCGATCGTCTGCCGTTCGTTGACGATGTTCGAGAAGGTTGGATTGTCCCAGGTGTTCGGATATCCGGCGATCTTCCCGGCCATCATCCCCATGACGTTCGGCCCCTTGTACCCCGGGACGCCCGACGTCGTTCCGCCGAAAAGCCCTCCGAGCAACCCCGGCAGCCCACCCGTCAGCGCCCCGGCTGCCGCCCCGAGCGCTGTGCTCCCGAGTCCGGACTTCGCCGTCCCGGACGTGAACCCGAGCGCCGAAGCGATCTCGTTCTTCGCGACCGCCGGATCGACGCCGAAAGCCTTCGCCGCCGCCTCTATCGCCGCCTGTCCGCCCGGAGACGCGAACGTCGACAGATTCCCGGAGAACAGACTCGACAGGAGCCCGCCCCTCATTCCGTTGAACCCGCTGAGCATGTTCATGAGTTCCGATACCATCGTCTTGCCCGGAACGTCGAGCCATCCTCCGGCTTTCTTCGTTCCGTTCAGCGCGTCGACGCCCCAGAACTCCGGGTCGCGCATATCGAGTCCGGGGCTTCCCACGCCGTCGCTGCCTCCGGCTCCGCCTTCGCTCTCCCGGACCAGCTTTTCCTCTTCGTCCTTCTTCGTCTCTGGCTCTTTCGGCTCCGTCGGTTTCTGATCCCATTGAAGCCGCATCTCCGGGAACCAGTCCCAAATGCTGAACGGCGTCCCGTCCCCG
Source organism: uncultured Synergistaceae bacterium (assembly GCA_964630155.1). Classification (GTDB taxonomy): domain Bacteria; phylum Synergistota; class Synergistia; order Synergistales; family Aminobacteriaceae; genus CALFXN01. The sequence goes on from CAZVUT010000125.1 coordinate 1,265, forward strand.
ACATAGTGAGGATTCCCGACGCCTGTATTCCGCTGCCATGCCGACGCGAACGGGTTTTCAAACAAGCTCGCCGCAACGGCGGAAACGATACTGTTGTCAGCCATTCATCACCATCTCCATCGTTTATCCGTCGTGTAGACGCCGTAGGCGAACATGTCCAGAACGTCGACCGCCGCCGTCGACGCGATCCGGAGCTGAAAATTGTCGCCTATTTTCGATACCTTCGCCTGCATCATCGCCACTCCCGAGCGGTCCCACCCACACGCGGACGAATCCCAGACGGACAGCGCGGAATCCCATCCGATCGGAACTTCCGCCTCTCCCTCGAACGGAATCGTCCGTTCGTAGTTGCTGCCGTATTCGGTCCGGACGTCCAGATAGACCTTCCCGGCGGACCGAACGGACATCGCAAGCATGAACTTCTCCAGAAACGCCCGGTACAACGGCTGCCCAAAGTCGTACACCCTCGTCAGGAACGCCTTGGAGAACTCCGCCCCGCCGGAGCCGTCGGAATACACGCCGTCCTGTTCGACCGACGAATCGAGCATATAGAGCTGCCCGGCTCCCGATCCAAAGAAGACAGAATCCCCAAGACACACGACGCAATCCGGAATGAATGATGCAAACGAGAACCGGAACCACCCCTCGACGCCCCTGTGGAACATGAGCGTCTGTCCGGATGTGCAAACGACGAACGCGATTCCGTATCGCGGAGAGTAGGCCATGTGTCGTGGCCGGTCGGAATCGAGAATGGAGTTGATCTTGAGCGATTGCGGAACGCTCCCGACGTTTCCGAGCGCATCCACAAGTTGGAGCGCGTAGACCCCACCGGCTCCGGCGAACAGAACGTCGTCTCCCGAAGGGCAGACGCACCGCGCATCGATCGCGCTAAGCCCCTCCGCCATCTGTTCACGTCGGAAATAGTCCCCCTCGGTCCCGGACATTGATCCGGTCACCTTGTGAATCGTGTTCCGGACGCCGTTCCTGTCGAACTTGAAGAGCACAAGCCGGTCTTTGAAGTTGCACTGTCCGTTCAGCACGCCCCCGTCGTCCTTGTCGACGTTGAACGACCCGCCGGTGAACGACGGGTCCGTCCCGGTGCCATCCCATCCCCAATCGCGAGAATCATCGACGCCGGAGAACCATACCTTCGAGCCGTCGCGTTCCGATACCCAGAGTCTGTTTCCCCGTATCGTCAGACAGCCCGCCGCGTCCGGAGCCGGATTCGACAGAGCCGCCGCCGCGAGCGTATCGACATATATATCCCCGGCCGCACGGTCCTCCGGCGTATGGGGGTCGTCGGTAAGCATTGCCGCCGTCACGGTGTAGATGTATTGCAGCGCCCCGCCGGACGCGACATACAGGGAACCGTAGAACAGCGTCGTCGATACCGGATCGTCGTCGGTCAGCGCGTTCGTATCCCCGATGTACAGCGCCCGCCCTCCCGGGGCGGAGGCCGCGCACGACAAGGTCGCCGGATTCGAGACGGTTGTCAGGGTCGTCCCGTCGTCGGTCGACGAATACCACGCCCCCTTGTCCTCCATGTAGTACCGAGTTGCCGGAGCGGCTACGCCGTCCGGGATCGCCTCCATGACGGTTTTCGTGGCCTTTGTACCCCACTCGCCCCACGTCCATCCGGACGCAAGTCCCCAGTACGATACCCTCGGGACGGCGAATATCTTCCGTCCGGCGACAATGATGTACACGTCGGAACTCGGAAGGTAATCGACGGCTTGGATCTTCAGAAGGTCGGTCCCGGTTGTCGATTTTGTGACCGGATACTGCTTCTCGCCAAGCCCGGACGTCGAGAGGGGGACGACCAGCATCGCCTTCGTGCCCCATCGCGTCCCGAAACGCCCGTACGGCGAGATCCAGAAATTCACACAGTCCGCCATTTCTTTCTCGTCGATCTCATGCGGACCGCGAACCGTATTCATCCCTGCGTACGGACTCGGGATTCGCTGCTTGAACGGAGGAGCGGCATGGGCCGCGCCTTCCTGATATTCGTTGATCGGCATGGAATCACCACCCGCGCCGATGTGGCGACGCCGATATCCAGTCGCCGCGGCACGTTTCGAGATACGGCTCCCGTACCTCGAAGAGACGCATCAGATCCCGCCTGTACTGCGCGTAAAACGACGATTCCGTCTGCGGCTTCCCGCCTGCTCGCGTGTACGCCTTCGTCAGAACGAACTGGACGATCGCGTCGCATGCGGCCCCGGGAAGCGGAATCTCGTCATCCTGCGATGTGACCGGATCCCACAGGAGCGTCTGCGGCTCCGCGACCCCGCGCACATCGAGGATGATTTCGGCGATCGGTGTCGCCCATATCCGGAGCGTATCCATCCCGATCAGCGTCCACAGGGTCGGAGTGGTCGCCATCGCCGCCACCGGGATGTCGTACGGCCGCCTGTACTCAATCGACGTGCCGGACGGCAGAGAAACCGAGATAACCCGGAGCGGCTCGTAGGGGAGCGTCGCGTCGGCGATCCCAGCGCCGAACGTCACGGGATCGGTCCGTTCGACGATCGGATGGTTCAGTTCGGACGCGAGCCTCCACGCAATCGCGAATCCGTCGTTCGCGTACGAGACCAGCTCGGCGTTCTTCCACTCGCTTTCCGACGGTTCGGCCAGTTCGTGACGGACCTTCTCGATGCACTCGGAGACTCGCATCGCCCATTCCCGCCTATCTGCTCAGAAGCTCGATGAGATCCTCTTTGCCCGCCTTCGCCGCGTATCGCAGTCCACGCTCGGCGCAGAGCGTCCGCAGTTCGATGAGGCTCTTCGATTCGAGAACGTCCGGCGTGAGCTTGGCCGGTTCGAGCAGGATTCCTCCGCTCGGAACTGGGGGGGCCTTGAGTTCCGCTCCGGCTGTCAGGTCGGAGATAACCGAAATCCCGAATCGCGGCATCCACTGGCTTCTGACGCTGCGTTCCATCCCCGTGTCGGGGTCGACGTCGGTTACCGGCATGTAGTGCCCCTTGCTTTCGAGATTGGACAGATAGGCTCCCGGAACGTCCGTCTGACGTCCGAGCGGGATTTTCATCGCCTTGCAGTTGATCGACACGAACTGTTCCTTCGCCTTATGGTCCTGATTGTCATACACCATGACGCGATACACGTGATCGTGCTGGAAAATACCCACGGTTTCATCCTCCTTCATACAAAAAAAGAGGGGGACGGATGTCCGCCCCCCTTACCACGGCGCTTGTCGCCTACGATGCGACGGTCGCCACGAACGTCGCGTCCGCGGCGACTTCCATAATGGGCGATTTCGCGCTCGTCGGCTTCGATACCGTCAACGTCGCCTTTTTGGTCGCCGTCCATGCCACCTTGTCCATCGTAACCTCGACAGACGCCACGCCTCCGACCATGCTGATCTCTCCCGCCTCCGGGTCGATCGTCGCCGTTCCGGTCGAATCGTCGTCCGCTATCGCGAGCTTGATCTTCCCGTTGTACCAGTTGTGAAGCTCTCCGGCCGCTGTTTCGAGCCGGATTCCGATGGGATAGACCTGCGCGGCGGCGGCGCATGCAGCAGCCGTCGGCGCGGCCGTCGCCTGCGACAGCTTGATGACGACGTCGCCCTGAAGCGCCTTGATGAGCAACGCGAAATTCTCGTTTACGTCCTGCCGTTCAAGAGTTCTGAATTCAGACATCGTTCAATCCCTCCTCTTCCCTTACTCCGACACGCCGCACTCGTACCTGGCGAGCCGCGTGTCGTCGAGGATCAGCGCCGAGTACATGCACTTCCAACCGGCCGTGTTGCGCTGGTTCAGCGGATCGGAAGAATCCTTGGTATCGTCCTTGGTTTTCGCTTTGATGATGACCCCGCTCGACGCCTTGTTGAGCGGAACCTCGGCGTATGCGTCCCGACCGAAGATCACGATCGCGTACACGTCGGTCCTGCTGCCGGTCGCCTGCACTCCGGTGGA
>CAZVUT010000125.1:5296-8120 GCA_964630155.1 uncultured Synergistaceae bacterium
CTCGAACGCCCGGACGATCTTCTGGATGTCGGCCTTCTGGATGGTGTCCGCCACGGCGGTGCGCGCCGTTTTCTTGTTGGCGTACACCTCGTTCGTCCCCTGGAGAAGCGCGTCGCGCAGAATTGTATCGATTGTGAGCCCTTCCTGTTCACCGAGCTCCTTGACCGCGCGTGTCAATTCCGGGTCGAAGTTCACGAGCGTGACGACATCCGAGACGCCGATCCAATCGCCGTACTGCGCGAGATCGGCTGTGACCTCGTGCTTGACGAGGCGGTTTCCCACCGGCGTCACGCCTTCGGTCAGGGGTGTCGTCGCGGCTGCGAGCTTGTCGTAGCGGACGAAATTGATCTGCTTGCCGGTGTTCTCCTTCATCGGCTCCTTGACGCCCCACTTCGCATACGTCAGCAGGGCGCGCGCCGTCTCGATCGCCTCTCGTTTGTAAAACGCGAGCGCGCGGGGAGACAGCGAACTCGTGGTCTGTACAACAGACATTCAAATCACTCCTTCGATAAAATTTACGGGCCGGTCATCGGACCAGTCCCGCCATGACGTGCTCCGCCAGAGCCAAGATGTCCTCGCTCTTCATGTCTTCAAGGACATCCACATCGGAGCGTTTTCCCGTTCCCCGGGGAGCCGACCTCCCGCCGCCGCTCTCCGTATGGGGAGCCGCGACCGTGGTCCCGGCGGGTTTCCGCTGTGTTGTCGTTCCCTGCGTTTGAATGGCCTGCGCAGCCGCCGCCTTGCGCCGCATCCCGTCGTAGAGGAACGCGAATGTTTTGGGATCCTGATCCGCCGCCAGAACGATGGCTTCCGGAATCTGACCGCCCTCGATCGCGCTTCGCATCTCCCGGATTGTGGCGTCGCGGAGCGGGTCCGCCTTGATCGCCTCCATGATCCGGTTCCGGCGCTGCGACTCTTCCATCCCTGCGGTGGCGGCCCCGACCGCTTCGGCGGCTTTCTGGGCCGCGATCTGCTCCGCCTTCCGCTGGATCATCTGCGGCAGGGATTCCTTGAAGACGCGCGAGATCCATTCCTCATGCGTCTCCGTGTCGTTCATTGGCGGAAGCGTGAATTCCGGTTCCTGTTCCTTCGGCTTCTCCGGCTCATTCGTCGCCGCCGCCGGAACGCCGCCGCGAAGACGGCGCATCAACTCGTCCTTCAAATCCGGATGCGATTCGAGCGCCATCAGCGCCTGCCGGTGCTGCGCGAGCTGTTGCATCGCCTGCGTGTAGTGGATGCCCTTCTGGGCAAACGCCACCGCATCCTGATAGTCGTAGATCGGGATTTTCTGCCCGTCGACCTTGAGGACCATGACCGGCTTCTTCGCTTCCGGTTCCGGCGTCTCCGTCGCAGGCGGAGTTTCCTCCGTTTCCTGTCCGGACGTTCCGTCATCGGGAGTTTCCGCGCCGAATTCTTCCAGTCCCGTCGGTTCTTCCTGATCCGCCGTCTCGTCTACACCGACGGACAGGGAGCGGTGCTCCTTGCTCGGATCGAGATATTCCTGCCGGGCTCGCTCGAAATCCTCGAATGTGTCTTCCGCTGGTTCCTGTGCTACTTTCGCTTCGTCTGCCATGCTGTATCCCTCCGTATGAATGTGCTCCGCCTGCGGATTGCCCGTCTTCAAGACGCGGTCCCGCCGTGCGGTTGGCCATCTACCGGAAAACAAAAGGCCCGCGGCTTTCGCCGCGGAGCCCTCGCATACCGTATTTGGCTTACTTCCGTTGCTTTCTCTCCTCGCACTCGGCCGTCATATCGACGACCCACCGCGCGAACTCACGGACCCCCTGCGCCTTCGCAAGCAGGATTCCCGTCTCGGGATCGTTCGGAGGCAGTCCGAGAAGCGTTGCAAACCGCTGATCGAGCCACAGGGCGATCAGATCCTGAAGCTGCTGGTACCCAACGCGTCTGACGAGATCCAGAAAAGCGTCAAGCTCGATTGTTTCCGCCCCCGGCATTTTCATCACACCGCACTCCCGATCATCATGGGCGGCCCCTGCGGGACCGGCTGCGCGTCAATCGGCGGCATCTGCTGTTGCGGCGGTTGCTGCGCGCCGGGCGGCTGTTCCGCCATCTGTTGCTGCAACACCTGAGCGGCGACCGGGGCCACAGCCGGATGCTGCAATATGGCTCCCATCTGCTGCGTCTGCGCCTGACTCTGCTGGAGCTGCTGCTGCATCGACTGGATCTGTTGCATCGCCTGTTGGAGCTGCGCCTGCATCTGCTGGACGAACTGCGGATCGCTCGCGTACCGCTGGAAGTCCTTGAAGCCCCATCCCTGCAAGAGCTTGCACAGCACCTCGTACACGTTATCCGGCGTCATGACTCCCGTCTGCGAGAGCCCCGGTCCCATGTTGAGGAGCTGCATGAGCTGCTGCTGCCGCATCTCCTGCTGCCCGGCCGAAATGCCGACCGACACGAGGATGTCGAACTGCCCGGAAATGTCGTCCCGGTTGATCTCGATCGGCTTGTTGTAGAGGCGAGCGACAAACTGGTCGTTCATGAACTGCCTGTTCAGCGCCAACGACTTCACGAACGTCCGTTGGACGCCGGTCTCAGCGAACAGCCGGGCGATCAATTCGAGCCGCTGCTGACTCGCACCCATGATCGCGGAAATCCCGGTCGCCGTTTTGTTGAGTGAATCGCTCTGCAACCCTTGGTTGTACCGGGTCACGCCTGTTCGCTGTTCGGCCTGCGTTTGCTCGAACTCCATCGCCATATACGGCCCCTGCTGCAACGGCGGCGGCGTGAGCGGCCTGATGCTCCCCGCGATATCGACGCGGACGATCCCGCCGGGACGCGGATTCTTCAGCGATTCGAGATCGAC
>CAZVUT010000126.1:0-8053 GCA_964630155.1 uncultured Synergistaceae bacterium
CGGCTGAGCCCGTTCGTCGCCGGGGTTCTGGGCCTCGGGCTCAACTACGCGGCCTACGAGGCCGAGAACTACCGCGCCGGGCTGCTCGCGATCCCTCGCCATCAGATGGAGGGCGCGATGGCGCTGAGCATGACGCGTTTTCAGGCGCTTCGGCACGTCGTTTTGCCGCAGGCGATCCGCGTCGCCCTGCCGCCCGTGACGAACGACTTCATCTCGCTGCTCAAGGACTCATCGCTCGTCTCCGTCATCACGATGGTCGATCTCACGAAGGCCTACGGCCAGGTCGCCACGACGTACTACGACTACTTCGGCACGGGACTCATGGTCGCGGCGATCTACTTCCTTCTCGGCTTCCCGTTCGTCCGGCTCGCCCGATGGGCCGAGAAACGGATGGCCGTCGCGATCCACGGCCGCGTCAGCGACGCGGGCATGCCGCACAGCCGCAAGCCCGCGAGCTACTGACAGCGCGGGGATAGCCCCGCGGTCACCACCACCACACGATGAACTGCGCCGAGACGATCATTGGGTCGAAGACCTGCCTCCACGTCTCGACCCACTGCCGCTCCGGGCAGCTCTGGACGAAGCACTGGTAGTCCGTTCCGAGCTGGCCGCGCGACAGGATCGTGATCTGGATCGCGCCGAGCATCAGCTCGCCCGTTGCGTCCTGCCAACGCAGGATGTAGAGGCTCATGGCGCCTGAGTCGTCGCCCGTTTGCGGAACCTGCGCGATGCGTTTCCGTTCGGCTGCGATCAGGCGGGCGGGGCCGCCGCCCAGGAGCCGGGAAAAGACGAGATCCCGGAGTTCTTCGGCCGGGGGAAGCCCCGGAAGCCGCGCCGTATTGGCGATGATGAACGCCGCCGTCCCGGACGGATTCGTCGCCCAGAGGAACTGCTCGTTCGCCTCGCGGATCGTCCATTCGCGGGGATATTGGATGCTCCAGCCGATTCCGGAATAGGTCGGCCACCCGACGACCTCTCCGCGCGGCCCCGGAGCGGACGCCCCGAGCCACGCCTTTCGGAAATCCTGAATGTGCCGCTCCGCCGCCGGATCCAGAGGATCGTCGACGCCCGCCGCCCCGGCGAAGCCCGTCCCGGACAGCAGGATCGCCGCTAGGGTCAGCAAAACCGCTATCGCCGCGCTTTTCATGTTTCGCATCATATTTCCCCCTTCCGTCACAGTCCGTCGCGATCCACGGCCGCGTCGACGCCGACATGCAGCACGGCCGGAAACCCGCGAGTTACTGAGGACTCTCCCCGGATTTCTCGTTTTTGATGAACGTGGCCTCGAACGCCTTGCAAGAACGCCACTGCTGCAACCGGTTGACAAATGCGAAGGCGTCGTTCATCTCGTAGTGCTGGAAGATGTCGAGACCGCGATCCAGAGAGATCTTCCAGCCGTTATCGGTCACGATATGACGGGCATGGATGGTTCCGGAGCCGTCGAATTCCCATGTGAAGGTCACGCCGACGGCTTCGGCGGCCTCCTTCATCTTTTCGAAGTTTTCCTTTTGCTGTTCGCATCTGTTCTCGTCTTCCACCGTCACCAGATGGACGCTCACTTCCTCGTCGGAGGCCTTATGCTTCACAACGGTCTCGAGGAATTCCATGAAGTTTCGTATCTGGTAGAACAGACGGATATACGGATCGGTGACCGTGATCGTTGTCGCGCCTTTGAGATAGGGTCCCAGGAGCGTATCGAAAGAGACGCCCTTCTGATTCTCCTTGAACGTGAGGTGCTTTTCTTTCAGTACGGGTTCGGCGGGCGCCGGAGGCTCGGTTCGGGTCGACGGCGTGTCGGATGGCTTCCCGGAAAGAGAGGGTTCTTCGGCTTCGCCATCGGGGATTGTCCTGTGATAATAGCTCGGGTATTCCTCCTCTTCGAGCGTGGCGACATTCCTGGTCTGTCCGCCTGCGTCGAAATAGGAGAAATGCACCGCGCCATAGGTGGAGTCGATTCGCATCAGTTGGTCTTTGACGCGCTTGCGGCCCTCGATCGCAAAGCGGAGCAGTTCCTCGACCTCCTCCTTCGTCGCTTCGCCGCCCGGGAAGAGTATCTTCATCAGTCCGGAGAACGTCTTGTTGATCCCATCCCGATCCCGCGTCGAGATATCGGAAGAGAGGGAGAAGTGCTCGTTGTAGCGGTCGGAGTAATCGTGATTGCGCAGCGAGCGCAACACCTCGGCCAGATAATCGACCACGAAGCCGTAACCGTCGGAGAACATCTCTCCCCGGATGATGTCGACCTCCCAGCCGGGAATGTAGTAATGGATGCGGTCGAGAAACGCAGAATCATAGAACTTTTCGGGAAGTTCACAAAACAAATCCGAATGTTTGAGCATGTAGGGGACAGTATGCTGCGTGTTCCCCACGAAAACCATGGACGCCTCGGCGCCAAGCGTTTCGACGCCCCGCGAGAAAGACTTGTTGGCCATGTAGTTCTTCATGATGTCGACCAGAACCTTGTCCACGCGTTTCTGCCTGCCCGCGAATTCGTCGAAGGCCACGCAATCCCAATAACCGACAAGGCCGATTTTGTACGGTTGCCTGTTTTCCACAAAGAGCTTTGGAACCGTGACCTCCCCGCCGGAGATCAACATCCCATGGGGCGAGAACTCCGAGTAAAGGTGCGATTTGCCCGTCCCCTTGGGGCCGAGTTCGATCAGGTTGTAGTTGCGCTCGCAAAACGGAATCAGGCGGATGAGATGCGTCAGCTTACTGCGTTTGCCGAACAGATCGGGGTTGAAGCCGATGCTCTGCACCAGCAGGTCGATCCACTCGTCGGCGGTGAATCGCCTGCGGGCCTCGACATACCCGTCGAAGTCGAAGTGGGAAAGCTGAATCGGCTTGAGAGACGACAGGATCCAGGGACAATCTTTCGTGTTCTCCGAAAACTGGTACTCGACATCGGCGATACACCACACGCCGCTGACCAGCATTCTGGGGTGGCGCTTGACAGTCCCCGAGTCGACCAGCACCTTTTTAATACCGAGGTTTGAGAACTCCGCCTCATAGACGTCGGCCTTGTCGTTCAGCTCGACACTGATTTTGTCGATGATCTTATAGCGTCCCTTTTCCTTGATATTCGCGCGGACAAGCCCCGCCTCGCTGCGATGGACGTAATGCCTGCCAAGTATCTCCTTGACCGTCTCGATGCCGGTCTGGACGGTCGCCTCGTCGTCGGTGGTGCAATACTGCCCCAGAAGGTACTCCAGGACGTATGAGGGAACGATGGCGTTGCCCTTGACCGCCTTGACGAGATCCTTCCGGACAACCAGTCCCGGGAAGAAGGTGTTGATTTTCCGGTCGCGTTCGTTCATCGGTCACCAATCCCCTAGAAGTCGAAATCGCTGGTGATCAGTCGCCTCAATAAAAACCGGAGCGACTTGTATTCCTTGTAATGCGATGTCCCGTCGTGTTTTTCCTCGAGACGGAGAATGACATCCCGGTTGTTGGCTTCGTCGGCCTTTCGGGTCAGCACGAACCGCACCTGAATTTCGCGTTCCCTGGGATTGTCCGACCCCATATCGAAGGTCAGGTCATGGCGATCGGAGATCAGATCGCCGCTCTCCGTATAGATCCCGGCGCGCAGAACACGCGGTTGAATCTTGTCCGTCGCCGGCTCCGTCTGATACATCGTCACCGCCAGTTGCCCGGACGTAATCACGGATCCGGCTCCGCGCAGGATATCCACCTCGACCGCGCTGACATCGCTCTGACGCTTCTTGTTGATCCTGAGGACCGGGACGACAACCTCCTGCAACGATGCGCCCCCGTGCACGTAGCGGCTGCCCGAACCCTTCAGGCGCAAGCGGTTGATCGATCTGGGAATTTGAACCTCCACTCCACCGGCGAGACCGAGCCGCTCAGAAGAAAACGTGTGCAGGCCCGGCGCCGCAACAAGCCCCCTGCCAAGCACGAAGCGGCGGTCACGGTACAAAACCCGCTCGCCGCTTGCGTCGGATCCGGAAAAGTCGCTCTCGTCGATGGGGCTGTTCTGGTAGAGGAACCCATGATCCGATGTCACCAGCAGATTATTGACATTGGCCCCTGTCAGCTTTTTTATCAGAAGAATCAGATCCTTGAACGTCTCTTCCGCCGCCTCGAAAACCAGTTCCTCGGACTCCCGCTTGTCGCCGGCGGCGTCGATCCGGTTGTGGTAGACGTAAATCACGTCATGGTCGCGCACCATCGCCCGGCAATCGTCGGCCTTCATGGCCATCAGATCCTCGGCCTTGCAGGCCGTCGCCCGGACGCCCGGAACCTGACCGAGGATCCTGACGCGATTGGCCGTTCCCTGCGAACTCTGACCGTCCACCAGAACGGTTCCGGTTTCGTCGTCCGCGAGCGCCAGTTTCGTGTGGGGCAGGAGCGCCGCCATTCCGAGCTGGGTATAGCTCGGCAGCATCGAAAGCGCCGGCTCCAGCTCCGCGCTGAAGCGGTCCTCCCGGCGTATGAGGCTCAGCAACTCGTCGCCGATCTCGTACCTCATGCCGTCGGAGATGATCACGCACACTTTGTTGTCCTTTCGCAGGAACGGCCGGACCCAGTGCTCGAAAAACTCCCCCTGTCCCCGAACGGGAAGGGCTTCCCACCGGGGCGCCGCGTCCACAAACGTCTGGAACCGGTCGCCGAGCTTCAGCAGAAAGGTATTGGAGTACAGGTTTTCGATCTGTCCGGCCAGATCGCTCATCAGCGATGCCTGTCCCGACTCGCGGACATGATAGGTGAACTTTCGATACAGCTGGTCGATCCGGAACCAGAAGGCGCCATATCGCTGCACCCCTTCGGTCAGGCCGCCCATGTCGAGCGCGGCCTCGCCCAGGGCATGGAGAAACCGTGCGGCGTAGTCGATCGCTTCGTACAGATCCCGGAATTCACGGCGCCAGTGACTCTGTCGCCGCTGTCGCACCCAGAGCGACACATCGCCGCCGGGCACCGTGCGCGAAGCGACGCCCCGCACCAGGTCGCCGATGATCTTCTGGTCGATCAGGCGGAAATAGTCCAGTCCCATCAGGTCCCGGAAATCACGCTTCGCAAGGTCCCGCTCGATGCCGAGGACATCGGCGCATTCCGCCGAAAGCGTTTCAAAAGCCCTTTCGAACTGACGGCTGTCCTTCCAGCGCCTGAGAAACACCAGCGCATCGCCTGTCAGCCTCACCTGACCGTCGGTTCCCATGGCGTAACACGACTTGAACAGCTCGATGGCGAAATCGCGGACGCCCGGTTTATCGGAGATATAGCCATAGCAGCGGGCCATCTGCTCCCAGAGGAAACCGTCAAGAGCGCACCGGCGAACCAGTGCGATCTTCTCTTCCGCGCCCTCGGCCAGCTCCTGCAAAAGGCATTCCAGAACCGAATCCACGTGCGGCTCGCTGCCGGCGCAGACCGCCAGCATCTTCAGGCGAATCTTTCCGGCCGTGTCGTCGGCCTTCAAACGCTTCCTGAGGGCATCCCTGCGATCTGCGGCGCGGAAGAATTCCGCATGGTCCTGCGTCAGGTCCGCGAACTCCAGGCCAAGTTCAAGTTCCGAAAGCCAGATCGCCGCCTGGTCGGTCCGGAATTCGCCGTGGGCCAGCTGAACGTCCAGAAGCCAGTTTTCCGTATCGGAGGGCTGAGGCCCTTCACGATAGAGCAGGAACTTCTGCTCCGGGCGCTCCCGCAGGACCCGGTATTTGACGCCGAACTCGTTGTTGGACAGTTCCAGCTTTTCGACGCCGGGCAGCGACAGCGCCTCGAAGTCGCCGCGCAACTCCCGTTTGGCGTCGTACCAGAAGACGATCCGGTGACGGTCGAAGAGTCTTTTCAGTGCCTGAGGGATGCGGTCGTTCATCGAGCGCCCCCCGAGAGCTGTTCCAAACCCGACACCCACTCGCCGAAATGTCTGCATTTCGCCCGGAGAGCGGGGATACCGATTTTTTCGACGATCGCCACGCCGGACGAAACCTTGTCATATTCCGGGATCACCTTGAGGATGCGCTTCGACGGCGCGGTCGTCGGACCGTCATCGATGAGTTCCGGATTCCGATTCCCCACCATGGAAATCAGGGCGCCAATCGCGGCGTCATGCTCCAGGTACTCCCAGTCCAGCTTCCGCGGATCGGCGAGAATCAGCGCTTCAAACTCGTGGAGCTGAATGTAGGGGATGAATCGTCTGTCGTCTATGTTCCGGGCCATCGACCGTTCGAGAATTTCCACCCGTTCATAGGGATCCGACGCCTTTCCGGCTTCCGCGTACCCCGGGAAATCATGCGGCAGCGCATAGAGGTCGAACATCGTCGTAAACCGGCACTCGTCGTGATCGTCTTCCTTGAGCCAGGTCCGGATATCCCTTTCGGCCTTTTCGTAGCTCGCAAGTCCGCCGCGATGCCCTTTCGCAGCCCGTTTGTCCCTGCTCGTCAGAACACAGCGGGCGTCGGCGTAAACGCCGCGCTCCGCCAGATGCGGGGCGAGCACTTTCTTCGCGAACGACTGCTCCGTCTGTCCCTCGGCCGTGATGTGCAGACGGATCATGGCCGCCCCCCGAGCACATTCTTCTCCCACAGTTCGGAAAGACTGTAGCGATCGAGCCAGTCTTTCAACCGTTCGGCGTCGAGCCTCCGGAACACCGTGCTCCGCTTTTTTTCATCGCGCTCGACGATCACAAGATCTTCCGGCGGAAACTCGTCGATCAATCGCGTGGACTGTGTCGCCAGAACGACCTGCGTCTTCTGCGCGGCGGAGCGAACGATTCCTCCAAGCTCCGCGATGGCGGCCGGGTGAAGCCCCAACTCGGGCTCATCCAGAACGATCACGCCCGGCAGCAGCTCCGCAGGCTGAAGCAGCAGCGTCGCCAGCGCCATAAAGCGCAACGAGCCGTCCGAAATCTGATCCGGACCGAAGAGATACCCGCTTCCGGACGAATCCTTCCAGTTCAGGCGGACATAATCCTCATTGCCCGGAACCGGCTTAAGATCGAAATCCCCGAACTGGGGCATGACGCGACGGATGCGCCGGACGATGCGCTCGTAAAACTTCTCGTACTCGTCGTTCCCTTGAAGCATTTTCAAGAAGGCGGCCAGATTGCCCGCGTCGCCGCGCAACCCCCCGGCGTCGTCAACGTAGCCGCGATCCCTGATCTTCGCCGTATCCGACGTATCGTGAAACTGATACGTCCGTACGCCGGACAGGAGAGCGTACAACTCCTTGCCGGCCGGCCTTTTGTCCTTCTTCAGTCCGGACTCCGAGCCGCCGCTCCCCAGGGAATACGCCTCCGGCGACGCGTCACCCGCTCTCTGAATGGTTATCGTCTCGTCGCCGATGAACAGCCGATCCGGCAGTCCGTACGAAAGCGTCGCCCCGTAGCTCCGGCGGGCGTCGCCGGATTCGCATCGCAGCTCGAACGAGATGGATTCCGTTTGCTTCGGCCCGTAAAACAGCAATCGGCTGACGCCCTGCCGCCCCACAAATTGCTGCAACGTCCCGGTCGTCATGGAATGCAACATCGCGAAAAACGAAACCAGATTGCTCTTCCCCGAGCCGTTGGCGCCCAAAAGCACGGTGACATCGCCAAGGGAAAGCGTCTGTCCCTCCGCTCCGTCAACGGATTTAAACCCTTTCAGGAAAATTTCCCGCAGTTTCATCGTTCAGTCCTCCGCCGCATCCAGGCCGGGGATCTTCTTCAACGCCGAACCGAACTTCGGATAGTTGACCTTCACGCCGTCGTCGAGGTCGATCTCCACGCGCTCCGCGGCCAGCGGGTACACCACCTCGCGTTCGTATCCCTCCAGCTCGGAAAGAATTTTGTTCACGTCGCCGATCTCGATCAGGGCTTTCGTCTTCTCGCCCTGGGAGGCTCTCGCGCTGATGCTCACGGCCTCGAGATGGCTCTTGCGGGCGGCGAGCTTCGCGCGGAACTCACGCAGATAGCCGTTCAGGACCACGCTCACCGTATCCGGCCGGTAGCGGTGCATATAGACCAGCGCGTTGAAGCTGCCCCTGGGACTGGAGAACATCCAGTAAATGGGGCGCTTCTTGTAGCGCTTCACATGGTCGGCGTAGAACTCGCCCAGGAAGT
>CAZVUT010000127.1:0-3974 GCA_964630155.1 uncultured Synergistaceae bacterium
CCGCTGATTCGGCGGCCGACGAACGGAGGCGACGGATTGAGCGATGAAGGCGCGAAGCATTATCGACAAGCGCTTGAGCATTGGAAAGCGAAATTCGACGAGCTGAAGGCACTGCTCGACACGTTGCGCAAGGGCAACCGGATATTGGTCGCCCGGACGCATGCGCAGGAACGCGAGATCGCGCAGCTGAAAAAGGCGAATTACTCGCTCGCGGAGATCGACGCGGGTGCCCGAGCCGTGCAGGAAACGCACATCCGGCGGCTTGAAAACGCGCTGCTGATGATATTCGACCGGAGCGATGACGCAGAGGTACGGGAGATCGCATTGACGGCCGCGCAGAGCATCTATCAGGGGGTGACGCATGAGATGGCCGAAGCGGTTGCAGACACTCTGTCCGGCCTATCTGCTTCGGTCGCTGGACAGGGCCATGATGATGGACCTTATCGCAGTAAACAATCTCGTCGGAATCGACCTGTCGGTGGACGATCTGCAACCTGACGAGGATGAGGACGAGGAAGAGTAACCGCCAGAACGAGCCGCCTTCGGGGCGGCTTTTTTTGTGCCCATAAATCGACGTCACCCGGAACGGTAACCGGGGAAAGGAGCTGCAAATGAACAGATTCGATCTCCAGTTTTTCGGCAACGAAACCGGCGACGGCACGCCGGAGAGCACGCCACAGACACAGCCGGGGAAGACGTTCACGCAGGCGGAACTGGACCAGATCGTCACAGACCGGCTCGCCCGCGAACGGAAGAAGTACGACGGTTTCGACGAGCTGAAAACGAAAGCTGCGAAGCTCGACGAACTCGAAGCGGCCAACAAGACGGAACTCGAAAAGGCAACACGGCGGGCGGAGGAAGCGGAACAGAAGCGGCTCGACGCGGAAACGCGACTCGCCGCAAAGGAACTCGAAACGGCGAAACGGGAAGCGCTCGAAAAGGCGGGGCTCGCCCCGTCGCTCTGGAGCCGGGTGCTCGGGACCACTCCGGAGGAGATCGCCGCCGACGTGGCGGAACTCGCGAAGGTGGTTGCGAAACCGCCGGTCAAGGTCGGCGACCCGACGAATCCAAAGCCGCTCCCCGACGAAACGCCGGAACAGCGCGGAAAACGGATCCATGACGAGCGGGCGAAGCGGAACGCTCCGACCGGCGGATATGACCCGTGGAAGAAGGCGGAATCATGAGCGCGACGAAGGGAATCATGTTCTGCGGCGACGTAGTTCTGAACGCCGCGAACAGCTACACGGAAGAGGTCGAATTCGAGACGACGCGCTCCGACTGGAGCGGCGAAGTGAATATCACGGTCTGGGCGAAGACCGGGACGCTCACGCTCGGATTCGGCGAAGAGGCGATCACGGTGCCGGTGGATTCGTTCTCCGGCTACTCGGGGGTCCTGAACGCGAGGGCCATACCGGGAATCACGCTGACGAGCACGACCGACGCAACGGCGCGGGTGCTCGTCGAACTTTTTTAAAGGGGGAAGAAATATGCGACTTGGACTGACCACAACGACCATCGGCGACGAGTCGTCCATCTGGGACAGCGCCCATCGCCGGTTTCTGACGGGCGGAATCACCATCGATTACACGTCCGTGACCGCGGTGAACGGGGAACGACTCCTGAACGCCGGGCAGGTCATGGGAAAGGACGGAAGCACCGGGAAGTACAAGCCGCTCACCGACAAGGTGGCGGCGAGTAAGGAGACCGGGGTTGTTGCGGACAACAACCGGATCAAATGGACTGCGAAGACGAAGGGGACCATCGGCAATGCGATCAAGGTCGCGCTCGTCGACCCGTCCGCGAACAGCGCATCTCTGGCCGTGTCGATTCTGGGGGATACCGTTTCCGTCTCTCTGGCGACGGGAAGCACCGGAACGATCACCAGCACGGCGCTTGAAGTCATTGCGGCCGTCAACGCGCATCTCATCGCGAAGGACATGGTTCTTGCGGCGGGCGTCACCGGGTCGACCGGGGCGGCTGCGGTGGCTGCTGTGTCCGCTACGGCGCTTGCCGGAGGGGTGGACTGGGTTGTCACCCCGAGCTGCATGCTCGCGGAGAACGTCGATTGCACCGATGGCGACATCTGCGCTTCGGCGGTCGATCAGGCCCGCGTCAGGGCCGCGAGACTTCCGGCTGTCGTGCAGGACGAAGTCAAGGCCGTCCTGACCGGAATCACTATCGTGTAGGGAAAGGAGAGAACCCAATATGGCGAGTGTCAACCAAGTCCGGCAGCTGCTGGACTTTTTTGATGTCAAGACCACGCTGTCGTATGTCCGGGCGAAGCAGCCCCAGGACTACATCGGGCCGACGCTGTTTCCGGTGAAGAATGTCAACACGCTCGATATCGAGTATTTCAAGTCGCAAAACAAGCTGCCAGTCATGGCGACGTTGCAGACGTTCGGCGCGGAAACGCCGATCGCATCGCGCGAAGGCTTTCAGAAGGTCGAGGGATCCATTCCCGCGATCAAACGGAAGATCAACCTCGACGAGCGGTACCTGATCGCGCTTCGGCGCGAAGGAATCGGGGACATGGACACCGTCCGGAACGAGGTCTTCAACGATCTCGACCGGATGACGGCTTCCGTTCATGCCCGCGTCGAGGGGCTGTGCATTGAGGCGCTGTCTACCGGCAAGCTCACGCTTGCGGAAAACGGAGTCGTCCTGAACGTCGACTACGGCGTCGACTCGACGCACAAGGATACTCTGGAGAGCACTGCGCTCTGGAGCGCCGGCGCGACGGCTACGCCGGTCGACGACATCGCCACGTGGACGGAAAAGATCGTCGACGATAGCGGCATCCGGCCCACACGGGCGCTCACGAGCAACACGGTCGTCGCGGCGCTGCTCAAGAGTCAGCAGATCCGCGAAATGATTCACGGCGAATCCGGCAGCACGATCATGATCACGCTTGCGCAGGTCAACACCCTGCTCGCGCAGATGGAGCTGCCGCAGATCGCGCAGTACAACCAGAAATACCGGATCGAAGCTGCCGCGGGAACGTACACCACGGCTCGGTTCCTCGATGATTCGCTGTTCCTGCTTCTCCCTCCGGATCCGCTCGGAGAAACGCTCTACGGGCCGACGGCGGAAGCGCTTATGAGCGACGCTGGGCTGTCCGCGACGGAGATTTCCGGACTCTATTCGACGGTAACGAGCGACGACGACCCCCCCGCTATCTGGACCAAGGTCGCGGCGACGGCGATTCCCACGTTCAGCATGGCCGACGCCGTTTTCATCGCAACGGTGCTGTCGTAGGAACATCATGCGCCTGCAACTGACCGGCTACACCCGGAGCGGAGACGGTTGCCACCGACCCGGGGATGTGGTCGAACGAAACGAAGAGGATGGGCGACGCCTGATACGTTTGGGCGTCGCTTTTCTTTTACTCAAGGAGGTGACCCATGACGACCCCGAGTCTGGAACTGGCGGATCTGTACCACGCGGCGAGGATCGGAGCGGAAACGTGGGCCGCCGCAAACGCGGACCGAAGGCAACGGGCGCTTCAGTCGGCGATTGATGATTTCTCCGGCTATTCGGAGTCATCCGGCTACGAGTATGCCGTCTACGAACAGGCGCTCTGGCTGATCGGCGATGAGGCGGAGCTTGCGCGGAACGGTGTGTCCTCGTTCGGAATCGGCGACATCTCGAAATCGTACGACCGGGGAAAGCGCCCTTCGCACATCGCACCAAAGGCGTGGGTGCTTGTTTCCGGCGCGGGCGGCGCGGTGAAGTGCGGAAGGATTCGTGATCGCCGATGGCGCTGTTAACCGCGTTTCTGAAACAGGAATGCCTCTGGCAGCAGCCGACTGGATGGACGACGAGCGGTGAGCCGATCTTGAGTGTCGGAGCGGCGATTCCGTGCAGGTGGGTGCGGAACGTCCGGAGGATCGTCGATGCCGCTGGGAATTCGAGTGCGACGACGATCGACGTGTACGCGACGTCGGCCCTTGAGGTCGGGGACCGGTTGACCCTCG
>CAZVUT010000127.1:4074-8007 GCA_964630155.1 uncultured Synergistaceae bacterium
TCTTTGTCTCCTACAGCACCCCATACGCCACGCGACTTCACGAGGACCTGACCTGGAAGCCCCGGAACTGGAAATACAACACGAAGGGGAAGCGGATCCCGAAGCCCGCTGTCGGTGGCCCGAAATGGCTGGAGCGTGCCCTGGTGAAGACATGGGCGCGGCGTGATCGGATGTTCGCGCGAGCGCGAAAGAAAATCGAGGGATCGAGATGACGCTTCTCGAATCGCTCCATGCGGCGCTCGTTGCCGCCGGAATAGAGAACTGCTACATGCTGGAGGCCCCGGACATCCCGGAGTGCGTGACGATCGCTCCATACGCAAGCGCTCCGGACTCGGACCTTCCGATAAGCGCGGAGTCGTTTCAAATTGCCGTGCGAAACGAGGACTACGCCGACGGGAATGAGATTGCGTGGCTTGCGTTTCGAGCGCTCGCGGACGGACGCCCCGACGGGGTTTTTTCGATCATCCCGCGACAGTCGCCGACGTATCTGGGGCGCGAGGAGAAGCGCCATTTATTTGTATTCAACTTTGACGCCGTGGCGTCATGGGAAAGGTTAGGTGAATGACACATGCCCGACATCCAACATGTCGATATAGGCCCGTGCTGGGTGAAATTCGGAACGCTCGGTTCCGAGACGAACCTGGGATGGACAAAGGGCGGCGTAAAGCTGGCCGTCGATACGCAGACAACGGAAATCGAGGTCGATCAGGAAACGGATCCGGTGAAGACGAACATCACGAAGCGTCCGATCACAGTATCCGCTCCCCTCGCAGAATTTACGCTCGAAGTTCTTGGCTTCGCACTCCCCGGCTCGACGCTCTACACGAACAAGGCGACGCTGACGACAAATCTCACCGGGGAAAACAACGACCTCGTCTTCACGGCGAAGACGACCGGGGACAATCGCGGTCCCGGAAACGACATCAGCATCCAGTATATAGATCCCGGGACAGCTACAGCATCCTGCTCCGTCGCGGTGTCCGGCAAGGCGATTGCGGTCACGCTCAAGTACGCTGACTTCGCCGTCACGGCGCTCGCGAGCGAGGTAAAAACCGCGATCGAGAACAGCACGGCGGCCGCTGCGCTCGTCACCGTAGCGAACGCAGCGGAGAACACCGGTGCGGGGGTTGTCACGGCGATGGCTGCGACGTTCCTGACCGGTGGGAAGCAAAAATTGGTTGTCGAGTCGGCTGCAAACGAAGATCTCAACGACTACGCAAATTCGCTGATTCTGCATCCGACAAACCGCGAAGACGCGGATAAGTCTATGGACGTCTGGTTCCCCGCGGCTATCCCGGTCGGAAAATTCGACGTCACATACGAGAAGGAGAACCCGAAGATCATCACCCTGGAATTCAAAGCATTCCCGGATACGAGCGGGAAGACGCTTGTTATCGGCGATACCACCACGACGGAGGCATAGTCGATGTCCGATAAACTGATTCTTGACGCCTTCTTCGAGCCGACGCGCACCGTCGTTCTCAAGGGGGCGACATATAACGTCAAGCCGATAACGGTCAGGGAGAAGGCGGCGCTGATCAAGCGCGGGCTCGACGTGGAACAGGGCGGCGACGTCGCGAAGCGGGACGAGTTGACATGCTTCATCGTCGCGACGTATCTGCCCGACTTCCCGACAGAGCAGTTGTACGAGCTGACGCCGGAGGCTTTGAACGCGCTGATCAAGTTTCTTCTTCAGGAATTCGAGGTGGAGCCTGAAAAAAACTGACGGACGGGGGCGGCGATTCAGCCGTTCCCGTCGATTTCGATGACGCCGTCGGCAGGGTGTGTTATGGCTACAATCTCGCCCCTTCGACAGTGCTCGACATGGAATTCCGGCATTTCGCGTATTTGAATCGAAACCTCTCGCGGTACCGGATTGAAGAGGCGCAGGCGCAATTCGTCGCGGTTCATGGGGCTCCATCCATCCCGGAACAGGAAGAAGCCCGAAGGGTGGATAATCCCGCCGAACTCGCATCGATTCTCGCCGGATGGGGGGTGTAGCTTGTGGAAGTCGCAAGTCTCTTTGCATCGTTGAATCTCGATTCCGCGAATTTCAGTCACGGGCTCGCCTCCGCACATGGCGGATTGAGTCGATTCGACAGTTTGCTCGCGCAGACGAAATACGCCGTCGCTGGGCTGTTCTCCTTCGAAGCCATCCGACGCGGCGCCAGCATGCTTGTCGAAGCCGGTTCGGAAATGGAAGGGTACCGAACCCGGCTCCGGGCGGTCGTCAAGGACAAACGGGAAGCTGACGAGCTGTTCAGCCGCATCAACCGATGGGCGGCAATCAACCCGGTGGACACGTCGGAAGCGATCGCGTCCTTCGTGCAACTGAAGGCCGCGGCTGTCAAGAACGCCGAAGAGGCGGTCAAGGCCGTCGCCGATTTGAGTTCCGTTATGGGGCGGGACATGCGCGATGTCACGTCCGCAATCATATCGGCCGAGACGGAACCGCTCCGAAATCTCGGAATCATGGTCGATCGTACCGGAAAACAGGCGATCGTCCAGAGCGGAGAGGTGCGGCTCGTTGTCGAGAAGGACGTCGAATCGGTACGCAAGGCGATTCTGGACGTCATTACCATGAACTACACCGGCGCGATGGAGCGGAACAAGAACACCTGGAAGGGAATCACCGATACGATCGGCGGGCAGTTCAAGCTGTTGAAACAGGATCTTGCCGGTTCGGGCGTAGGCTCGTTCTTCGGCGAACTGACGACCAAAGCCCGTGTTTTCAGCGGGGCGATGGACGAATGGATGTCGTCGGGATCGTATAAGGAAACAATCTCCACATTCCATTCCATGAGCGTCGGAGCGATAAACTTCGCCGAGGCGATCGGGAAGGCGGGCGTGGCGATTGCCTCGAACGGATGGGTCGTCTCGCTGGCGAAGGCAGCTATCGCTCTAAAGGGGATTTCGCTCGGGCTGGCGCTGGCCGGCTCGTTCTGGACGAAGTGGGCGCTCGGAGCGCAACTCGCCGGGCCGCTGACCTTCGGCATTAAGGGCATCGCCGGGGCGACGACGATCATGTCGTCGGCGATGCGGGGGGCGTCGAACCCGATATCCGGCTTATTTTATGGGTTGACGACCTTGGGATCGCTGGTATCCCCCACATCGCTCTTGATCCTTGGATTGGGATCACTCGTTTACCTGGCGCATTGGGCGGAAAAGAACTTTAAGGGGACCAGAGAAGAAATAGAACGAACGATCGAGACTGTCTCCAGAATGCCGACCTTTTCCGGCCCGAATGGCGGAGGGATCCTCGGGAGCGGCATGACCGCGGACGAACAGTCCGCGCAGTGGGCGAAGATCCGGGCGCAGAACGCAAAAGAAGCGATTCAGTACGAAGCGTCGAAGATGGCCGAATCGGTTCAGAACGATCTCGCCGAGACGATGGGGCGAATCAAGTGGGAGTGGGGGAATAAGGCAACTCCCACGGCGTTCTCCGCGCCCCTTACCGCTGCGATCAAAAGCATCACGGATATGGCTAAGACCGAGTTCTCGAAGGCGGATAAGGCGATCTCTGAATTCGGGTTGAATGCGACATCGGTGTACTCGGAAGTCGCAGACTCCATCAAGGGGAAAAGCTCCGAGATCGTGAAGGACCTGGAAAAGGCGCTTGGACCGGCAGGACTTGCCGCGCTCGTCAAGGAGATGGAAAAGCTTGTCGGCAAGGTCCCGGGGATGGATGCGTTGCTCAAATCGTTCAAGTCGCTTTATGACGAGGCGAAGGCGGCGAAACAGGCGATATCGGAACTCGGCTCGAAGATTTCCGACATCACCGACCCGGCGTCGAAGGTTGCGAAGGCGGCGGCTCGGGGGTTGATCCCGAAGGCGGAGGCGCAAAAGTACCTTCAGGAGAGCATGGCGAAGGCGTCGACGCTCAACACACAGATATCGGGGCTTGAGTTTTCCGGTATGAGCGCCGCATTCCGC
>CAZVUT010000128.1:0-7895 GCA_964630155.1 uncultured Synergistaceae bacterium
TCGCTCATCTTGGCGATCAGGAACCACGACATCGACGGAAGCGGCTCGATCACGGCCAGCACCGGGACGCCGCTGTAATCCGGCCCGCGCATGAAGCCAACCCGTCCCCGGAGCGCGGCGGCCGCGGGAACATCCCCCCGCTCCAGCGGGATGCGGAACCGCAGCGCCGTCTCCTTTCTGTGGCGAAGCTCGTTCAGGAACAGGACCGAATCGCCGTCTCCGCGAACGAGCAGCGTTTCCGCCGTCCGGCTGGGAACCGGCCAGGCCTGAACCATCGGGTAGAGAAATTCGCCGGGATCGATCCGGAGAAACACGGCGCCGATTGCATCGGTCGCTTCTCCGCGCCGCAGGAGCAGCGGGGCGACGACGCCGCACACGGGTTCATTCGCCGCGGCTTCGTGAAGATCGACGAAAAGGGGCGTTCGGCTTTCCATAGCTCGGAGAGCCGCGGACCGGACTTCGGGGCGCAGCGTCGCCGGCGTTCCCGACATGCCCAGAACCGGATCGGCTTCCGGGTTCAGAAGCAGGATATCGGAATAGCCGTAGTACAGCCGGAACCGCCGGAGGATCGTCCGGATCGTTTCGGCGGCGGCAGCGTCGACGTCGACGTCCTGCCCTTGGGCGAACAGGCGCTCCGCCTCCCGGACGAGGAAGGGGCTCTCCATGATGATCCCCCCGTCGCCCAGCCGTTCTCTCCGCCAGAGGCCGATCTGCTCGGCCTTGAGCCGCGCGACGGCGAACAGCTCGTTGCGGACGTCGGCCAGGACGCGCTCTTCGCGGACACGGTGGAAGACCAGCCCGCCCATGAGGATGAGTCCTTCGAGCAGCAGGATGACGATAATGAAAGAGCGCGGGAACACCCGTTCCGTACGCTTCATACCCGCAGCTCCACGGCCGGACGCCCTCCCGGAGTTCCTTCGTCAGTCCGCCGCCGGCGGAAAATAGAAGCGCCCTTCCCGGAACAGCGTGACGCACGCGTCGGCGACGCGGGGATCGTAGAGCACGCCCCGGCGCGCCTCGATTTCGGCGAGCGCGGCGTCGAGTCCGGGGGCCGGGCGGTACGGGCGATCCGACGTCATGGCCTCGATGACGTCCGCGACGGCCAGGATCCGGGCCTCCTCGCAGATCTCGTCGCCTGAAAGTCCGTTCGGATACCCGGAGCCGTCCATGCGCTCGTGGTGTTCCCGGATGATCCGCGGGAGCAGCGCGGGAAAGCCCGCCCCTTCAACGATCTTCCCCCCCTCGGAAGGATGCCGGCGAACGAGGGCGCGTTCCTCCGGCGTCAGCGCGCCGGATTTCTTCAGCACGTCGGGCGGGACCGCGATCATCCCGATATCGTGGAGCATCGCCGCGGCCCGAACGAGGTCGGTCCGTTCCGGGCCATACTCCAGTTCTTTCGCGACCGCTTCGGCGAGCATCGCGGCGCGCCGGTCGTGTCCCGATTCCGAACAGTCCTGGAGTTCGAGGACTTTCGTCGTCAGCAGGATCGCGTCGTTCATGAGCGTGCGGACCCGGTCTTTTTGATTTTCGGATTCGGCGAGAAGGTCCTCGATGATCCGGGTGCGCCGTTCGAGATCCTCCTTCGCCTGCCGCAACGCCTCCTCGGCTTCGTACTTTTCCGTGACGTCGTGGGCGATCGAGAAGAGCATCGTCGCGCCCTCCATTTCGACCGGGCCCGTGAACACCTCCATCCTGCGGGAGGAACCATCGCATAGCCGGTGCAACAGGACGTACCTTCGAGGTTCCCGCGACGCCTCACGAAGCCGCTGCCGCAAATCCTCATCGAGCGATCCGGCGTTCAGATCGCGCGTGCCGAGTTTCAGGAACTCTTCCCTCGTGTAGCCGTAGAATCGGGTCGTCGCGGCGTTGCAGTCGACAAACCGGCCGGTTTTCGGATCCACGATGTACATGACGGCGTGGGACTTGTGGAAAATGCTGCTGTACCGCCGCTCGCTCTCGCGGAGCGCCGACTCAGTCTCGCTCTGCGCGGTGATGTCCCGTCCGACGAGGATGATCCCGGTCGCCTCCCCTCCGGGGACCTGGTAGAGGTTCCGGACGGTCCAGCGCATGTGGCGGCTCTTGCCCGACTTCGTCCGGATCGTCGAGATGAAATCCTCCGACGTTCCCTCCTCGCCTGCGAGTATCCGGAGGCGGGATTCCACGGCAGCCCTGTAGACCGGATCGGGGTAGAGCCATTCGCGGAATTCCCCCCCCGCCATGACGACCTCGCCGCGCGCGTAGCCGCTGATGATCTCGGCCGCGCGGTTCCAGATGACGGGCTCGCGGTTCTCGTTGAGCACCTCGAACCAGATGTTCGCGTGATCGATGACGCTCTCGAGATACTGTTTCAGGCTTTCCTGCTCCTGTTCGGCGAGGACGTGTTTGGTCACGTCGCTGAGGATGGTGGCGAAATAGCCGAGCGCCGGGGAAAACACGGAGATGTCGAGATATTTGCCGATCTTCTCGTACTGCGCCATGAAGCGCGTGCAGTCCTGTTCGAGCGCCGCTCTCGCGTAAATCGACAGATACGGGACGGGATCTCCCAGCAATTCGCTTGCGCGTTTGCCGACTATCCGGTCGCGCACGATCCCGAGAACGCGTTCGCAGGAGGGGTTCACGTCCAGAAACTCGTAGTCCGCGGGCTTCCCGTCCTTCAGAATGATCCGGTGCAGCGCAAGCCCTTCCGTCATGTGCGTGAACAGGGATCCCGCAAGGTCGTGAATCCTTTCCGGCGAAGCGTTCATCTCTCCGGATTCCGGCAGCGCCCCCCTGAAATTTTCGTAGATCCTCTCCATGGCCTCAACCCTCCACTCCGCTCATCTGAATGCTTCACGAAGGATGTGTCCTTCCCGGTCAATCGCGAAAGAGACGAAACGTTCGGGTTTCAGGATGACCAGCGACTGGCCGGATATGTTCAGCGTGACGTTCGGAAAGACCTTGTCCCGCACGCGTATTCTCGCCAACACGCCGCCTTCGGCTTTTGAAGAGCGTCTTTTCAGCTCTTCGCCGGCCGACTGAAGCTCCGCAAGCGTCTTTGAAAGCTTTTTGTGTTGCTCCGCCAAGGCCAGAGTCGTCCTCCGGTCTTCGGCGGTCATTTTGTCGGGCTGGAAGCCGTGCGTCCGCGTCTTCAGCGAGGCGAGCGCGAGTTCAACGCGCTGCTTGAGCCCTTCCGTCTCGGTCCGTTTGGCGGCGATGTCCTTCAGCCATTCCTCGACGAACGGATCCGACCCCGCCTGAAGTTGCGTCACGGGTTCGAGAATGGACCCCGCGCTGAAGAGCTCGATCATGTTCCGCGCCATGACCATTCCGCCGACCACGCCGCGCTGGTTCTTCCCGAGAACGAAGACGGTGTCTCTCGACTTGAGCGTGGAGAAGAGCGCATACCCCAGAACATCGATCCGTCCCGTGGAGACGATGGAGCCGTATTCCACGAAACCGACCGTCGCCCCCTTGTCCGCCCGGATCACGGACTGGTCGCCGATCACGCCGCCCTTGACGCGGCAGACGCCGCCGCAGAAGATCCGCGCGTTGAAGACCCCCCCGCCGACCTGGACGTCGCCCGTCGCCTTGACGCGAAAACCCTGCTGCACGGAACGTTCGATCACGACGGCGCCGGGGAAGTCGATATCGCCCGTGTGCATGCCGACGTCGCCCTTGACGTTCAGGACGGCGACGACATCCAGATGTCGGCCGTCGAACACGGGCTGTCCGTCGATGCGGGAGACGGCAAGTTCGGTTCCTCCTTCCGGCGTCACCCCGACGTTCGGGCCGTAGACGATTCCAAGATCCTTCGCCGGAACGGCCGGAACGGGGGCGCCGAAGACATCGACGCCGTCCGTCCCCGGAACCGGAAGCGTGACGACCGCGATGGGGTCGTCCTGCGAGACAATAGGGGTGTTCCACATGTTCTTCCAGTCAACGGTCTGATCCGTGTCCGCCTCGTAGGAGCGCGTGCGTTCCATCGCGCACAGGAAACGGATCGACGCGGGGGCGGGGTGTGCGGGAGGCGTTCCGCGGAGAACGACGGCGTCGTCCTCGACGATCGTCTCTCCGCTGTTGCACCGTTCAACGAGTCGCCCGACCCGTTCGGGATCGGCGGGAAGACGTTCCCGTTCGAGAGCGAGAAGGACTTCCGAAAGATCCACGGGAATCCCTTCCGAAACGGCAGGGTAGAGTTCAAGCCACGCGGTCATCCGGTTCGCGTCGACCCGAATTTTGTAGCTCCCGTCCCGGGGCGCGGGTTTGGGGGGCTCCTGTATGGTCACGCCGGAGAGGAGCTGTTCCACGTCTTTCACGAGCTTCTGGAGGTTCGCGAGTTTCAAATCCTCAGTCGTGGTTCTCATCCCCTTTTCGAGGACTCGTCCACGCGACCAGGTCGCGCGATAACGGGAAATGACGTGGAAGAACACTACACGCAAGAACGATTTTCCTGTATTGTTATATCATATCCGATTACGGGAAAAAATGTTCATGCGTTCCGGAGGGGGCGCTTCCGCGCCCGCCGGAGCGAAGCGGGAATCGAAACGAAAGGAGGCATGGCGGATGCAGGAGCCCCTGCGCATTCTGATGGTCGAGGATATGCCTGCGGACGCGGAACTCGCCCAGCGGGAGATATCGCGCGAGATTCCGCAATGCGCGTTCCGGAGAGTCGAGACGAAAGACGACTTTCTGCGGGAGATGGAGGAGTTCCGCCCCGACATCGTCATCTCCGATTATTCGATGCCGCGCTTCGACGGCATGACGGCGTTGCGCCTGAGCATCGCCCGCGATCCTATGGTTCCCGTGATCCTGCTGACCGGCTCCATGAACGAGGATACGGCCGTGGCGTGCATGAAAGCCGGAGCGACCGACTACGTCATCAAGGAACACGCGAAGCGCCTCGGCTCCGCCATTCTCGGCGCGATGGAGAAAAAATCGCTGTGGGCCGAAGCCGCCAGGCGCGAGCGCGAACGGACGGAGCTGCTCACGCGTCTGCGCGCCTCGCTGAACGGAACCGTTCACATCATCTCGACGATCGTGGAAAAACGGGATCCCTATACCGCGGGGCACCAGCAACGCGTCGCGCTGCTGGCCGAACGGATCGCCCTCGCGATGGGGTTCTCTCCGGAACAGGCCGAGGGCATCCGGATCGCGGCGGTTCTCCACGACATCGGCAAGGTCGCGATCCCCTCGGAAATCCTGAGCAAACCGTCGACGCTCACGCGCAACGAGTTCACGCTGATCAAACAGCACCCCTTCGAGGGCTACGAGATCCTGAAAGACACGGACTTCCCTTGGCCGCTTGCGAGGATGGTGCTGGAGCATCACGAACGGATCGACGGTTCGGGATATCCCGACGGCAAGCCGGGAGCCGATCTCCTGCCCGAATCGAAGATCCTGATGGTGGCCGATGTCGTCGAGGCCATGGCGAGCCACAGACCCTACCGCCCGTCGCTCGGCATCGACGCGGCGCTCGAGTTCGTCTCGGAAAACCGGGGAACGCTTTTCGATCCGGAGGTCGTCAACCTCTGCGTCGCGCTCTTCCGCAACGGCGGCTTCGCGTGGGAAGGCGCGGTCCCGGTCTCGTGAAACGTTGTCCGGAGCCGCGCGACGACGCGGTCCGGCGGCCGGCCGTTCAGCGATCGATATCCGCAACCGACGGGAACCCGTAGCCTCCACGGGCGGAACGGACCGCATCGGCGACCGCCTCTTCGACGGCGCGGGCGGCGAGCGCTCCCAGAGCGTTCAGGTCCGCCCCGACATCGCCCGTCGACAGCGCGAAGATCGTATCGCCGTCGACCATCGTATGCGAGGGACGCATGGAACGCGCGTAGCCGTCGTGCGACATCGAGGCGAGCTTTCCCGCCTGAGCCTTCGACAGACGCGCATTCGTCGCGACAACGCCGATGGTCGTGTTTCCCGCGAAGATATTCTTCTTCTCCCCGAGCGCCGCGAGCGCCGCGATGACCGCGTCCTCCGTTCCGGGAAAGAGGCGTTTCTCGCGGTCCCACGCCCCGGCCAGGATGTTCCCGGTCTTCGGATCCATCACGTCGCCGAGACAGTTCACCGCGATCAGCGCGCCGACCGAAACCGGCCCCACGCGGTACGCGCACGCGCCGACGCCGCCGCGCATTGCGAAATCGTTCCCGAGAAACTTTCCGACGGTCGCCCCCATCCCCGCGCCGACCGAACCGAGCGCAGGGCGATATTCGGGGTCGAGCGCGTTTTCCGCCGCACGGCGGCCCATTTCGCGGTCGGGGCGACGGGACCAGTCGCCGCACAGAAGGTCGAAGAGCACGGCCGAACAGACGATCGGAACCTTCGTGACGCCGACGTCGAAGCCGATTCCCCTCCGCTCCAGAAGTTCCGTCACGCCCGACGCCGCGTCGAGCCCGAACGCGCTCCCCCCGGCCAGCACGACCGCGTGGATCCGCTCCACGAGATTTCGCGGATCGAGAAGATCCGTCTCCCTCGTTCCGGGAGCGCCGCCCCGGACGTCGACGCCCGCGACCGCTCCCCCTTCGCAAACGACGACCGTGCACCCGGTCGCGGCCGCTTCATCCTGCGCGTGCCCCACGCGCAGGCCGGGAATATCGAAAAAAGAGATCGATTCCATGTATCGGGTTCCCCCCTCGGGATTGTTATTGCGCCGCCGCGACGTTCCCGGAGAGACTCCACGCGGTGAGAAGCCGCGCCCGTTCCACATCGTCGGCTCCTACGACGGAATGCAGGTAGCGGCGATAGGATCCGTCGGCTTCCATCCCCTGCGTCCGGACGCGCACAAGCCCGCGCCCCTCTGTCGGCTTCAGGAACTCCGCCTCGACGCACGCGAGCGAGCAGTCGCGCAGAACGTCGTCGGGAACCGCCTCCGCGGCCCAGGCGAAGTATACGGCGTTGTTCACGTGGCCGTTCATATCCAGATCCCACGCCCGGATCCGGAAGGGAACCTCGAAGTCCTCCCCCTCGAACGCGGGCATGTCCGGCATGTCTTCGTCCACCGGGCGGGCCGTGCTGTTGTACAGCTCCGTCGCGCACCGGTCAAGACGCAGCGGACGCCCGCGCGCGATATCGATCAGGATCCAGCACGACAGGGCCGACGCAACCGGACCGTCGTCGTCGCGCATCTCGAACGCCCGCATGGAATAGAGGTTCTTGTGCGGTTCGTGCCATGTTGTGACGTGGAGGGATCGTCCCTCTCCGGGGTAGCGTCCGACGCGGATCCGGTAGCGGCGAAGCACCCAGCTCACGCCCCTGGGAAGCAAATTCGATACGGACATATCCATACTCCGGGCGTCCATGTCGGCCATATTCTGAAAGAGATCGAGCAGAACCGGAAATTTCACCCGTCCGTCCGGGCCGAGCCCGGCGTAGGGAATCGGAAAGGTCGCTTCGAGCACACGCATCATCCCGTTTCTTCGACGTATTTTTTGTATTATCCCCGCTTTCATACGGTCGTGTCGAGCGGCGACGTTCCAGTTCTCCCGAAGAAGAGGAATCGCCCCCCGCTGAGGGGAAAAAGCGTATACTATTCTAATTGAATCGCATTCACGCCCGTTCACGGGCTCTGGAGGTCGAGAGTCGCATGAGACGTTTCGCGATGGTTCTTTCGATGGCGTTCCTGCTCGCGGCGCAGGGCGCCCCCTGCTCTGCGGCGGAACAGCCATTCGTGGTGTACGAGGTCAAGGCCGGCGATACGGTCCGGAGCGTCGCCGACCGCCACGGTATCGATCCGCTGAACATTGCGGCCGCGAACGGGCTCGCCGAAGCCGATGCGCTTCCCCCGGCCGGGACGGTCCTTCTGATCCCGAAATCCGCGAAGGACGTTCTGGGAACACTGTATGAGGCCAAGCGCCGCGGGCTCGGGGCCTGGCCGAAGCCGCGCCTCGCGGACGAGTTTCTCGCCCCGCTCGTGCCGC
>CAZVUT010000129.1:0-7841 GCA_964630155.1 uncultured Synergistaceae bacterium
GCGGGGCGCGTCGTCTTCTCATGATTTTCGATGGTACTCATATACCACATGAAACCGTGACCCTGATAGGGTCATTTTCATTCCGCAGGCATTCCTCCATACCTCTCGCCCGGATGAGAATCGTATCCACGCTCTCAAGAAAGGGCATCAACTTGTGCAGACACGTCTTTCTCCATCGCCCTACCGTCTTCCTTCCCCAGCCGAGTTCGTCGGCGGCGATCTGCCGGTGATCTCCCTTCCGGCCCATGTCCCACCAATACACCCCCACGAATTCAAGCTCCCGGCATGAAAGCGTCAAAAGCCCATCCTCGATCGCCTTGATGTTTCGCAACACCCGTTGATACTCACGGTTTCCCTCTTTGTGGATAACGATCCTCTCCTGCTCGGGGACCGACTCGCCGCCCTGCACTCGTTCGGAGTATGGATCGCGAGAAGAGGATTCGATCGTTTCATCCAGAACGGCGAGATATCTCTTCCACGCGGGATAGAACGATAGCTTCAGCTCCGCTCGCTCCATCTCGTCCGCCGCGTACGGGGAGATGATCTCGCAGATCATTTCGGACAGCAGCTTTCGTTTATCCATTCATCGGCCCCCCGCCTTCGCCGGAATTCGGAAGACATTCATATCCCCAACACTCCCTGCGCCTGCTCGTTCTTCGCCCTCATCTCCTTCTCAGCCAGATCTATCCGGGAATAGATATCCCGTTCTTCCTCGCGGAGTGCTCGCCGTTCCGAATCGAGATACGTGCGCTGCATCAGCGCGTGGATTTCGGAGAGACGGGCGCGGGCGGTGCGGATAATCGAATGATTCTCGGCCGTCATAGTTCCATCACCCCTTCGGGAAGATCGGCTCCGGTCCAGACGTAGATTTCCGTCTCGGCGCACGCCCGGATCCGCCTTCGCGTCGCGTGCGTCCAGATCTGCGAATCATCCGCAATCACGCCGGCCGGTTCGAGACAGTCCTGAATCGCCTTTTCCCTGTTGTCGCAATCCATCCGGCGTCGGTCTTTCGTTCCGAGGATCAACAGGAAACACGCTTTCCCGTCCCATGGCGCTCCGGCCCGGCGTTTCGACCGCAGAATAAGCGTGGCCATCTCCTGCCACTCCGTCACCGTTCGCGCCTTGAACACCCGGCCCTTTCCCGACGACATGTACGTGTGATTCACAGACGGCGGCAATCCCGGAATCGTCGCCCGTACGAGAAGCACCGGCGTGGTAATCGTCATGCGTATCCCCTCCCCCTAGATGCCAAACGGCTTCCGGCCGGGCTCCGCGACTTGCGTACGCGCCGCCTGTTTCGCGTTCCATTCCTGCCACGCGTTGCACCGGCGTATCGGCGTCGTGTAGGCGACGTAAATCACCGCATGGTCGAAGTGCTTCCCGTCGTGGTCGTTGTCCCGGAGCAGGATACCCTCGTGGTACTTTTTGCAGTTCCACGGCGTTGAGCCGTGGCACTCGTCGCAGTGGTGTTCCAGCAGCATCTCCGAGTGAAACTTCGCCAGCTCGGGATATCCCGGCGCCAGATCGGCGAGCTGCGCGTCCTGGTACGTCTCCCGAACCCATTCAAGCGCCTCGTTCCATCGCTCCGCATCTGAGCGCCGCACGATTCCCCGCGTCTCGTTGCGCTTTATGACCGCAATGATTTCGCGGATAGCGCCGGCCATTTCTTTCGGGGCGTCGTTTTTCCGCATGATGAGAGGGCTGCTATGCTCCATAGGTCGCCTCCCGCACCTTCACAAAGTTGTCGTATTGCAACAGCCAGTCGAAGCCGCAGTTCTTGAGATCCATAAAGCCGGGGTACCGGGAGAGCCACACGAAAAACTTTTCCCACGACTCGATCTTTCCCCATGAGGGCACTCCGTTCCAGATCCGAGCGACGGCCTCCCTCCGGAGAGAGTGCATCTCCGATATCCCCGGCTTCTTGCCGGAAGCGGCGACGATGGAATTCCAGAGGCGCATGATGTCGTCATACGGGACGTCGGGCGCAACCTTCGATTCCGTGTCGTATTTCCCCTCGAGAACCTTGGCGAAGTTCTGTGGTCGTATCAGCCACTCGAAATCCGCGACGAACGGGGCCTTCCCGGGTTTTGGCGTTGCCCTGCCGCACAGGAAATCAGATGCGGCGACCGACGAGAAGAACGCGCCCCAGAAGTCGAGATTCTGACGGTCTTCGTCCTCGCGCCATCGTGTTCGGAGCATTTCCTCCCTCGCCTTGTGCATCGCCTTCACTCTGGGCAATGCCGGACATTTTTCGTGGTAGATTTCGACGATCTTCCGGATGGGGCAAGAGGGCGATGGAGGGGCGGAGTCGGAATCTCCGCCTGGGAGGGATTCATCCGACGGCGTTTCTTCGTCGGAAAATCCCCCTTCCTTTTCTCCTCTCCTCTCTTCTCCTCTCTTCTCCTCTCCTCTCCTCTCACCTGTTACGTCATGGTCACGTGACGCGGACGTTACGGTAACGTCATGCGGACGGTCGTCTTCCACGTCCGTTTTTATGCGTTCCCGATACCGTCTCTGACGCTCGGCGTCCGCTTTCTGGCGCTCGATGTCCTTTCCGCCGTGCTGGTCCCAGTCGTGGATGACAAGGTCGTGGTTCTCGTCGTATTCAAGGAAGCCCATCTTCGTTCCGAACCGGCACTCCACGAGTCCGGCGATGAATCTTTCCGGGTCTCCGTCCCATCCTGCCGCATCCGCGATGTCGTCGGGCGTATAGTCGGAGAGGTTGCCGTCCGGAGCGTACGTCGAGGCCCACCACCAGAGCATATGCAGATGACCGATGACCTGGGCCACGGAAACGCCCAGAAGCCTGGCGGCTTTTTTCGATTTAGGATGGTCCCGCAGCTCGGTATGTGACCGTATCCATGTCATGTTTTCTCTCCTTCGTAATGTTACGCGTGACGTTACCGTGACAACCGAGTAGCGTCCTGCATGGAGTCCGATGTAGATCGACAGACATGCGCGATAGGGGCGACAGATCTTTCCGCCGCCCCCCATCGGACCGTCAGAACTGTCGTTCGCGCCCCTTCGGCATCAGGCGACGCCGTTCTCGTCGGAAAGCGGAATCGCCTGTTCCCCTCCGAACGCGGCGTCCTTAAGGCTCCCGACCGGAACGGCTTCGGGCTGCGCCGTTTCCTTTCTCTCGGCCTCCTCCGCGTCGAGAGCGAACGAGAGCTTCCGGGACTCGTCCAGGTCGAGCAGCAGGATGGAATCGCCGTGGATCTTGTGCGCCTTGAGGCGGGCGCGCTTGTTCTCCGGAGTCCATCCGAGCGCGGACGCCCGGCGTGCGTTCTCCTCGCGCAGCTCGGTCAGCGAATCGGTCGTCCCCGGAGCGTCCGCCGGAATGCTGTCCGGAACCGCGGAGAACGGGGGATTCTCGTCGTCGGTCTTCGCCTGTTTCCGGGGCTTCTCGGGAGCGGGCTTCAAGGGTTCCTTCGGAGCCGTCGGCTTCTCCCCCGTATCGGCAGGCTGGAGTTGCGGCGTTTCCTCCGGTCCGTTCAGGAACGACACGTCGTTCGGGACCGACGGTCCCATAATTACCTTGGTCTCCCCGACGATCTCCGCGTCGTAGACCTCGTCGTCGGAGTGCATTCCGAGCAGGATGTCCGACGCGTAGATCCGGCCGAAAAACGACGCGGCGCGGTACCGGAGCATCACGTCGGGCATCGTCTTCCACTTCGACCCGTTCCGGCTCGACCACCCCTCCTCCTTCGCCATCCTCATGGTCACGCGCGGCCCTTCGATGCGATCCCCGTCGCGATCCGTCGTCCATGCGAAACATCCGTGGTCGTCGCCCTCGCCGGAGATCTCGAACTTCAGCGGCTTGAAACGCCCGCTCGCGTTGATCGCGGAGATGATGAACGTCGCCGACCAGCTCGGGCGCCCCTGAATCACATGGAGATTCTGCATGACCATGAACGGGTCGCTGTGCGTCCGTGCGGCGAGCTGGAGCGCCACAAGGCAGTTCGGAAGATTGTTTCGGTACTCGTTCGGAACGATGTTCGCCGACGAAAGAGCCTTCGCCATCCTGCACGCAGACTCAAATCCGGATATGCTCCCAAAAACATCTATCGTGTCGTTATCGCGCGTTGCGATTGCGGTTTCCATGCCGATTCCTCCTTCGTTTTTTAGAAACTCGCGGCGGTCGCCCATTTGGGCAGGCCGATCGTCTCGACTTGGCGCGAATATCCGGGCCAATCGTCATTCGCGAAACACCGCTGGAATATATCGAGCGCCCGTCTGCACTCCACGCCGCCGTACTCGATCGCAGGAGCGTCCAGAACGTACGCGGCGGCCGCGTACGGGGGCGTCTTCTCGACGGCGACAAACACGAACGCCCGGAGCGTGTCGCCGGTCCGGAGATTGTAGATGTGCGAGTAGTACGCAACCTGCATCTCGTAATGGAACTCGAATACGGCTTTGTTGAATTTCTGGGGCCGCGCGTCGACCGTAGTCTTGAGGTCGAGAATCGCGGACTGCTCCGCGTTCAGCCAGTCCGGGCGGCACTTCCCGCGCAGCGGGTGAAAGTCCGTCAAGTGCGCGAACAGCGATACCTCCGCCTCTCCGGACGACAGAAGCACCTGTACGGCGTGAAGGTCGAGGATGTTGTCGCGCATCCGCCCGATAGCCTGCATCTGGTCCGCCTTGAGCAGGATTTTCCCGCCGGCCTGCGCCGCCTCCCACGTCTCTTTCCCGGCCTTCGTCCTCCGGTCGACGTCGGGGGCGATCTCGTATTCCGATGCGAAACGCTCCGGTTCGAGAACCGCCGCGTGAAGGGCCGTTCCGAAACGCATGGCGTCCGTCTCCTCGTGCGGCTCCTCCTTCCGCGCCTTCCAGTGCGCCGGAGTCCAGTCGAGAATCTCGGACAGGTCCGATTTGCTGACGCCCCGCGCCGCGTGATACGCCTCGTTCGGAACGCCGGACAGGGTGCAATTCTCCTGCGCGTTCGGATCAGGAGCCTGCTGCAAAAGCGCGTATTCCTCCATTCAGACCGCCTCCCCGAAGATCAGGTCGTCGATATCCCGCTGGTGTTCGTCGATCTCCCGATACCGATCGTGCCGGATGCATTCCTCGTTCCACGGCTCCGCATCAACACCCGTCGCGCACTCCACCCACCCCGGATCTGTGTCGCACTGCCCGACGAACCGGACCGACGGGCATCCGTCGCAGAAAACGTCGAGCCAGCCGTCATTGAGTTCCGTGAACCGCGGATGTTCTTTCACAGCCATCGTGCGACCTCCCCTTGTGCTAGAATGTCGCCGGGAGTTGCCGCTCCCGGCTGCCATTGGATACCCCGACCGCAAGGTCGGGTCTTTCTTTCTCCGCAAAAGCCCGGATCGTCACCGGATCCTTCCCGGAACGCTCCAGCATCCACGCGATCAGATGCGTCAAAAACACGTCCTCGACAAAATCCCGCATCAGGCACGCACCCCGAAGATTCGTCATGCCGTCGCCTGCTCTCTCTGTGCGGCGAGCGCGGCGAGCATCGTCACGTTCTCCGCCTTCTTCCCGCAAAACCGGTTCACGAAATACACCTGCCCTTTCCCCGTCACCCTCGTCGTGGGAACCAGCTTCGGATCCTTCCCAGGACGGTTGATGGTCGTCTCCGTCACGAAAAACAGCCCCATCTCCATCGCCCGCTGCGTCGGAATGTTCTTCCCCTCGCCGTTGAGCATCAGGTACCCCTCCGCGCGAAGCGTTGCGAACAGCCGATTTTGCCCCGTGTTGCACCCGTTCTGCTTCAGGATCTTCGACAGCTCCCCGATGAGGATCGTGTCCTTGCTCGCCTTCACGCTGTCGGTAAACAGCACCTTCGGCGCGTCGTCGTCAATCTTGGTCAGGAGTTTCGTACGCTCCGCTTCGAGGGCGAGGCGCTTCTCCTCAAGACTCGCCGCGAGCTTGAGCGCTTCGAGATACGTCGTTGGCACTGCAAAGGCGGACCTGTTTCTGATCTCGTCTTCCATGGCGTTGAACGCCTTGATGTACGCGACCTTGAACGCCATCGCCTTCTCGCCCGTGTACCCCATCGCGAGAATCGTGAACCCGTCGCGGGTGATGAGGTATTCCGGACGCATCTCACCCTTCGCATCCTGATATTCAACGGGTCGAAAATTCGACCGGTTGAATTCCTCGGGACAATCAAGTCCACGGATACTCTCCATCACGTGCTTGTGCTCTTTTTCGAACACTCGCGCCACATCCCTGCTGCTCACGACGATCTTCGAATCCCTGACGATCAAACCAAGCTCGTTTCCTGCCGTTTCTTCCACTTCCATCGCCTTCGCCTCCTTCATGCGTTTTTTCCAATCCCTCGCGAACGTCCATCCATCCCCGAGGATCATTCCGTCCGGCTTCCGAGTCATCCACTCGCCCCACGCCGCTTCCTTCATGCGCTGACACGCGCCGATCATGTCGGGCACCCACGGATAGCGATGCGTCAGAAGCCGCTCCACGAATGCGTGTGCCTTTTCTTTGATCTGCGTGTCCGTGCACGCGAAGCAGTGCCGGCTGCAACCCATCGTTTCACCCCTCCCATCCACCGTCCACGTATGACGCCTATGATGTCATTAGCATCTATACCATTTAATCAGCATGATGTCAATGACGTCATATTGTATTGTTATACTGGTGTCGGGGTGATGTCATGGACACTGAACAGAGATTTACGGCTCGGATTCCGGGGGATTTGTTTCAACAGATCCGTGTGCTCGCGGCATTGAAGGGGCAGTCAATCAACACGACGATTTGCGAGATTCTTGAAGAACACATCGTCATGTTTGAAGAGCGTCATGGCAAGATTCCAACGCTTCCGAAAGAACCTGTATAACCGCTGAATTGATTGAGCACTCTCTTTCTGCCGCTTCGTGGCGCACCCGCTTCATGAGGCTGCGAGGCATTCTTAAGGTCATTCGAGAGTCTTCTTCGGTTTTCACGCTCTCATCTCCTTTCCGTAGACTTTCCTCATACGATGGTGATAGCCAAGAAGGGACGTGTTTCAATGTCGCAGCTTTACGTTCGAATGCCGGATGACGTTCATGCGAAGCTCAGAGTGATAGCGGCGCTGCGGGATGATTCTCTGAATGGGACCGTACTGGACGCCGCAATCCGGTATATTGACGACTGGGAACTGAAACACGGCGCTCTTCCAAAGCCTCCTCAAGAAGCTTGATTACGCATTTGTTGACTGAAGTTTCTTCATCTGCCGCAACGTGCCTGATGTTCTTGTGAAGGGCATCGGGCAGCCTGACGTACATCTCGCTCACGCTCTCGCCTCCTTTCCGTTGCCATTTGATCGGTTCAACTGTGGTCATGCCGATTCCTCGTCGTGTTTCCGCACCGCCGCCGCAATTGCCTCTTCGGACGTGTCGAAGAGCACCTTTTCGTTAATGCCGTCCTCAATGGGTAGCCACTCCTCGGTATCCCGTTCGAGGAGTGCGGTAATGCTGGGATGCAACTCGGCCCGAATGTACCATTTCCCACCTGAATCCGTCACGCAAACATGACTCGTAAAGCAGTCGTCGGATCCATCCGAGACGCGATAGCAGATCGGTTCAACTGTGGTCATGCCGATTCCTCCCTCAACACATACTCGACGACCTCCATGCAGGGGTTCCCATCGCCGATATCGCACCTGTCGCGCAGTTTTTGGTAGATGCTGGATAGCCGATGCTTCACACAACATTTGGTCAGCCCCCGTTCTTCCGCGACCTTGTTGATGCTCTTGAGCCTGACAAAATCATGGAGCGTCTGGCGCTCCTTCTGGGTCAGGGTCATGCAACAACATCCTCCATTTCAGCAATCGCCCGAAATATCGGCGCGGCCTGTTGCGGGACGACGGCGTTTCC
>CAZVUT010000130.1:0-1790 GCA_964630155.1 uncultured Synergistaceae bacterium
GTGCTTCTGGGGTTGACCGTCCGCTCCGCAATTTGCCAGCTCTTCATGAACTCCTGTTTTTTGATTTCCAGTTTCATCCCTGGTCTCCTCCCCCGATGAAGTCCACAAAACTCGCGGGCCTTCATCCTCTTCTTTTATTATTGTCTTTCAAGAGAAAAGGCAGTAATAGTAGTAATAAGGGCTGTGCATACTGTGGAAAAGGGCCTCGGCGGCAGCGGCCGGCCGTGAAAAACAACGTGCATGTCTTGTGTGGATGGGAACGGGGTTATACACATTGTCCACAATTTTTTTGTGAAGAACCCGGCTTTTTGACTTATCCAACGCCCCGTTCAGTGGAAAATCACAGCTTTTGCTCTATGTTGTCCACAATTTGCTTCATACGCGGCTGTTCTTCCACAAGCTGCGCGATTTTCCGCTGCGCGTGGAGCACGGTCGTGTGATCTTTCTTCTTGAAGGCGAGACCGATCTGCTGCAGACTGGCCTCGGTTTTCTTCCGGCACAGGAACATGGCGACCTGCCGGGCGAGGGCCAGTTCGGACGTTCGCCGCGAGCTGACCATATCCTCCATGGACATTCCGAAGGATTCGGCCACCGCCTGCTGGATCGCCTCGATTCCCACCGGACCGCGGACGTCCTTCCGGATGACGTCCTTGAGCCAGTCGGCCGCGTTGTCGGGCGTGATCGCCTCGCTGTTGAGTTCGGCGCAGGCCACGACGCGGTTCAGCGCGCCCTCGAGCTCCCGGATGTTGCTCGGGATGTTCTGCGCGAGGAAGAGGATGACGTCTTCGGGAATCTGGTACTTCTTGAGCTGCGCCTTCTTCTGGAGAATGGCGATTCGCGTCTCGAGGTCGGGGGACTGGATATCCGTCACGAGCCCCCATTCGAAGCGGCTCACGAGCCGGTCCTCGATGTTCTGGATATCCTTCGGCGGCCGGTCGGAGCAGATGACGATCTGCTTTTTCGTGGTGTGCAGGCTGTTGAAGGTGTGGAAAAACTCCTCCTGACTGCTCTCCTTGTTGCCGAGGAACTGGATGTCGTCGATCAGGAGGATGTCCATGTTGCGGTACTTGGACTTGAATTCCTGCGTCCGGTTCTTCTGGATGGACTGGATGAATTCGTTGATGAACTTCTCGGAGCTGATATAGGCGATCTTCGCGTTCGGATTGCGGTCGAGCGCATAGTGCCCGATCGCGTGCATCAGGTGCGTCTTGCCGAGTCCGACGCCGCCCCAGATGAAGAGCGGATTGTACGCTTCGCCCGGCGTTTCGGCCACGGCAAGGCTCGCCGCGTTGGAAAGCCGGTTCGATTTGCCGACGACGAACGTGCTGAAAACATAGCTTGGATTCAGTCCGCTCCGCGAGTTCGGCTGCTGCTGCGTTCCCTGGGCGGCCCGCTCGGCGCGGACCTGTTCGTCCTTCCTGGTTTCCGACCCGACGCGGAATTCGATTGCGCCCGCGATGCCGCGTTCCTTCACGAGCACTGTGAGGTCCTTCAGAAAACGGGACGATATCTGTTCCTTGACGAAGACGTTGGGTACGTCAAGTACAAGCGAATCCCCGAGTATTTCCACGGGAATGCACGTCTTGAGCCAGAGATCCGCCGCGCCCTGCGGCAATCTCGTCGAGGCTTCGGAAAGCAGGTCCTGCCAGATCTGTTCGATGTTTTTCTCCACCATGGTCCCCCCAGCGAACGAATCATACCATGATAGCACACAGGCTATCCACAAAAGTTGTCCACATATCCACATTTGGTTCGGACAAAACTGTGGATATTCGTCAAGCCGCAGGGGG
>CAZVUT010000130.1:1890-7746 GCA_964630155.1 uncultured Synergistaceae bacterium
CGTCCGTGGATCGTCTTCGACTCGTCCGTCTGCGGGGCGAAGGTCTTCCACCGGTGGCTCATGGAACACGGAACACGCGAGCAGACCGGTCGCATCCGGGGCCTTGCGGACTTTGTGGATATCGCGAACGACCGGGATCTTTGGATCAACGAGCGCCCCGAGGGACGGCTCTGGCAGGCGCTCATCACGCTCTGCGGACCGTGGAGCGTCTTCACGCGCGTCGTTTCCGGAGAGCCCGTCTTCCGCGAGAGCGAGCGCGTCACGGCCGAGGATTTCGTCGTGCGGCAGGAGGCGAGATTTCAAAAGGCGCTCGAACGGGTGAACCGCTCGAACCGCGAACTGGCCTTCGTCGAACCGGGGATTCTCGAGTATGGCGACGTATCGGACTTCGGCGGCCTGATCCTCGACCGCATGGAAAAGCCTCCCTTCCTCGTGGCGGTGGCCGCGAAGCGTGCGGGCGGCGAGTGGGCCGTATCGCTCCGGAGCCGGTCGGAAACGGCGGGCAAGGTGGTCGCGCTTCTCAAGGACGGCCGGAAGGTCCGGGGCGGAGGGCACGACGATTCCGCGGCGCTCTACTTCCCCTCGTCGTACACGCCGGACCAGATCCGCGAGACGCTGTCCGCCGCGATGCGGACCATACAGGACAGGGAGCGTCCCACGGGCGTCACGCTCGGGGACATGTTCGGAAACGCCCTCCGCAAGGAGGGCGCGTAGAAGAAAGAGGAGGAGTCCGCTGTGCGGCGATTATTGACGGCGCTTTTGGGAGCGATCTTCTGTCTCGGGGTCGCTTCGGCGGCCCCGACGGATACGGATGACGGATACATCTCCGGGCGGGGGCAGGGAACGCCTCCCACCCGTTCGGTGGGGACGCCCCAGGGCAAGCTGATGGCCAAACGCGCGGCGATGGTGGACCTTCGGCGCGATCTTCTGGAACACGTCGCGGAGCTGCGCGTCGAAGCCCGGACGAATGTCGGAGATCTCATGAAGGGCGGCGCGATGCGCGTTTCGATCGAGGGCGTCATCGCCGAAGTCGAAGTCACGGATGGGGCCTACGACGGCAAGGTCTACACGCTCGAAGGCCGCGTCGCGCTGAAGGAGCTTCGCCGCGCCCTGCTTCCGGCCATTCCGTCGCTGCAAGCCTGGCCGCGTCCCGACGTTCCGGACGGAGCGTACCGGGGGCTCGTCGTCGACGCCCGGAAGCTGGACGTGGCGCCCTCGGTGATCCTGCGCATCCGCAGCGCAAGCGGCAAGGCCGTATACGGGCCGGAGTTCGTGGATCGTGCGTCGTTTATCGAGCGGGGCATGTGCCGCTTCGATGACGGAATTCCAAAGAATACGCGCCGCCTGTCCGCCCTGCCCCGGTTCGTCGGAACTGCCGATGCGGCAGAGCCCGAAGGACCGTACTTGCTGATTCGCGCATCGGGACTGTACGGTGACGGGACGATTCTCGTCGGCGACAGGGAGGCCGCGGCCGTCGAACGCCTCGCGCCGCTCGCTCGCGTCGACGGCAACG
Source organism: uncultured Synergistaceae bacterium (assembly GCA_964630155.1). Taxonomy (GTDB): domain Bacteria; phylum Synergistota; class Synergistia; order Synergistales; family Aminobacteriaceae; genus CALFXN01. Next base: position 3,404 of record CAZVUT010000130.1, read on the forward strand.
TGGTCGTCCTCGTCCGCCCGTCGGTGCTTGAGAAGTAGCCGCCGCCCGGCGCAGATGGAGGATAATCGAATGTCGTGGAAGGAGCGCTTCCTGGACTTTTTCGGCATCCGGCGGAGCATCGCCGGACTTCTCGTCATGGTGGTCCTCGTCGGAATGGGCGAGAGGATGGCGGAGCGCTTCCTGCCGATCTACCTCCTCGCGCTCGGCGGCGGGGCCCTCTCGATCGGCCTTCTCAACGGGCTCGACAACCTGCTTTCGGCGCTCTACTCCTTTCCGGGCGGGTACCTCGCCGACCGCCTCGGGACAAAGCGCGCGCTGCTCCTGTTCAACCTCCTGGCGATGGCCGGATTCCTCGTGGTCGTCTTCGTGCCGGCGTGGCAGGCCGTCATCGGCGCGTCGTTCCTCTTCCTGTCGTGGACCGCGATTTCGCTGCCCGCGACGATGAAGCTCATCGCCCGCGCGCTGCCGAAGAACAAGCGGACGATGGGCGTGTCGGTGCATTCGCTCGTCCGCCGCATCCCGATGGCGCTCGGGCCGCTCTTCGGCGGCGCGATGATCGGGTTGTTCGGCGAGGTCTGGGGCGTCCGCGTCGCGTTCGGGGGCGCCTTTCTTCTCGCGTTCGTCGCGCTCGTCGCCCAGCAGGTCCTGATCGACTCCGACGAGGCGGTCATCGAGCGCGCGGAGAAGAACCCGCTCGTGATCTTCCGCCTCATGAGCCCCGATCTGAAGAATTTGCTCGTGTCGGACATCCTGATCCGGTTTTGCGAGCAGATCCCGTACGCGTTCGCGGTCGTGTGGGCGATGAAGGTCATCCCGGAGCCCGTGTCCGCGTGGCGGTTCGGCGTCCTGACGGCCGTCGAGATGGCCACGGCCGTCCTGGTCTACATCCCGGTCGCGTACCTGGCCGACCGGGGCGGCAAGAAGATCTTCGTCCTCATGACCTTCTGCTTCTTCACGGCCTTCCCGGTCGTCCTCTACTACTCCCGGTCGTTCTGGCCGCTCGTTGCCGCGTTCGTCGTCCGCGGGCTCAAGGAGTTCGGCGAGCCGACGCGCAAGTCGCTGATCCTCGACCTGTCGCCCGAGGACCGTCAGGCCGCGATGTTCGGCCTGTACTACCTCATGCGCGACGTCGTCGTGTCGGTCGCCGCGTTCGGCGGCGCGCTGCTCTGGATGATATCGCCCGCCGTCAACTTCTGGACCGCGTCGCTCTTCGGCCTCGCGGGGACGATCTGGTTCGCGCTGAAGGGGCGGGACGTGACACGGTGAAAGAGAGAGAAACGGGGGAAAAAACGAGGATATCGCGCGGATTTTTGTCCAAAAACGCTCGCCCTTCCGATGGATTTACGGGCGGACCGGGGAGTATAATGCCGAAACGTCGGCGTCGCCTCCCGGCGCACCGCCACAGTGAAACAATTTCAAAGGGGGAAACATCAGTGAGAAAAACGCTGCTTCTGCTGTCGATGTTCTTCGTGCTCCTGTCATCCGCCGCCGCATTCGCGGGAAAGCAGGACTTCGTGCTCGTCAACAAGACGGGCGTCGAGATCAACGCCGTGTATGTCAGCCCGTCAAAGAGCAACGACTGGGAAGAGGACATCCTGGGCGACGACACGCTCCCGGACGGGGAGTCCGTCGAGATCACGTTCGATCGCGGGGAAAACGCGTCGATGTGGGATCTGCGCATCGAGGACAGCGAGGGGAACTCGATCGAATGGGAGAATATTCCGTTGAAGAAAGTAAGCGAGGTCACGCTGAAGTACAACAAGAAAACCGGTGAGGGAACCGCGTCGTTCAAGTAGTTCTCCGCACTGAACGAAATATGCCGAAAATACTGCGAACCCCCGCGGGACCGCCTGCGGGGGTTCGTGGTATTATGGACACGCTGCACCGCTCCCCCGAAGGGGTGCGGAGGTTCTGACCGGGAGGCAATATCGCATGGTGAACGAACATATCGGACGCATCGTCGCTGTAGGCAGCGGCAAGGGGGGCGTGGGAAAGAGCACGGTCACGTCGATGCTTGCGCTTGCGGCGGCGCGTCAGGGGCTGAAGGCGGGAATCCTCGACGCCGACATCACGGGACCGTCCATTCCGAAGCTCTTCGGGCTGGAGAATCTTCCCCAGCCGTCGGGAGAAAAGCTCGAACCCGCCGTATCGACGGCCGGAATCCGTGTCATGTCCATCAACCTCATCCTCGACGACCCCGCGAAGCCCGTCATCTGGCGCGGTCCGATGGTGGGGAGCGTCATCACCCAGTTCTACACGGACCTCGACTGGGGGGAACTCGACTACCTGTTCATCGACCTTCCGCCCGGAACGTCGGACGCGCCGCTGTCGGTGATGCAGTCGATTCCGGTGGACGGTTTCGTGCTGGTCACGTCGCCGCAGGAGCTGTCGGTCCTCGTGGTCGAGAAGGCTGCGGCGATGACGAAGATGCTGGACGTTCCGCTGATCGGCGTCGTGGAGAACATGGCGTGGCTGAAATGCCCTGACTGCGGGAAGCGGATCGACCTGTTCGGGGGAAGCCACACGGGCCGGCTCGAAAGCTCCTGGGGCGTTCCGCTGTGGACGACGCTGCCGGTTGAGCCGTCGCTCACAGCGCTTGCGGACGCCGGACGGATGGACCATTACGCGGACCACGACGTTCTGGATACGCTCTTCGGATGCCTCGAGGACTCCGTTTCGAAGCTGCCCCGGCGGGCCGACACGTTCAAGCCGCTGCTGGAGACGGCCGACCAGCCGGACGGATGCCCCGGCGAGTGCTCGGGAGACGCTGCCGGGTGTTCGGGAAGCTGCGGTTCGTGCCCGTCGGCCGGCGGGTGCGGTCACTCGCACTGAGGACAGGCCGCGGAACCGTGTGATGTGACGGGCGTTCCGTTTCCGGCGGGACGCCCTTTTTTGTCGCGATGGAAGAACGCGGTATTTTCGTGCAATAATACGTTCACGGATATTCGAAGGCTCTCGGGAGGTGCGCCGGACATGAACGGGAGAAGGACGACGTGGCTCTTTGCATTGTTTGCGGCGTGGGGCGCGCTGATGTCGGCGCTTCTCTGCCTCCCCGCATCGGCCGCGACGCGCGTCGCCGTGATGGATTTCGCCGTCAACGGCGTCGAGGCGCACCTGGGCCGCTCGGTCGCGGAGCTGATCATCACGGACCTGACCGGAACGGCCGGCTGCGAGGTCGTCGAGCGCGGCCAGCTCGAGCGCCTCGCCCGCGAGCACAAACTCCAGGCTTCGGGACTCGTGGACGCGCAGACGGCCGTGCGAATGGGCAAACTCACGGGGGCCGCCTACGTCATCGTCGGAAGCGTCAACGCGATGCAGCAGACGTACATCCTCGCGGCGCGCCTCGTGGACGTCCAGCGCGGCACGTCGCTCTCGGGCTTCAAGTCGGTTTCGACGACCGGCGAAGCGGGGCTCTACGACGCGACCGTCCGCCTGACGGGGGATATCGTCGCGAATTTCGGCGGCGCGGTCGCGCCGACGAGAACGCCGCCGGGCCGCCCCACGCCCGTTCCGACACGAAGGCCCCTTCCGACGCCGCGCCCCGTGGTTACGCCGAAAGCCGACGCCAATACGATCGAACTCGACCTGACGAAAGATCCGGGACGGCCGCTCTACAAGGGCGCGTACGCGTCCGAATCCATCACGGAGCAGGGAACGGCGCTCGTCGCGAAGAAGGAGGGGCAGGGCGTAACCGTCAACAGGGCGCTTCCCTCGACCTTCATGACCGCCTCGGTCCTTGAGGCGGAAATCCTCGTCCAACACTGCGACGGGGCGCTCGTCGGCCTCGTCCTGACCGGAAAGGAGGGCTCGATGTGTTTCGACGCGCTCTCCGACGGCAGGACCCGGATCCGCGCGAACCGGCTGACCGGCGACAAGGGCCGGACAATCGTGAACGGCGAACGGTGGAACGTCTCCTGGCCCGCCGTCATCCGCGTCCGCTACGATGCGCGCCTGAAGACGTTCACGGGCTTTGCGAACGGCCGCAGGGTGTTGTCGCTGCCGCTCGCGGACCGGAAGGATATCCCTGCGTTCTTCCCCTCCTGGCAGGTCGGGTTCTACGCGATCGGGAGGTCGGACGTCGGGGCCGGGGACTACGCGGTCTTCTCGAAGCTTCGCATCACGGCCGCGCCGTAACGCCGCGCGCCGTAACGCAGGGAGGCGGGGACGATGGCGATACGCAACACGCAGATGCGGCGGGTGTGGATCTCGCTCGGGGTCGGCGTCGCGGGCTTTCTCGCCGTAGCGTCCGTTCCGCTGTTCGATATCGACATCTTCGCCGGCGGCGGGGCCATGATCATGGTCGGCCTGCTCTTCGGCTTCACGGGGCTCGTCGTCGCGCTGCT
>CAZVUT010000131.1:0-7633 GCA_964630155.1 uncultured Synergistaceae bacterium
ATGGCGAAGGAGAAATTTTCACGAACGAAGCCGCATCTGAACATAGGGACGATAGGGCACATAGACCACGGGAAGACGACATTGACGGCGGCGATCACGAAGTGTCTTGCGACGTCGAATCTGGCGGAATTCACTGCGTACGACATGATAGACAAGGCTCCGGAAGAGCGGGAGCGCGGGATAACGATCAACATATCGCACGTTGAATACCAGACGGAGAAGCGGCATTATGCGCACATCGACTGCCCGGGACATGCGGACTACATCAAGAACATGATCACGGGAGCGGCGCAGATGGACGGAGCGATCCTTGTGGTATCGGCTGCGGACGGACCGATGCCGCAGACGCGTGAGCACGTATTGCTTGCGCGGCAGGTGAACGTGCCTGCGGTGGTGGTATTCATGAACAAGACGGACCAGGTGGACGATCCGGAGCTTTTGGACCTGGTTGAAATGGAAGTCCGGGAGCTGCTGAGCAAGTACAACTTCCCTGGAGACGACATCCCGATCGTGCGTGGATCGGCGTTGAAAGTGATGGAAGAGGGAACTGGGAAGAAAGACGACCCGGTGAGCAAATGCATCTGGGAACTGATGGATGCGTGCGACAACTTCATTCCGGATCCTGTTCGGGAAGTAGACAAGCCGTTCCTGATGCCGATAGAGGACGTATTCACGATCACGGGTCGGGGTACGGTAGTGACGGGTCGAGTTGAGCGAGGGAAGATCAAGGCGGGAGAAGAAGTTGCGATAGTCGGAATGAAGCGGGACGTAGTGAAGACGATAGCGACATCGCTGGAAATGTTCCGGAAGCTGTTGGACGATGCGATGGCGGGAGACAACGTAGGGATTCTGCTTCGAGGGATCGACAAAGAGGGAGTGGAGCGGGGCCAGGTATTGGCGAAGCCGGGATCGATCACGCCGCACACGAAATTCAAGTCGGAAGTCTACGTATTGAAGAAGGAAGAGGGCGGGAGGCACACGCCGTTTTTTGCGGGCTACAAGCCGCAGTTCTACTTCCGTACGACGGACGTGACGGGCGGAATCAAGCTGCCGGACGGAGTGGAAATGGTAATGCCCGGAGACAACGCGACCTTTGAAGTGGATTTGATCGTGCCGATCGCGATGGAAGAGGGTTTGCGGTTTGCGGTGCGCGAGGGTGGCCATACGGTGGGCGCCGGCGTCGTTACACAGATCCTGGAATAAACTCGAAGTGGAGGCGTAGGAATGGCCGATATAATCGGAATGCAGTGTACGGACTGCAAAAGACGGAATTATAGCACTACAGTGAATAAGAAGAAGCAGTCAAAGAAGCTTGAGTTAAAGAAGTACTGCAAGTGGTGTGGAAAACACACCTTGCATAAAGAATCGAAGTAGTGTAGAATACATCTCGCTCGCAGGTCCGTAGCTCAATTGGCAGAGCACTGGTCTCCAAAACCGGGGGTTGCAGGTTCAAATCCTGCCGGGCCTGCCATTTTTTATTGTTAATGAATGGGAGGCTGGATTGTGGAATCAATCCTTAGCTTCATGCGTGAAGCAAAAGCCGAACTCAAGAAGGTGTCTTGGCCAGGCAAGAAACAGGTGTGGTATTCCACACTTGTCGTTATAGCGTTTTCGCTGTTCGTTTCCGCCTACCTCGGCCTGATTGATCTCGCCCTTACAGGGATCTTTTCAAAGGTCTTTGGATAAAGTACGATATATTCGACGTGTATGATTCACCGATCTCTGCAACGGCTGGGAGGTGAGGGGGCCGAAAGACCCCCTTTTGGGCATGGATGGTAGCGAAAACCGACGCTGGTATATAGTGCAGACGTACTCAGGATATGAAAACCGGGTCAAGGCGAATCTTGAACAACGAATCGCCACTATGGGTATGGACGAAAGCATCTTTAACGTTCTGGTTCCCGTCGAAGAACGTCTTTCCGTCAAAGAGGGGAAGACGAAGAAGGTGACTCGAAAACTTTATCCGAGTTATGTCCTTGTCGAGATGAAGATGAATGACCAGTCGTGGTATGTCGTGCGGCATACGCCCGGCGTAACTGGTTTTGTCGGAGCCGGTAACCACCCGATCCCGCTCTCTGAACGCGAAATAAAGGAGATCCTGGGAAAAGTCGGCAAAGATCATGTCAAACCCAAGATAGAGATCAACCTCAAGCCGGGAGATGTCATCAAGGTCAAGACAGGTCCTTTCGAGGGGCAAGTCGGTCCTGTGGTGGATGTAAATCCCGACAAGGGGAAGGTAAAGTTCGTTGTTACGGTTTTCGGGCGAGAAACATCGGTCGAAATCGACTACACAGAGCTGGAAAAGCTCTGATACGGCGTACCGTGTTCAAGGCGCACGAAATGGAAGGAGATAGCGACGTATGGCCAAGAAAGTAGTGGGTCAGATCAAGTTGCAGCTGCCGGCTGGGAAGGCGACTCCCGCGCCACCGGTTGGACCTGCGCTTGGGCAGCATGGCGTTAACATCATGGAGTTCTGCAAGCAGTTCAACGCGAAGACCAGCGATCAGGCGGGGTTGATTATTCCTGCCGTCATTACGGTGTACGCGGACAGAAGTTTCACATTCATTCTGAAGACGCCCCCGGCGAGTGTCCTCATAAAGAAAGCTCTTGGAATCGAAAGAGCCTCCGGAGAGCCGAACAAGAAGAAGATGGGAACCTTGTCGCGTACGAAGGTTAAGGAAATTGCGGAGCTCAAACGCGCCGACCTGAACGCGAATGATGTGGAAGCGGCAATGAGAATGGTTGAAGGCACCGCTCGCTCTATGGGAGTGGACATCGCTGAATAGCGATTTGAATCTCGTGGCAGAACTGCTTTGTCGGTTCGCTATGACCACAGGAGGAAAATATGTCCGTAAACAGCAAAAGATTCAAGGAAATAAGCGCGAAAGTTGACAAGACGAAGTTATATTCGCTGAAGGACGCGGTTGACCTTTTCAAAGAGGTTGCGACGGCGAAGTTTGACGAGAGCATGGAGATGCATATTCGCCTCAACGTTGATCCCAGACATGCGGACCAGCAGGTGCGCAGCACAGTTGCTCTTCCTCACGGAACTGGAGTCTCGAAGAGAGTTCTCGTTATTACCCAGGGTGAGAAGATCAAGGAAGCCGAAGAAGCTGGAGCGGATTTTGTGGGCGGCGAGGATCTCGTCCAGAAAATATCGGGCGGATGGCTTGATTTCGACGCCGTAATCGCGACGCCGGACATGATGAAATCGGTCGGTCGTCTTGGAAAGATGCTTGGTCCTAGGGGCCTTATGCCGAGTGCGAAGACCGGCTCGGTGACATTTGAGATTGCGAATGCCGTAAACGAGATAAAGGCCGGACGCGTTGAGTTCCGTGTTGACAAGTTTGCGATTATCCATAACAGTATCGGGAAGAAACGTTTCAGCGCGGAACAGCTTTACGAAAACGCGAAGGCGCTCTTCCGCGCCATCCTGAAGGCTCGTCCGGCATCCGTCAAGGGGACGTATGTCAAGAGCCTTGCTATTGCCCCGACAATGGGACCCGGGATTCGCATCGATGCGGCGATTGCAGCGAAAGAGGTATCCGGAGAGTAACATTTTAGAACTTTCTTTGAGATGCCGTTACCATTATTTAGACTTTTCGGCTCAAGACAGCGGGAACGCTTTTGCGTGAAAACCCCGCCGAGGCCTCGAAGACAGACGACGTTGATGTATTATGCGTTGTTCTTTCTGCCCGGGCCGTGAGCCCGGGTTTTTTTATGTTGAAGGGAGGTGAATGAATGCCTGCGACATTGAAGTTTGAACAGGTTGACGAACTGAGGGCGAAACTTTCAAAAGCTCAGGCCGTTTTTGTTTCCGAGTATAAAGGTATGACGGTCGGAAAGATTACGGCTCTTCGAGCGAAAGTCCGTCAGGCCGGCGGAGAGATGAAAGTTGCGAAAAATACGCTCTTCAAGATAGCTATGAAGGAAGCCGGAATGACATCTTTGCCGGAAGAATCCATTCTTGGACCGAACATTTATACGATCGCTTACGGCGATCCCGTCGCTGTTGCGAAAGCACTGAAGGATTTTGTCTCGGAAAAGACAAACAAGGAACTCGAAATTAAAGCCGGTGTGCTCGAAAAGGCGCGTTTAACTTCCAAACAGGTGATCGCACTTGCGGATATGCCTTCAAAGGATGTCATGATCGGCATGGTCGTCCGAACGATAGCGGCTCCCCTTACCGGACTGGTTACCGTGCTTTCCGGGCCGATCCGTTCTCTCGCAACGGTGCTCTCGCAGATCAAGGAACAAAAGGAAAAGGCTGCATAGCGGCGTAAGTCCGCTGGCAGATACATTTTTAAGGAGGAAAATACATGACCCGCGACGAAATGATTCAGGCTATAGAAGGAATGACCGTCCTTGAGCTTTCCGAACTTGTGAAAGCTCTTGAGGAGAAATTCGGCGTATCCGCTTCCGCGCCGGCGATGGCTATGCCCATGATGGCGATGGCCGGTTCTGCTGCGCCCGCCGAAGAAGAAAAGACCGAGTTTGATGTTGTCTACAAGGCTCCCGGAGCCAATAAGATCGGCGTCATCAAGGTTGTTCGTGAGCTCACCGGTCTTGGTCTGAAGGAAGCCAAGGAGCTTGTTGACAATCCGCCGAAGGCGGTCAAGGAAGGCGTCAGCAAGGAAGAGGCCGAAGAGATCAAGAAGAAGCTCCTCGAAGCCGGTGCAGAAGTGGAAGTCAAGTAGTAGGGATATACAGAGCGAAAAGAGGCGGCGATTCTGCCGCCTCTTTATTTATAAGGAGCAAACATCGTGATTACAGATACGCATGTTCATGTGTTTCCGCCTGACATAATCCGGGATTGGGAGAAAATCGCCGCGAGAGAGACGCATTTCGCGTCGCTTGTCAGGGGAAAGGTTCACCGATGGGCGACCGTTGAAGATGTTGTCGATTCCATGCGCGCGTCAGGGATCGGTGAGTCATGGATCTTCGGGTTTGCATTCGAAGACCAGGGGTTATGCCGTCTTTGCAACGATTATGTGATTGAGGCGCTGAGGAAACACCCTGATGGTCTTCGCGGTTTGGCGGTTTTGTCACCCGGCTGCGCGGGGTGCGAGGCTGAGATAGTGCGTTGCCGGGAGGCCGGGCTAATCGGCATCGGGGAATTGTTTCCACAAGGGCAGGGAGTGGACATAACCGATGCGAGACAAACCTGGCGCCTCGCATCATTGGCGTATGAGGCCGGTATGTTTCTGCTGATCCATACAGCGGAGCCGGTGGGGCATGATTATCCCGGAAAGGGAAACGTCGGACCGAAAGAAGCTGCGGCTTTTTGCATCAATCATCCGGAGGTGTCCGTGGTTTTTGCACACTTTGGCGGAGGGCTCTGGCAGTATGAACTGATGCCGGAAATGAAGCGCGCGCTTTCTAACGCGTGGTACGACACGGCTGCGTTTCCATGGCTTTATTCTCCGAATGTTTTTCTCGCCATCGAGAGCGCGTGTATCTCTGAAAAGTTTCTTTACGGCTCGGATTTTCCTGTTCTTTCATATCCCCGTTATTCCAAGCTTTGGGAACAAGCGGGTCTTAAGGGAGAGAATCTCGAAAAGATTCTTTCCGGAAACGCGGAAAGATTGCTTCACAATGCCGCGAATACGTTGCTTTTGCCTGCATCTTCCTCGAAGTCTCGTTCATGAGAAGGCCCCGTGTTGTCGATTGTTAGGGACGTCCCCAAATTTCAAAGTAATACGAGAAGGGCCTTCCAGAAACAACGGACACCTAACTCCGTATGGATTTTGGTGTTTTGTGGTCTAAAGGCTTTATAGAAAAACAATTCCGACTAAATATCTCAATGTTGCAAACCCGCTAGGAGTCTGATAGAATCCCACAGTCGAGTTCCGCCGCACCTTGTTAATAGTTGGGGAATCGTCCAACGGCAGGACACCTGACTCTGGATCAGGCGATCGTGGTTCGAATCCACGTTCCCCAGCCAAAATTCCGGCCCCATCGACTAGTGGCCTAGGTCGTAACCCTCTCAAGGTTAAAACACGGGTTCGAATCCCGTTGGGGCTACCAACAATGATAAAGGCGCTATCTGTAATGTGCAGATAGCGCCTGTTTTTTTGAAGGGTTCCGCGACCAAGGCATCCTGCGGAGTCGAGGTTATTCGCTTGGTCTCCTTTTTCGTTCTTCCCAAGTGATGAAGGAGTGATAGAATTCCCGGTCTCCATCATCGATTCCACGTGTAATCTCAGTGATGTGCGTATGTTGTGCGTCAATTTGTTCGAGCACGTAGTTAACGGCGACTTCGGGAAGGCTGTTTTCTCCGCAGGTATAAATGTCGAGCGCCAAATAATTGGCCTCGGGCCACGAATGGACCGAAAGATGCGATTCACTGATGACAACGACCCCGCTCACACCGTCCGGCGGAAATTTGTGGAACGAGACGGACCAGACCTGCGCGTTGGCCCGCTTGGCTGCCTCCACGAGGATTTCCTGAAGTCTGTCGATCTGACTGATTATCGAGTTGCATCCTGACGCTTCGACGATAAAATGGAACCCCTTCGGAGACATGCGAATCCCCCTCTTTGTGCCAAATCCCGAGTGATACAGGAGTATTATTATACTTGTCTGACTGTTGATCAGGAATACACGGTGTTTTTTTTTAGAATAGGAGAGAGGACGTGCGGCCCTCCGCACGATGGGCCAAATAACCGATCGGGAGAATAAAAAACAGCCACTCCGCAAAGAATGGCTGTCAGGGATTTTCTGGTGGAGCTAAGGGGATTCGAACCCCTGACCTCTTGAATGCCATTCAAGCGCTCTCCCAGCTGAGCTATAGCCCCAGAACGAAAACGAAGGTATTATAATGACCACGGGCGGTACTGTCAACCAGTGTTTCCGTACGCACCCAAGAAATCCGTTCGGATTCCCCGTTTTCCCTTGACGGGCGGTGTTCCCGTGTTATTGTTCAAGTGGTGATACAGGCGCCTCATTATCGGAGAAAGGACGTGCTGAATCTATGGATACGAAAGGAACTGCGTATCGGGAAATGCTCTCGAAGCGTCCCTTGAATGTCAGGGCTCTCTGGGGAACGGAGGATCTCGGGCTTGTCAGCGGAAGGGATGTTGTCGTCGCTGCTCGGGAGAGTGAAGCCATAATTCTTGCCGCTAATGCGAGGAGCCCTCTGACCGTCAAGGGAGTCTTCAAGGCGGCAAAGGCATGCAGCGCAGCAGTGTACATAGAGATCGCGAAATCCGAGGACAGCTATTGTTACGGATCTTTCACATCACTTCCCGATTACGCGGCGCGCTACTCCGCGGAACTCGGGCATGGGATTGTTTTCGGGCTTCACGTCGATCATTACGGCATCAAATCCCAGGAAGACGTTCAGAAGTCCGTCGCTCATATTCCCGATATTGTGCGAAGGGGGTGGACCTCGTTCGCTGTTGACGCATCGCATCTCCAGGACTGGGAGAATCTATGCGCGACGCGGGATGTCTGTATGAGCATACCGGCGTATCTTGGCCTCGAGGTCGAGGTTGGAGAGATCAAGGGGCCCGGAGAACTGTCGACCGTCAAAGAAGCGCTTTTTTTCGTCGGAGGCTTGAATTCCTGGGGGATCAGCCCCGATCTTCTCGCCATATCCAACGGCAGTCTCCACGGAACCTACGATACGACC
>CAZVUT010000132.1:0-1549 GCA_964630155.1 uncultured Synergistaceae bacterium
CCGCGAAGGAACCCGCGGAAGGGAAAAAATAGCCCATGTTCTCGACGTTCTTCATCAACCGTCCGCGGTTCGCGATGGTTATCGCCGTCATCCTGATGCTGGCGGGCGCCATCGCGGCGTTCAATCTGCCGGTCAAGCAGTACCCGGACGTGGCGCCGCCCCAGATATCGGTGTGGGCGTCGTTCCCCGGCGCGGACGCGGAGACCGTGGCGAACACGGTGGGAGTGCCGCTCGAAGAGGCGCTCAACGGCGTCGACGGCATGATCTACATGTCGTCGACATCGAGCAACACGGGGCGCTATTCGCTGACGATCACGTTCAAGACGGGGACGAATGCGGATATGGCGCTCGTCAAGGTGCAAAACCGCGTCCAGCAGGCGCAGCCGCTGTTGCCGAGCGAGGTGACGTCCCGCGGAATCCGGACGCAGACGATGTTTTCCGATACGCTCGGCTTTCTGGCGTTCATATCGCCGAACGGGACGAGGGACTCGCTTTTCCTTGCGGACTACGCCTCGAACAACATCCGAAACGCGCTGCTGCGAATCCCCGGAGTCGGCGACGCGAGGGTCATGGGAGCGAAGTACAGCCTGCGCATCTGGCTGGATCCCGAGCGTCTGGCGTCGATGGGAATCGGCGTGACGGACGTCGCGGCAGCGATCCAGAGCCAGAACAAGCAGGCGTCGCTCGGCTCCATCGGATCGGCTCCGGGAAACGAAAACTCGCCGCTGATCTATTCGCTGACGACGACGGGACGCCTTGGGAGCGTGAAGCAGTTCGAGAACGTCATCCTCCGGACGACGGCCGAGGGCGGGCTCGTCAAGCTCAAGGACGTCGCGACGATCGAACTGGGGTCTGAAGACTACGCGTTCAGCAGCTCGTTCGACGGATCTCCCGCGGGAATGCTCCTCATCTCGCAGGCGGCCGGATCCAACGCGCTCGACGTCATGACCGGCGTCGAGAAGGAGCTCGAGCGGCTCTCGGAATCCCTGCCGAGCGATACGAAGTTCATTCTGGGGTACGACTCGACGGAGTACGTCCGGGAGACGATCCGTGAGATCATGACGACGCTCGGACTGACCTTCTTCCTGGTCGTTCTCGTCTGCTACCTTTTCCTGCAGGACTGGCGCGTGACGCTCGTTCCCGTCGTGGCGATCCCCGTGTCGATCATCGCCACGTTCGCGGGGCTTCTCGCGCTCGGCTTCAGCATCAACATCCTGACGCTGTTCGCCTTCGTCCTCGTCATCGGGACGGTCGTCGACGACGCGATCATCGTCGTCGAGCGCGTCATGTATATCATGGAGCGCGACAAGGTCGACTCCGTCGCCGCGACCGTCCAGGCCATGAAGGACATCACCGGGCCCATGACGGCGACGACACTCGTCTTCCTCGCGATCTTCCTCCCGGTCGCGTTCATGGGGGGCATCACGGGCGAGATCTACCGGCAGTTCGCGGTCACGGTGTCGTTCTCGGTCGTCTTCTCGCTCGTCGTCGCGCTGACGTTGAGCCCGGCGATGTGCGCCCACATGCTCACGAACGTCCGGCCGAAGAC
>CAZVUT010000132.1:1649-5673 GCA_964630155.1 uncultured Synergistaceae bacterium
TGACGTTGAGCCCGGCGATGTGCGCCCACATGCTCACGAACGTCCGGCCGAAGACGCGCGGGCCGCTCGCGTGGTTCAATAAAATGGACAAGATGGCCGCTCGCGGCTACGTCAAGGGCGCGATGTGGATAGCGCGCCGGACGATCGTCACGATCGGGCTCTTCACCCTCGTCGTCGGGCTTTCCGTCGCGATCATGAAGATCACGCCGACCTCCTTCGTTCCGGACGAGGACCAGGGGGCCGTCTTCGCGCTCGTCCAGCTTCCCGAGGGCGCTACGCAGGGACGGACGCTCGCGCTCATGAACAAGCTCGTCCCGCAGTTCCGGCGGATCCCCGGCGTCCGGTCGGTCATCAGCATCGCTGGCTTCAGCTTCGCGGGCGACTCGGGCGAGAACGTCGGCTCGGTCATCTTCGCGCTCGACGAGTGGTCCAACAGAAACACGCCGGAAAAGAAGCTCGACGCCATCGTCGGCAGGATCCGCGCGATCACGGCGGCGGCGCCCGAGGCGCGCATCAACGTCGTCACGCCGCCCGCGATCCAGGGGCTCGGGATCTCGGGCGGACTCGACGTCCGCCTCCAGGCGACGCAGGACAAGGATCCGCAGAAGCTGTCCCGGATCCTGAACGGCATGCTGGGCAAGATCAACCGGTCGCCGGAATTCATGTACGCGTTCAGCTCGTATACCGCGGACACGCCCCATATCTATCTCGACGTGGACCGGGAGAAGGCGCAGATGTTCGGCGTTCCGGTCGCGAGCGTCTACAATACGTTGCAGACGTATTTCGGAACGGCCTACGTCAACGACATCAACGTCGGAACGACCGTCAACAAGGTCATTCTCCAGTCCGACTGGGCCTACCGGAACCGGATCGACAACATCGGAAGCGTCTTCGTCAAGAGCGCGACGGGGGAGAACGTCCCCGTGCAGAGCTTCACGACGCTGCGGAAAGTCCTCGCGCCTCGGACGGTCAACCGCTACAACCTGTTCCCGAGCGCGGGGATCACGGCGATCACGAGGCCGGGTTTCTCGTCCGGACAGGGCATGGACGCCGTCGAAAAGCTTGCGGCCGAGCTGCCCGAAGGGTATTCGTACGAGTGGTCGGGGATGTCGTTCCAGGAGCGCGAGGCCGGGGGACAGACGGGGATCATTATCGCGATCGCCGTCCTGTTCGGGTACCTGTTCCTCGTCGCGCAGTACGAGAGCTGGACGGTTCCGATGGGCGTCATCCTCTCGCTGCCCGTCGCCCTTCTCGGGGCCCTGGTCGGGATCTTCATCATGAAGATCTCGCTCAGCATCTACGCGCAGCTCGGAATCCTGCTTCTCGTCGGCCTGTCGGCGAAGAACGCGATCCTGATCATCGAGTTCGCGAAGGAGCAGCACGACGAACACGGGCAGTCGATCCTGGACGCCGCCCGGATCGCGGGGGGCGAGCGGTTCCGCTCGGTCATGATGACGGCGCTCACGTGCGTCATCGGCGTCCTGCCGATGCTCTTCGCGACGGGCGCCGGCGCGGGAAGCCGCCTTCACGTCGGGACGACGATGTTCTTCGGAATGAGCGTGGCGACGGGGTTCGGAATCTTCCTGATCCCCGGGTTGTACGTCGTCCTGCAGACGTACCGGGAGAAGGCCAAGGCGATGATCGGACGCATGTTCTCGAATGCGCCGAAAGAGGTTGATGAATCATGAGAAAACAGATAGGCGCACTTCTGGCGCTTGCGCTCGCCGCCGCGTTCCCCTGCGGCGCTGTGTCCGCGGGGACGGGTCCCGTTTCCGCGGACGCGGAACTCGCTTCGGGGGACTGGACGGCGCTCGCTTCAGGGGACTGGACTTCGCTCGCGAAGCGCTACCCGATGCCGTACTTCTTCTCCTCTGACGGGGACGTGACGAACGCGCCGTCGCCCGAGGTCCTCGCGACGTGGTGGGATGTCCTCGGCGACGAGACGCTGTCGCAGCTGATCCGCCTCGCGCTCGAAGGCAACAGGGATCTCGCGGCCGCGCGGGCGAAGTTCGGGGAGGCCCGCGCCGCGCTCGGCGTCAGCAAGGCGGCGGTGTTGCCCTGGTTTGACGGTTCGACCTCGCTCACGAATTCCAAGACCGGCGCGGAAGCCTCGTCCTCCGGGTCACAGATCGGGCCGAGGGACTACTACAAGCTCGGGATCGACGCGTCGTGGGAGATCGACATCTTCGGCGGCAAGGCGCAGAAGATCAAGGCGAGCGCGGCGGACCTCCAGGCGCAGTTCGGCGCGCTGCACGCGGCCTGGGTGCAGCTTTCGTCCGAGGTCGCGCTGAACTACCTGTCGCTCCGGACGCTCCAGAGGCGTCTCCAGGTCGCCGAGAGCAACCTGGCGCTCCAGCTCTCGACGCTCGGGCTGCTCCAGTCGCAGTACGATTCGGGCCTGAAGGACCAGCTCGCGCTGAGCCAGGCGAAGTATACGATGGAGCAGACGCGTTCGTCGATCCCGCCATTGCGCACGAACCTGGAGCAGACCATGAACCGGCTGGCGATCCTCGTCGGCCGCGTTCCGGGAAGTCTCGGGAAGATGCTTGGCGACAAGCCCCTGCCGAAACTCGAAACGTCCGCGCTCGTCGGGATTCCGGCGAACCTGCTCCGGCGCAGGCCGGATATCTTCGCGGCGGAACGCAGCCTCGCCGCGCAGATGGCGCGAAAGAAGGCCGCGGAAAAGGACCTTCTCCCGAAGTTCAACCTTCTCGGCGCGATCGGCTGGGGATCGTACGTCTCGACGGGCGGGCTCTTTTCCTCCGGCGGAGAGACCTACAGCGTCGGCCCCGCGATTTCGCTGCCGATCTTCCACGGCGGCGCGATCCGGAATAATATAAAGGCGCAGACCGCGAAGGAAGAACAGCTCCTCGCGGCCTACGAGCAGACGGTGCTGAACGCGGTCGCCGAGGTGCGCGACGCGCTGACGGCCGAAACGCAGGAGCGCGAGCGCAACGTCTCGCTCCGGAGCGGCGTCGAGGCGGCGAAGACCGCGCGCGCCGTGGCCTACGACCAGTACGTCACGGGCCTGTCGGCCTTCAACAACGTCATCATCGCCCAGACGGCCCAGCTCTCGCTCGAAGAGCAGCTCGCGATCAGCGAAGGGCAGATGCTCGCCAACATCGTGCGCCTGTTCAAGGCGCTCGGCGGCGGATGGGCGCCGATGACGGCGGAGAACGCGCTGCGGCTTCCCGAAGGCGTTGACGGCGGTGCGGTCGCTCCCGCGGCTCCGAAGCAGGAGGAGCCCGGCGGGACGAAGCTCACGGCGGAGAGCCGCGCGTATCTCGATCAGATCCGAAAGGATGCGAAGAAGAAGTAGGTCCCGGAGGGACGCGTGCGTCGTTTCTGCGGGGAGGACGGCTTCCGGGCGTCCTTCCCGGTCGCGTATTCCGCCGGCGTGGGGTGCAGGAAGAGCGCCCGTAACGAAGGAATGAATCCCGGGAATACCCGGGACGGCATGGAGTGTCGCCATCCGTAAATGAATGGGGTGTGAGCGAATGACCGATGCGGTTTTGTTGTTGGGGGATCCCCGCCTGAGGCGGACGTGCGATATCGTGACGGATTTTTCGGGGCTCGAATTCGTCGAGGAAAACCGCCGGCTGAAGAACGCGCTCGACGCATTCCGGAAAGAAAAGGGATTCGGCCGGGGGATCGCGGCCCCGCAGATCGGCATCCCGAAGCGGATGATCGCGCTGAACCTCGGGAGCGGGACGCGGACGATCGTCAACCCCGTCATCACGCATCGCAGTTCCGAAACGTTCACGATGTGGGACGACTGCATGTCCTTCCCCGACCTTCTCGTCATGGTCCGTCGACATCTGTCGATCAGCATTTCGTACCGGGACGAGAACGGCGAGGCTCACGAGTGGACGAACATGCCGCAGGCCGAATCGGAACTCATGCAGCACGAGACGGATCATCTCGACGGAGTGCTTGCGCTCGATCGGGCGCTCACGCGCGAAGGGATCATCTACCGGAAGGTCTTCGACGCCGACAGGGAGTATTTCGAGGATCAGGTCGACTA
>CAZVUT010000132.1:5773-7565 GCA_964630155.1 uncultured Synergistaceae bacterium
TCTACCGGAAGGTCTTCGACGCCGACAGGGAGTATTTCGAGGATCAGGTCGACTACGTGATCCGTCCGACGATCTGAGAACCGGTGCGGGAATCGACATGAGCGTGGACAATACGAGTTCCAACCGGGCGTCCGAATACGACGCCGGGGTTCGCGTCGTGCTTCCGTACTATGACAGCATCAACGACGAGATCATCCGCTTCGTCCGGGCGTACGATCCGGCCCCGCGCGCGTGGCTCGACACCGGATGCGGCACCGGCTTTCTCGCGACGAAAATCCTGGAATCGTTCGCGCCCCTCCGGCTGGTCCTCGCGGACCCTTCGGAGGAAATGCTCCGAATCGCGACGGAGAAGACCGCGTCGCGCGATGTCGAATACCGCAACTGCGACACGTCGTCGCTGCCGTTCGGCGACGGCTCCTTCGATGTCGTCACGGCCGTCCAGTCGCACCACTACATGGATGCGGACGGACGCGCCCGAGCGACGCGGCGCTGCTTCGACATGCTCCGCGACGGCGGCCTCTTCATCACGACCGAGAACACGCGCCCGCCGGACGCGGAAACGACGAGAATCACGCGCGAGTACTGGAAGCAGCACCAGATCCGATCGGGCAAGACGCCCGAACAGGCGGAAAACCACATGAACCGCTTCGACTCCGAATACTTCCCGATAACGGCCGAACAGCACCTGAAGCTGTACGCGGACGTCGGCTTCCGGGTCCGTGACGTCTTCTGGAAGTCGTACATGCAGGTCGGCTTCTACTGCGTGAAGTAGGCCGGAAGGCGGCGGGGATCGCCGAGCGGCGGCGGCCCGGACGGATATGTTATGATTGCTGAAAGAGAGACGGCGTTTGAAATTGCGCGAATTCATGCGGCAGCCGGAGAATTTTTAGTCAGGGAAGGGAGCGACGCACATGAAGATTGGTTTCATCGGCCTCGGAATCATGGGGAAACCCATGGCGAAGAACCTCCTCAAGGCGGGAAAGTCTGTCGTTGTGTACGATGTCGTGAAGGAGCCGGTGGAGGAGGTCGTCCGCGCCGGGGCCGAAACGGCGGCTTCTCCCAAGGAAGTCGCCGGCAGGACGGACGTGATTATCACCATGCTTCCGAATTCCCCCCACGTCCGTGAGGTTCTTGGCGGGAAGAACGGCGTTCTGGAAGGCCTTTCCGCGGGAAAGATCGTCGTTGACATGAGTTCGATCGCGCCGATCGCGTCCCGCGAGATGTGCACGCTCGTCCGGGAGAAGGGCGGAGAGATGCTCGACGCTCCGGTGAGCGGCGGGCAGGAAAAGGCGGAGAAGGGGACGCTCGCGATCATGGTGGGCGGCAGCGAGCCGGTCTACCAGAAGGTCCGGGAGATCCTCGACCTGCTCGGCAAGAGCACGTATGTCGGCGAAAGCGGCGCCGGACAGGTCACGAAGCTCGTGAACCAGACGATCGTCGCGGTCAACATCGCGGCCGTCGCCGAGGGCATGGCCTTCGCAAAAAAGGCGGGCGTCGACCCCGAGCGCGTGTTCAACGCGATCCGCGGAGGGCTTGCGGGAAGCCAGTGCATGGAGGACAAGGCCCCGAGGATGCTCGAAGAGCGCTACAACCCCGGGTTCCGGATCACCCTTCACGTCAAGGATCTCAACAACGTTCTCGAAACGAGCCGCAACCTTCACATCTCCATGCCCCTGACGTCCCAGGTCATGGAAATGATGCAGAACCTCATGGCCCGGGGCTGCGAGGGAATGGACCACGGAGCGCTCGGGAAGTTCTACGAACTCCTCAACGACGTGTCGCTGAAGAAGTA
>CAZVUT010000133.1:0-7535 GCA_964630155.1 uncultured Synergistaceae bacterium
GTCCGGCGCGGGCGAGTGCGGTCCGATCCGGCGGCGAAAGACGGCGTCGCGCGAACGGGGGTGGATTCCGTGACGGAGGAGCGAAACGAGAACCGGAACGAACCTGCGGAACCGCCGAAGGGCGGCGTCGGAATCTACCGTGAGCCCGACGGACTTCTTGACCGGATGGCGGAGCTGAACCGGACGTATCTCTGGCAGGTCGATGCGGACGGAACGTATGCCTTCGTGAGCGGGTCGATGGAGACGATTCTCGGGTATCGCCCCGGGGATCTTGTCGGCGCAGTTCATTTCTACGACCTTCACCC
This sequence comes from uncultured Synergistaceae bacterium, assembly GCA_964630155.1. GTDB lineage: Bacteria > Synergistota > Synergistia > Synergistales > Aminobacteriaceae > CALFXN01. The sequence continues at coordinate 306 of CAZVUT010000133.1, forward strand.
GGACGAGGGGCGGGAGGCCTTTCGTGCGGCCGTTTTCGCGGGGTTCTCCAGGAAAGAATCCTTCAGGATCCTCGAGAAGCCCATGCGTTCGAAAGACGGAGCCGTCCTGTGGTTCTCGATGAGCGCCGTGCCGCTCCTGGACGAAGACGGGCGACTGTTCGGCTACCGCGGAACGGATATGGAAATCACCGACAGAAAGCGCGCCGAGGACAAATTGCGGGAGAGCGAGGCGCAGTACGCCGCCATCGTCGAAAAATCGCCGCTCGGCATCGTTCTCCATGACGCCGGAGGCGCGATCTCCTACGCGAACGACGCCTTCGCGCGAATGCTCGGCATGAGCCCGTCCGGGATTGTCGGGCGTTGTTACTTCGACTTCGTTCACCCCGGCGACAGGGACGAGAGCGTTCGGCGCGCCACCCGGGATCTCGTCAGGGGCGTTCCGGTTCCGCTCCGCGAGCATCGGCTCGTCCGCCGGGACTCGACCGTGATCCCGGTCGAATCCACGGGGACGATGATCCTCCGGAACAACCGGATGTTCATCCTCGGCATCTTCCAGGACATCACCGCCCGGAAGCGGACGGAGCTTGTGCGGAAGGTGCATCGCGCGATCGCCGACGGCATCGCCGGTTCGGAGTCGCCCGGCGAGGTCGTCAGGATCATCCGTCGGGAACTCGGCGAGCTGATGGACATGCGGAATTTCATGATCGCGGAGTACGACGAGGCGACGAAGACGCTCCGGACCCTGCCCGACCTGAGCTGCGACGAGAAGGAGCTTCTGACGTGCTGGTCGGCCGAGAGGTCGCTGACCGGAATGGCCATCAGGAACGGACGAACGATGCGCTTCACGAAGGCGGAAATCCGGAGATTCGCCGACGAGGGCGTCATCGATCTCGTCGGGGCGCGTTCGGAAGTCTGGCTCGGCATCCCGCTGCAAAACAACGGCCGCGTGTTCGGGGCCCTCATCGTCCAGAGCTACGACGACCCGGGAGCGTATGGCGAAGCGGACATCGAGATCCTCCAGGTCGCCGCGAGCGAGCTCGGCGTCTATCTGGAGAAGAAGCGGGCCGAGGCCGAGGCGACCGAGGCGAGACGGCGGCTTTCGGACATCATCGACTTCCTGCCCGACGCGACGCTGGCCATCGACCGGGAACGGCGCGTGATCATCTGGAACAGGGCGATGGAGGAGATGTCGGGCATCCCCGCCGCCGAAATGATCGGCCGGGGGAACTACGCCTATTCGGTTCCATTCTACGCCCAAACGCGCCCGCAGCTCATAGACCTCATTTTCGGGGATGCTCCGGAGGCCGCCGCTGCGTATCCGTCGATCATCCGGAAGGGCGACGTCCTCGAGGCGGAAACCTTCTGCCCCGCGATGTACGGAGGGCGCGGGGGCTGGATCTACGCGAAGGCGTCTCCGCTGCGCGACGCCGGAGGGCGGATTACGGGCGCCATCGAGAGCGTCCGCGACATCTCCGAACGCAAGCGCTTCGAGCTGCTGCTCGCGGGCAAGACGCAGGAGCTCGAGCGGCACCAGGAGGCGATCATCGCGAGCATGGCGATCCTCGCGGAGTACCGCGACCGCGGAACCGCCGATCACGTCATCCGGACGAAAGAATACTTCCGGCTGCTCCTCGAACGCTCCGGCGGGAATGCGCTCTTCCCGCCCGAGCATATCCCGCTGCTCTGGCAGGCGGCGACGCTGCACGATATCGGAAAGGTCGGCGTCCCGGACATGATCCTTCTCAAGCCGGGAAAGCTGACGTCCGCCGAGTTCGCCATCGCCAAGCGGCACACCTCGATCGGGGGGGACGTCCTCCTGGCCGCGGCGAAGATTCTCGGCGACGCCCCCTTTATCGTCTACGCGCGGCAGATCACGGAGCACCATCACGAGAAGTGGGACGGATCGGGATATCCCCACGGACTCAAGGGGGAAGACATTCCGTTCATCGCGCGGGTCATGGCGATCGCGGACGTCTACGACGCCCTCGTGAGCGGACGTCCCTACAAGGAGCCCATGTCCCATGAAGAGGCCGTGTCCATCATACGCTCGGGCGCGGGCGTTCACTTCGACCCGCGGCTCGTCGGCGTCTTCCTGGAGTGCGCCCCGCGGTTCGACGAGATCGCGCGGATGAGCGGAGACTAGGCGCGGCGCTTTTCCCTGCGATTCCCCTACTGCCGGAACGCCGGCGCGTCCGCCGGGTCGAGGAGCAGCGTTTCGAGCTCGTCGTCCAGCCGCAGAAGCGTCACGGACGCCCCCGCCATTTCGAGCGACGTCATGAAGTTCCCGACGTACGTCTTCGCGACGGCGAGTCCGCGTTCGCGGCACAACGCCGCCACGGAACGGTTCAAGATATACAGCTCCATGAGCGGCGTTCCCCCGAGGCCGTTGACGAGGACGGCGACGCGGTCGCCCCTTCGGAACGGAAGGTCGTCGAACAGCGCGGAACAGAGGCGTTTCGCCATAGAGTCGGCGCTTTCGATTCCCATGCGCCGGACGCCGGGCTCGCCGTGAATCCCGAGGCCGAATTCGATCTCGTCGTCTCCGAGGTCGAAACCGGGCCGTCCGTTCGCGGGAACGGAGCAGGGGGAGAGCGCGAACCCCATCGAGCGGATGTTGTCCACTGTTTTCTGCGCGACCGCGGCGACCGCATCGAGGTCCGCCCCGCGTTCGGCCAGCGCGCCCGCGATCTTGTGGACGAGAATCGTCCCCGCGACGCCGCGCCGTCCGGTCGTGTAGGTGCTGTTCATGACGGCCGCGTCGTCGTTGACGATGACGCTCCGCGTCCTGATGCCGTCCATTTCGGCGAGTTCCGCGGCCATCTCGAAGTTCATGAGGTCGCCCGAGTAGTTCGTGACGACCATGAGGGTTCCGGCGTCCGTCCGGACCGCGTCGAGCGCCGCCTTGACCGGGTCCGGCGCCGGCGACGTGAAGATCTCTCCGGCGACCGCCGCGTCCAGCATCCCCTTCCCGACGTACCCCGCCTGCGCGGGTTCGTGCCCGCTTCCGCCGCCGCTCAAAAGCGTCACCTTGCCCGGGCGGATCTCCCTTCTGACGATGACGTTCCATCCTTCGAGGCGCCGGAGCGTCTCCCCGTGCGCGGCGACGACGCCGTCCAGCATTTCGGTCACGATATCGGGAATCGCGTTGATGATTTTCTTCACTGTGCTGCCTCCTGTGGGGCGGCGCCTGTCCGGTGCGAAACGGCAGGGGCCGGTTCCCTTCATTGTAACCGTGAATCGGCCCCCGACGGTGTATTTTTCGTTCGTTCGGTACAATTCTACGGCTAAGGGAACGCAGGTGGCATCAAGCCGACGACGCGCTTATCGGGATCGTTTCCTCTGAACGTCACGCGGACAGATTCGGCGGCGCTGCGGGAGTCCCGCGCGAATCACCCCTGTCCGGACAGGACTCCGGATGCTTCCGCCGCGGAAGGCGCGCCTTTCACGACGGCGGCAGGCGCCCTTCAGGCCCCGATTCGGCGCAGGCGGTCCGCCACGTTGCGCCGGTAGCTTTCCCTGTGTCGCAGATAGTCTTCGAGATCGGCCGCCGCACCGGGGAAGCATCGCCGGTAGACGTCCTTCAGCCGCCGGACGACGCCGGGATACGGATTGAGGGGGTCGATATGGATGGTCCTGATCCCGGCCGCGCGGAGAGAACGGTGGAGCGTCGAAAGGGACGCTTCCGTATCCGTCAGCCCGGGCAGCAGCGGCGCGATGAAGACCCATACGGAGACGCCCGCGCCGAGCAATTCCGCGGCTGCGGCGAGACGATTCTCCGGCGGGGACGCGCCGGGTTCGAGGACGTCGGAGAGGCTCCGGTCCATCGTCGTGATCGTGAAGCCGACCTCGCATTCGGGGATTCGGCGCAGGATTCCGGCATCCCGCCGAACGAGGTCCGATTTCGTCAGGATATGAACGTCGAGGAGCTGATACTCCGCGAGGAGTTCGAGGCTTGCAGCCGTGAGGCGGAAGCGGGCCTCCGCGGGCTGGTAGGCGTCCGTCACCGTGCCGATCAGGACGCGTCCCTCCGGATGCTTTCTTCGGCCGCCGAGCTGTTTGGCGAGGACTTCCGGGAAGTTGGTCTTCACGTCGAGGAATTCGCCCCAGGGTTCGCTGTGGTCCGTGAAGCGGCACATGAACGACGCGTAGCAGTAGAGGCACGCGTGCGTGCAGCCCGTGTAGGGATTCATGCAGTAGTCGTAGCCCGGGATGCCCGTCGTGTTCAGGGCGGACTTGCAGAGCGTTTCCCGGGGCGCGACATGGGCGGTCCCGTCAAGACCGGTTACATCCCGATTCATCCCCGAAACAACTCCCTTCCGGTTCTTCGCGGTTCAAGCGTTCGAGAAGAGTATAATGCGCATTCGCACGGGCGTTCCGGAAAATCTTCGCTGCGTCGCTATGTCGGGCGCGGCGCACCTATCCTTCCCGTCCTCCTGTTGGTATAATCCGCGCACATTCGTATGACGAAAGGGGGAGGGACAATGCGTTTCGGCATGACATGATCCGGTTTCGTCGCGTGTGCATGGAATGCATTCTTCGTTCCCTTTTTGACGTTGCGCCGGCAGCTTTCCCCCTGATTCCGGACGCATGGTCCGCCCAGCCCGGGCGGATTCCATGACGGCCCGACTCCGGGGATTCGTTGCCGGGGGCGGGCCGTTTTTTTAGCAGGGATATATCGTTCGCGGTCGGGCGTCCCGTTCCGGCCCGATTCCCCCGCACTTTCCCCCACGGCCTCCCCAGCGTCCCACACAGTAAAACGATGCGTTGCGCCTTCGCCTCCTCAGGAGGCGGAACCGCGCCATACAGGAGGAATCCGCGGCAATGAGCAATTCCGATAACATCGGGACGTCACGCGGGCGCTTTTTCGCCTTCCGTCTTCTTCCCGGAGATGATGTCGTCCTGTCGCTCCGGAACGTCGTCACTTCCGCAGGAATTCGGGCGGGGTACGTCGCCGGGGCCGTCGGCAGCCTGTCGACGGCGTGTCTCCGCCTTGCGGGGGAGCCTGACGGGACTCGATTCGACGGGTGCTTCGAGGTGGTCTCCCTCATCGGAACCCTGGACGCGGAAGGGGAGCATGTTCACGCGGCCGTTTCGGATCCTTCCGGGCGTGTCGTCGGAGGGCACGTCATGGAGGGGTGCATCGTGCGCACAACCTTGGAGCTGGTCCTGGGCGAGCTGGAGGATCTCGAATTCGCCCGGGAATACTGCCCCGTTTCGACATATCGGGAGCTGGCGGTTCATCCCCGCCGGAAATAGAAAAGGAGAGACAAAACCATGAAAAACAAGACGCTGGTCGTCGTCGCGCTGTGCATCGCGCTGAACATCGGTCTGGGGCAGATCGCCTCGACCCTCAAGCTGCCCATCTTCCTCGATTCCATCGGAACCATCCTCGCGGCCATCCTTCTCGGGCCGTGGATCGGCATGCTCACGGGACTCGTCACCAACCTGCTGTGGGGCCTGATTTCCGGTCCCGTCGCGGCGGCCTTCGCGCCCGTCGCAATGGTCATCGGCCTCGTAGCCGGCCTGTGCGCGCGGAAAGGGATGTTCCGCAGCCTCGCGGGCGCGATCGTCGCGGGCGTTCTGATCACCGTTTTCGTGACGCTCGTCGCGACGCCGATCCGCACGTACCTCTTCGGAGGCGTGACGGGATCGGGCGCCGACTTCGTGGTGGCCTACCTGAACGCCGTCGGGAAGAAGCTGTTGCAGTCCGTGGCGTGGACCGTCATGGGAACGAACCTTATCGACAAGGTCGTGAGCGCGGTGATCGCGTGGGCCGTCGTGAAACAGCTTCCCGAACGGATCCGAAGCCTCTTCCCCGGAACGGGCGGCGCGGCGTAATACCCGTGGAACGGGACGGGCGGTTCATGGCCGGGCCGCTGCGGGCCTTCGTCGCGTGGATGGTCTGGGTCGGGGGCTCCATGGCGCTCCCGGCCTTTCCCTTCGTTGCCGTCATGGCGGGGCTGGCCCTGTCCGCCCTGGGTCTTTGGCGCCGATCGCGGCGCAGGCTCAAGGCCGTGGCGATCTTCATGATTCCCCTGGCGCTCGGCTTCGGCCTGGTGCATGGCGGCGTCGTCGGTTTCCTGACGGGGTCTCCGACCGCTCCGTCGCCGGAGCGCATCCGGTGGGCGAGCGGCCTGTGGCTCCGGATCCTCTCAATCATCTCCGCCGGCCAGCTGTGGCTCGAGTATGTCCCTCCCCCCGTCCTGATCACGTCCCTGTTCGCAAGTTCGCTTCCCGCCGGCGCAGGATTCCTTCTGGCGAGTCCGCTTCTTCTCGGGGAACAGATCCGGGCGAGGCTCGAGCAGATCCGCGAGGCGCAGCTCGCGCGCGGCGTCCACGTGTTCGGATCGTTCGCGGAACGGGCGTCGGCGCTGACGGCGCTTCTGTTTCCGCTCGTCCTGGGGCTTTTGAACGATCTTCCAACGAGGGTCGCCGCGCTGGACATGAAGGCGTTCGGCCTCTTCCGGCGGCGTACGTCGCTGAAAAAGGCCGACTCCGCGCCGCGCGGGACTTCCGAAAGGATGACGCTCACCGAAGAAACGCAGCTCGCCGAACGGCCGGGACTCGTCGAAAAAACGCAGTTCGCCGAACAATCGCGGCTCGCGGAAACGGCGATCCGGCTCGAAGGCGTCCGCTTCATCCCTCCGGCGGCGACCGGGGCGCTTCTCGAAGTTCCGGAGCTTCGGCTCCCTTCCGGGGAACGGCTGCTCGTCACCGGAGACAGCGGGAGCGGAAAATCCACGCTCGCAACCCTCCTGTCGGGCGGCGTTCCCGAGCACCGCAGCGGAACGATGACCGGAAACGCGATGGTGCTGGAAGAACCGATCGCGTCGAGAAACACGCTCGCATGGTCGCCGGACGTCCAGTTCGTCCAGCAGAACCCGCAGCTCTCGCTGTCGGGGTGCGCCTTCACCGTCTACGACGAGGTCGCGTTCGGGCCGGAGAACCTCGCGTTGCCGCCCGGCGAGATCCGCGGACGGGTCGACGGCGCGCTTGCGGCCGCGGGAATCTCCCACTTGAAAGACCGCGATCCCGCGCGCCTTTCCGGTGGCGAGGCGCAGAAGCTGGCGCTTGCGTCGGCGCTCGCGATGGAGCCGGGACTGCTCGTTCTGGACGAAGCCTTCACGCGGGTCCACCCGTCGGATGTTCCGGTCCTTGCCGGAAAGCTCGCGGTATGGTCGGAGGCGCGGCGCTCGGCGGTCGTCTTCCTCGAGAAAAAGCGCGAGCCCT
>CAZVUT010000134.1:0-7453 GCA_964630155.1 uncultured Synergistaceae bacterium
GCCAGTCCCATCCGCCTTCCTGGAAGGGATCTCCGTCGGAGGTGAACGAAACCGTATCGGCGAACGCAAAGTATGCGAGGTGCCATTCCGAAAAATCCATCGCCGGCCATCCGGCCGAAAGCAGCATTGATTCGAGCGATCCGAGCGCAGCGAAGCTCCAGCAGGTTCCGTACGCCCCCTGGTCCCGGACGGCCGTCACGCGGCCGAGCGCCCGCAGGTCATAGGCGGCGGGCAGCGCTTTCTTCGCCGTCCGGCTCGCGGCGATCTTCATTCGCGCCGCGTCGGCCGCGCCGAAGTCGATCGGTCCCGGGCGATACCCGGTCGCGCGACCGCCCGTCGAAAGGGTTTTCCCCTCCGTCTGCGCTTTTAGGAAGCGAGCCGACACAGGAGCGGCCGTCCACTCCGCCGCGCAGGCGACACCCGCGGACAGAGCGGCGGCCGCAAGGAAACACGTCAATCCCGTCACAAAAGTACGTCGCATGGTATTCCTCCCAGGAAAAACAAAGATGAACTGCATGCGTATTGTATCAGGAGAACGGGAACGCGCGGCGCGGATTTTCCGCCGCGCAGGGAAAAGAACCGCAAACCGGAGCGTCACTCCCGCCGGGCGGGGAATCCGGATGCGGCGCGATAGAAGCGGACTTCGTCGCCGCATTTTCCGTTCCGGACGCTTTTTTCCAGCCAGGAGAGGTCCGCGCCGTCGACGGGTCCCCGTTCGCTGTAGACGAACGCAGGTTCTCCCGACAACACGCCGGGGGAAGACGTCTTTCTTCCGGGACGTCGACGCGCGCGTTGGGGAAGAAATACACCGTGTAGTCCCGGATATTTTTCAGCATCTGGTTCTCCGTGAAGAAGACGAGGCTGAAGGGGGCTTCCGGATCGAGGCCGCGTTCTTTCATCTGTTCGGCCAGATCCGAAACGATGTATTTCATCGGCTGGGTGTAGTTGTACGAGACCATCGAGGAATTCACGCGTTTCGTGTTCGCGGAAAAGACCCACAGGCACGCGGATAGGACGAAAACAGAAACAAGGATCCTGGCGGCATTCTGGATCGCATTGGCGCGCCGGAGGCCGGTTTCGCGGGACAGATCGGCGCAGGTGAGGCAGACTCCGGCGCAGAGGACCGGAATTGCGATCATCGCCCGCTGGACCATCACCTGAACGGAAACGGCGTACCCCTTCATCGCCGTCGACGCAGCGAAGACCGCCACAATCCACAGGGCGAGCACCAGATTCTTCTTTCCGAGAAGAGACGTCAGGGAAAGAAGAACGTACGCCATGACGACGGGGTGCAGGGCTCCCGTGAAGGGGACCGGATGGTCCGCGAACAGCTCGCGGACGCCGTCCCATGCGGACGCGAGCAATCGTCCTGCGTCCCGGACCTCGAAGATCCGGTCGCCCCGGCCGCCGAGAAGCGTTGCGAGCGTGAAACAGGCGACGCTCGCTCCGACGGCGATACAGGCGATCGCGAGGGGCTTCGGGAGGTCCGGTTTCAGCGGAAGCGCCGACGGATTCTTCAGGAGCGCCCACGCGGCGAGGCCAAGAAGCGCGGTGAAGAGCGCCGCCGACGCCAAAGCGGGAGTATAGCAGTCCGCCATGAAACAAAGCGTCCACGCCAGCGAGAGGATGCGGATCGTCCCGAAGCGTTCCAGGGCGAGAAGAAACCAGCCGACGGCCGCCATCGTGAGGGAAACGGGAAGGAGCGTCTGTTCAAAAATCAGGTAATACTCGCACAGGATCGGAAACGTCACGATCATCGCGGGCGGCAGCACCGCAAAGGCCGTATCGATCGAATTCGCCGCAGCATACGCCCTGAATCCGGCGTACAGGATCATGACGCCGAAAAGGAAGGGAAGCGCGTACCCGAGATGCAGCGCGACAACCGATCGCCCGAGCGCCAGCGACGGAAGCGCCGCGACGAGGTACTGCCGGTTCGGGTATCCGAGGAACGCCTTCCCGGTGTAGTTCCAGTCCGGCGCTGCAAATGACCGGAGTCCCGCGGCGATCTGCTGCGTCGACTCGAAACTCAGTTCCGCCGTCCCGAGATCTCCGACGAGGGCGCAGAGCATCCACAGGAGGACCGCCATAAAGACAAGAGACAAAAATTTGCGTTCCCGAAAATCGTCGCAAAGCGCCACGATGAAATGCCATGCCGCGGCCGCCGCCGTGAGCGCCCCTCCGGCCATCCAGATTCGGGACGCCGCAACGGAGAACAGGCCGCCGCGCCAATAGGCCGACAGCTCGAGAACGGACACAAATGCGAGAACGCCGACGACAGCCCACGGAGAGCCGCGAACGCGTCGCGGCGACGCGTCGGAGCCTTCCATCCGGTCGGGAACGATCATCCCCGCCCGCCCCCTCACGAAGAACGAAATGAAAGACGCTCGTATCGCGCCGGTCAGACGGAACTCGCGGCGCCGATCTTCCTCCATCCGCGGAAATAGAGCGTTGCCACCGTCACGGCTCCCGTCACGCCGATCAGCGCAAAGGTCGTGTCCAGTCCGAGAAGCTGACCGCCGAATCCGACCAGGAACGGCGACACGATGAAGCCCAGGTCGAGCGCAAAAAAGCTCACGGACACGCCCTTGGGACGAAGGTGTTCGGGGAAAATGTCCGGCATCAGCGCGAGCATCGCAGGGAACCCGAAGCCCATGCCGAAGCCGTAGACGGCCCCGATGGCGATGAAGTGAAGGTTCGTGCGCGCGACGAGAAGCAGCAGCGTCATGCCGCCCATGAGCGTCAGCGCGCCGCAAAGCATGATCCGCCGGTCCATGTGATTCATGGCCTGGGCGAACAGCAGGCGGACGAAAAGCGACATGGCGGCGTTGACGGCGATAAAGGCGCTCGCGTTGCACCCGCGCGACGCGGCGAGCATCGGAAGGTACTGGAGGATCGACGAATTCACGACCGACCAGCAGAGAATCGTCCCGAGAAGCACTAAAAAGCCCGGGATCTTCGGAAGATCGCTCCAGGCGCCCCAGACCCGCTCCTCTCCCTTTCCGGCCCGGAGATCACCGCGAAACGAAAGCGAAAGCCACGCGGCCAAGAGGTCGACGACGATGACGGACGCGACGAAAAGCTGCACGTATCCGAGCGAGATGAAGCGTTCCACGAGGACGAAAAGCGTGAGCTGCGGCAGGACGTAGGCCATAGAGACGAGCGCGAAGGCGCTGCCCCGGCGCTCCGGCGGAACCGCCAGCGACTGGTAGGACGATACGCCGACCATCGCGACGCCCCAGAAGAAGCCCATGCCGAGGCGAAGGATGAAGAGCGCGATGCCCGAACGGGCGAACAGAAGCGGGATCGTGAACGCTGTGAGCCCCAGACACGCGGCGACGAGCGTATTGCGGAAGCCCGCCCGTTCCACGAGTCGCCCCGCAACCGGGCGGGACGCCGTCGACGCGAGATTGAACGCGCTCATGAGCCATCCCGAGGCGGCGAGCGAAAACCCCTGGACGTGCAACACCTGCGGATACATGAAGAACATGGACTGGAAGGACTGGATCATGAAGGTCGCCCACAGGCAGACCCGAAAATCGCGACCGAAGCCCCCCGATTCGCCGCCCGAACGCTCCATTGCTCTCCCCCGATTCCGGGGCGCACATGCGCCCGGAGCTATTCTACATCACCCGATCATATCCGGCAGCCATAGGAGCGCCTGCGGAAACAGGATCCCGAGAACGAGCGCGGCGACCGCGATGCACACGATCGGAAGGATCGCGACGGCAGTCTTCGACAGATCCACCCGTCCGACGCTCGAAGCGACGAAAAGGCACGTTCCGACGGGAGGCGTCAGCGCGCCGATGCAGACGTTGCATACGAGAAGCAGCCCGAAGAGCACCGGGTCGATTCCGAGCTGATGGATCACCGGGAGCGCGACGGGCGTGATGAGGACGATGATCGATACGGCGTCGATGAAGCAGCCGAGGAAGAGGATGAACGCGTTCAAAACCAGCAGGATCACGGTCGGATTCGTCGACAGCGATGTCAGGAACAGCGTGATCGTCTGCGGGACCTGAAGGCTCGTCAGCACCCAGCTCAGGAACGACGCCACGGCGATGATGAACATGACGGCCGACGTGCTCCGCGCCGCCCCCGCGAAGACTTCGGGGATCCGCTTCCACGTCAGCTCGCCGTAGACAAACTTCCCGATGACGAACGCATAGACCACAGCGATCGCGGACGATTCCGTCGCCGTGAAGATCCCGAGGCGTATGCCTCCGAGAATGATCACCGGCATGAGCAGCGCGAGAAAACCGTCACGGAACGCGCGGACCAGCTCCCGGACGCTGAAGGAGCCTTCCTCGCGCGGATAGTTGAAGCGGACCGCCTCGATGTGCGAGTAGATCATGAGCAGAATGCCGAACGTGACCCCGGGCAGGATGCCTCCCATAAAGAGCTTTGCGACGGACGCATTCGCGGCGACCGCGTAGATGATCATCGGAATGCTCGGCGGGATGATCGGACCGATCGCGCCGCCCGCGGCGACGAGCGCCGCCGAGAACCCCTCGCGGTACCCCTTCGCCTTCATCGACGGAATCAGCAGCGAACCGACGGCCGCCGTATCCGCGACCGCCGATCCCGAAAGCCCCGCGAAGAGCATCGACAGCACCGCGGCGACCTGCGCGAGCCCCCCGCGCATCCGTCCGACAAGCGCGAACGCGAAATCCATGAGCCTCCGCGAGATGCCCCCCTCCTCCATCAGGCTCCCCGCAAGCATGAAGAACGGAACCGCGAGCAGCGTGAAGCTGTCGACGCCCTGGTACATGATATGCCCGAGCAGGACGGGGTTGAACACGCCGCGCGACGCGGCAAGCAGGATGCCGACGAACCCGAGCGAGATCGCGATCGGCATGCCGATCAGCAGCATCGCGAAGAACACTCCGAAAAAGAGCAGAATATCCATGATTCAGCGCGCCTCCCCTTCGGCCGGAACGAACAGGCGGAGCAGACGCTCCGCTGCGAAGAGCAGGGACAATCCTCCGCTCAGCGGGATCACGCCGTATACAAACCCCATCGACACGGGCAGGGACGTCGCGATCTGCGGAATCTGCCGTTCGACGAGCGGCAGGCTTCCAACGGCCATGAGCCAGAAGAAACAGAACGACGCTCCGGACACGACGCACCCCGCGACGACGGCCTTCCACCCCTTCAAGCTCCGGAGAAGCATGTCGAAGGCCGTCATCCCCGAACGCAGGATCAGCGGCGGAATGCCGAGAAAGATGATCCAGATGAACAGAAACCGGCACAGCTCCTCGCTCCAGGAGATCGAAAAGCCGAGCGCGTAGCGCGAGACGACCTGCGCGAATGTTACGGCCGTCATGACGAAGAGGGTGACGAAGAGAATGCGGTTGACGATCCGGTCGATCCGCACCGTCAGGCCGCTCAGGAACGCAGCGATTGCACGCACATGCGACACCTCCCCCAAAACGCCGGAGGCGACGCAAACGCCGCCGCCCCCGGTCTCATGGATTCATGAAGCCGTCCGTGCGGGACGGACGGAACAACGGACGCTACCTCGTCTCCTGGATCTTTGTGATGTACCCGCCGGCCTCCGGGCCGCTCGCCTTCACGAACGCGTCGTAGACCGGGGCCATTGCGGCCTTGAAGGGTTCGGGGTCGACCTCGTTGACCTGCATCCCCTTCTCCTTCAGCTTTGCGACGAGTTCCTTCTCCTGCTCTTCGACAATCCTTCGCGCTTCGGGGCGAACTTCCTCGAATGCGGCGACGACGAGCTTCTGAAGATCCCCGGGCAGCTTTTTGTAGAACGCGTCGGAGATCATCACGACCGTCGGGGAGTAGACATGTCCCGTCAGCGACAGGTATTTCTGAACCTCGTAGAGCTTCGAAGCCCAGATGATCGACAGCGGATTCTCCTGCCCGTCGATGATGCCCTGCGACAAGGCCGTATACACCTCGCCGAACGCCATCGGGACGGGACTCGCCCCAAGCGCGTTCATCGTGTCCATCACCGTCTTCGTCTCCGGGACGCGGATCTTGAGACCCTTGAAGTCCGCCGGCGCCGCGATCGCGCGCTTGTTGTTCGTCGTGTTGCGGTAGAGATTCATCCAATACCCGAGAATCCGGATTCCCGTCTTCGCGCGGAACTTCTCGTTGAGTTCCACGCCGATGGGGCCGTCGACGACTTTGTAGACGTGATCGTTGCTCCGGTAAACGTAGGGCAGCTCGAGGACTCCAAGAAGGGGCATGAACGACGCCAGTCCGCCCGGGCTCTGCGTGCCCATCTCGATGGTCCCGAGCTGCAATCCTTCCGCGATCGCGCGGAGATTGCCGAGCTGCGCACTGGGGTAGACCTTCGCTTCGATCCTCCCGCCCGACCGCTCATTCAAAATCGCGGCCATCTTCTCGAAGCTCTTGTTCAGGGGATGGTCCGGCGCCGTCACATTCGCGATCTTGACGACATACTCCGCCGCCGACGCCGGGGCGCCTCCTCCGACTGCCGCCGCTCCCACAACCACCGCCGCACACGCGGCCACCACACACCTGCGCAACGCATGACCGATACGCACCATCAACCATCCTCTCCTTCCGCTGCGGGCCGTGGTCGTGTACCATTGCCGCATAGTCTCGAATTGACAAACGGCTCCGCAGGATATAGCATCTTCGGATATCGGATACTATATCAGATTTTACGGGCCGGGGAAAGCTCACGGGAGGCGAAAATACATGAAGATTCCCACAATCGTCGAAGCGGTTCTCTCGGAAGTCCGGAGACGGATTCTGGACGGTTCCTGCGCGCCGGGCGACCGGCTCAACGTAGATGAACTCGCCCGGGAACTCAAGGTCAGCAAGACACCGATACGGGAGGCGCTCGGACGCCTGGCCCGCGAGGGATTCGTGAAATCCGAGGCCCGGATCGGCTGGAGCGTCATGTTGCTCTCGCTCGACGAGTTCTTCCAGATGCAAGAGATCCAGCACGCGCTGAAGTCCTACGTCATGGACCACATCGCCCCATACGTTTCGGGAATCGACATCGAAAAGGCCGTGCAGCTCAACAACAACATGCAGCACTTCCTCAAGACCGGACAGCACCACCGGGCGCTCGAGGAGAACGACAAGTTCCACCGGGCGATCTTCAGCGTCTACCCCAACAAGATGCTTCTCGAACAGCTCGAGGAGATCACGGATACGATCCGGCTCCAGCGGATCAGCATGCTCGAACGCAAGATCCTCGACCCGGAGAGTCCGATCCTGCAGCACGCGCCGGCGGAGCACGAGGAGATCATCGGCGCGCTGCGATCGGGAGACCCGAAGGAGATTTCGGAGTCGTCGATGCGTCACCAGATGACCATTCTCGACACGCTCCGGAGTACGGAACCCGCTCTTCCCAGGAAGCGCACACGAAAGAAACAGGAGGACAGTCAATGATCCAACCGATATGGAATGCCGCACGGGGCCGGATGCGCGTCGCCGGTCTGGCCTCGGGGTCGGG
>CAZVUT010000135.1:0-7399 GCA_964630155.1 uncultured Synergistaceae bacterium
GTGCTTTCAGCACCAGGGGTTCGAATCCTCTGCCCTCCGCCATCCATCATAATACCAGATACTCATAACGTCTGAAAGCCCTTGAGAAATCAAGGGTTTTCGCTTTTTAGGGTTCCGGCTATAATATCCTCTACCCGTATCTACCGATGCCGTAACAGTATAAGGAACGGTATAACGGCCGTACAACATTTCCGATCGCCGTATAAGCGTTCGTATAACGGGGGGGGGACAGCCGGTGCCACTCACGGAAATCCAGTGTCGACAAGCGAAGGCCAAAGAGAAAACGTATCTCTTATCCGATGGGAAAGGGCTCTCGCTCGAAGTGCGTCCAAACGGAAAGAAATATTGGATCGCCAGATTATGGACAGGGGGGAAGGAATCCCGCCGGTCTGCCGGATCGTATCCCGACATTTCCTTGCGTGAGGCGCGAGAACGGAATGCCGCGATCAGAAAAAGCCCCCTCCCGACTTCAACCGACACGTTCGCGGCGGTCGCAATGGAATGGTACGAACGGAAGGCTCTCCTTTCCCTGTCTTCCTCTTATAGAGAGACAATCCGCCTCCGTTTGGACAAACACATTCTGCCCGAACTGGGGCAATGTCGTCTTTCAGACATGACCACGCTTCAGATCCTGCAATTCTGCCGACGAATCGAGGACCGTGGAACCGTCGAAACGGCGCATCGCGTGTGCCAGATCATCGGGCAGATATTCCGCTACGGGATCGCCTCCGGACGAGTCGAGAACGATCCGACCGTGGCCATGCGCGGGGCCCTCATGTCCGTCCGCGTCCGGCATTTCCCGACGATCACGGACCCCAAGGCGATTGGGGATCTGATGCGGCGGATAGATGGATACAAGGGGAGTCTGGTCCGCTGCGCCATGCAGTTCTCGGCCCTCACGTTCTGCCGCCCCGGAGAGGTCAGGCGCGCGGAATGGTCCGAGATCGAGGGGGACACGTGGAAGATCGGAGCGGAGAAAATGAAAATGCGCCGGGCGCATATCGTTCCATTGTCGCGTCAGACAATAAACCTTCTGGCCGAACTGAAAACACTGACTGGAGAAGGACGATGGCTCTTCCCGTCGGCGAGGAACGACGGTCGGTGCATGAGCGAAAACACTGTCAGGGTCGCTCTCCGGAGTTTGGGATATGAGAACAGCGAAATGACCCCGCACGGTTTTCGCTCGATGGCCTCCACAGTTCTCAATGAGCATGGGTTCCAGCCCGACGTGATCGAGCGGCAACTCGCGCACGCGGAGAAAAACAGCATCCGCGCGGCGTACAACCATGCGGAATATTTGCCCCAAAGACGCGAACTCATGCAATGGTGGGCCGACTTTCTCGACAACACGAAGCTGAAATAGAAAGAGAGCCCCGCCGTAAAGACGGGGCTCCTTCATTTATCGATTTTCTCCCGACATCCACGTCTTCAACCGGTTCATCCAGCCCCTGAAGAATTTTCGGTTCTTCACCTCTCGCGGCGTCTCTTCGTCCGTGATCGACACGTAATATGCCGCACGTCCTTCCAGCAGCGCTCGGATCAATGCCTCCCGGAAGAAGAGCGGCGAAATCTCCGGGAACAGATCGACGACGTTCGACTCCAGGCGCAACACATCAGCAATCGCGGCTTTCGTCTTCGGCCCGAACTTTCCGTCGGCGGCGATCGGCTCTTTCAAGACAACATTCAGCGCGTTCTGGAGATTCATGACCGCCGTCCCGACGCCGCAGTTCACGGCCTCGTCGAAAACAAGTCCGGCTATCTCCGCCGGGAGAAGATTCCCGTGAATTCGGTCCCAATAAAACGCCTTGTAGATCACCCTGATTTCCCGCGCGTCGAGCTTCCGGGGATCGGGAGTCGAGACGAGCTCCTGCTCGAACGCGGCGCGGGCGGTCGTCTCTGTAATGCCCCTGGATGTCAGCCCGCCCGCGTCGTCCGGATCGTCCGAATCCCGTCCCTCTCGCGGGAGCACTTTGAGGATTTCCCGCTCGAAGGCGTCCGACATTCCTATCTCCCCGCGTTTTCTTCCTTACGGATCATCGCGGCGACCTTCTGCTTCGTGGCGGCGTCCCATTCCCCGCCCTTGCTGTTGAACATCGCCACGGCCGAGTCGATCACGCCGAGGACGAGCCGCCGGACGATGCCCCGGAGCCATGCCGGTATCGGAAGCTTGTCCAGGATGTAGTCGGCGACGATCGACTGCTTTTCGCCGCTCGTCAGAAACTCGCCGAACGCCTTCGCCGATTCCGTCGCGACATACTCCAGATTGACGACGGCGCGGGTTCCGAACTCGTAGAGCAGCGAAAAATTCGCCGCGACTTCCGCGAGGCTGTCCCATTCCGATTTCTCGTCCATCCGTCCCAGAACGTAACTCCCGTCGCTCATGAGAACGCCGAACCGCGCCTTGATGTTTTCAAATGCCGTTGTCATCTCGTTCATTCTCCTTTTTGGATTCGATTTTCTTCCGGACCCACATCACGAGCCTTTCGCTGAGCATGTCGAGAAAGCCCTTCGTATCGCGGCCTGCGAGAACCGCGATCGCATAGCCGATCATCGTGTTGATTCCAAGCGCCTCGATCAGGCAGTACAGAATGACGCCGAGGATCACCGCATTCACGCATCCGACCAGGTACGTGACCCAGTGCCAGTGCCTGTAATGCCGGTTGATGCTCTGCGCCGTATACCCGCCCCAGACCAGCAGGATGACAGGCAGCGCGTTGACGATCGCATGCCCGAGCTGCCGGCACATGGATTCCGCATGTTCCCAGATGGACGGCTGTTCGATCACCCTACCCCCTCCACTCCCTGAGGTGGCCGTCCGGCGCGCGCGCCACATCGACATGCACCCGCCCCTCATAAAGCCCCAGCCCGCCGAGTTCCGGAAGCTCGCCGTCGCTCCACGCCCTCTTTATCATGGTGTGGAAGACCCGGTTGTCGAACCGATACTGTTTGATGTCCGCCGCCATCCCAAGGACGTGGTACGACGTCGGCGAACTCTCCCGGATCTCCGCATTGTGGCGGGGGCACCGATACCCGCTCGTGACGACAACCGGAGCGTCCACAAGACTCCGGATCTTTTCGAGCAGTTGAATTAGTCGATCGTCGACGATCAGATCTCCGCAACACTTACATCGCAGCTCCTCCTCCGAAAAATGAGGCGAAAGCATCGTTTACCCTCCTCCGATCAACCGCCGCAACAGACCGACCGTCGCTTCGCGCAAAAGCCAGATCAACCGAAACACCTCGTCACCTCCAGACGGAAGGGCGGCCGAGAACCACCCAATCCATGACAAAGGTCACGCTACCACATGACCGCCTCGACCTCCACAGTTGTCATCGCCGCGTTGATCTGCACCGTAAGCGCCGATTCTTTCGCGTATAGCGTCCGCTTTCGCTGCGCGAGCAAGAGCCTGATCGTGACAAGATCTCCCAACGTCACCGGGACAAACGTCCCCACAGCCGTCTTCCATTCGGTAACGTCCGTCGCTTGCGCATGTCCGGCCGCAATCGCATTCTTCATGTCGTCGCACGCGGATAGCATGTCGCCGATCGACTCCTTGTCCGTATAGAACGGGTCAGAATACCCGGTGACGACCGCGGGTTCCGACATTTCAGCCCACCGAGCCGCCGCGATTTCAGCCTTCTTCTCGCTCTTCGCCGCCTCCAGCATCCCGGCGATTTCCGCCGCTGAGTAGTCCAGCACCGGATACGTCACCGTGGCCCTGCCGTCCGAGATCTCCACCGTCGGCGCGCCATAATATTGCGTCCCTGACACTGCGGGCTTCACGACCGTTGCAGGGTAGATTCCTATCCCCGCAAGCTCGTCGTCTGTCATCGCGGACAACCCAGTCCGCATCTGCCCGTCCGGTGCGCGGTGCGCGGCCGGAAGCCCCGCGACAAGATCTCCGTCAATCACAAACATGCTGACACTCCTCTCCGTTACACGCTCCCTGCGCCGGCGAGCTTCGGCTTCAGCCGTTCAATCACGCTGTCGGCGCTCTTTTTCCCGCTGCAATGTTTCATGTACCCGAAAAATGACGCCGCCGCTGCGCGGATCGCCTGATATCCGGCTAGCCCCTTGTCGCGCATGGCGGCGAGCTTCTCGAAGCGCCTCTTGGCGGCCTGTACCACCCTCTTCCGCGGTAGCCTGTGGGTCGGCCAGATCCGGTATCCGCAGAAATCGATTCCCTGCGAAAGCGGAAAGATCGCGGTCTTGGGATTGAGGCGAAGGTTCAGGTGCGTGTTCAGCAGCCACTCGACATCATCCCTGACCGACGCCAGCGTCCGCTTGTCGTTGTCCAGGAACAGGAAATCGTCCGCGTACCGCACGTAGAGCTTGAACCCGACGCATTCCTTCACGAAGTGGTCCAGCTCGTTCAGATACACGTTGGCGAGCAGTTGGCTCGTCAGCGACCCTATCGGCAGCCCCTTCCCGGTGAGATTGCCTGGCACGATCGACGCCTTTTCTATCAGCCCCAGCACCCTCGTCTCCCGGATCGTCCTCGCGAGTATCTCCATCAGGATGCCGTGGTCGATCGACGGGAAGAACTTCGACACATCGCACTTGAGAACGAACACGTTTCCCCACCGCGCCTTTGCCAGCCTCGCGAAATACTCCACCCTGTCGGCGGCCGCGTGCGTCCCCTTGCCCTTGCGGCACGCGTAGCTGTCGTAGATGAACTTGCGCTCGAACAGCGGTTCCAACACACGGACCACTGCATGATGCACGACCCTGTCCCCGAACGTCGGCGCCTGAATCAGCCTGCGCTTCGTCTCCGTCACCTTTTCAAACGAATTGTACGGACGGGGCTCCCATGAGCCGTCGAGCAGGCGCTCTCTGATGTCATACAGGTTCGTTTCGAGATTGCAGTGAAAGCGGAGCGCATCGGGCCTGGCGCTCTTGCCTCTCCGCGCGTCGACGTATGCCGCTACGATGTTCTCCCACGATGTGATCTGTTCCCAAAGTCCGCCGTACGAACGTGGCATTCACGGATAGCGCCTCCTAAAGTGCGAAGTAGGGGCCGCGTTGGGCGCGATAATAGCGCCGTGCCTACTTGAGGCCCCTCGAAGTTGATGTTTTCCCCAAAGACGGCGGTCCGCCTCTGAAGAAGGACGGAAGCCCCGAAGTGGATGGACTGGAAGCCAAGCCGTGACCGGACCCCTCTGCCATACTCCTTTCGCGAGACGCGCGCCGATCGCCGCACTCACATCCGACGAGGCGTTGTTGAAGTTCGAGTAGAAAGCCCCGTTGTTCACGTTCCCGGCGTTGAAGTTCGCGTTGCAAACCCGGCTGCACAAGCCTCCGCCCCAACGCCTTCGGTCAGCTCTTTCGCTCGGATTCCTGCACGCTCCTGATCCACCCGCCGAGCATGTTTCCGGCGGCGCTCATATCCTCGATCCAGAGGCCATACTGCCCCTCACTGATGCACTTCAGGTCGTACGCCGCCCAGACGACATCCCGTAGGTTGTCGAGGGCGATGTCCGCTTCCCTCAGTGCGGTGAGCTTGTGGAACAGCTTGCTCGCGGCATTCACCTTCGAGCGCAAGGCTGTGAAGGCATCTCCCATATCCCGCCCGATCGTCGCCTTGTAGATTTTCGGGTACTGCGCCACCTCGCGGACGTGCTTCGAATACATCTTCTGCACGAGCACCCGAATCGGCAAATCATGCTGCCTTGCCCGGAACAATCGACTCCGCTCTACGTCCGCCATAGCAACCCCTCGCTACCGCTCGGGGAGACAAAGCGCAAACACAAAACGCGAATCACCACTTCGCGAGACGCGCGCCGAACGCCGCACCCACATCCGACGAGGCGTAGTTGAAGTCCGAGACGAAAGCCCCGCCGCTCACGTACCCGGCGTGGAAGCTCGCGTGGCAAACCCGGCTGACTCGATCCGAGGCTCGCCCGGAGTAATCCGGGATAAAGCTCGTCTCGACGGGGCCCATCGTAGACGCTATAAACAGTCCGTCGAATATCCCCCCGCCGACCACGCCCTGACTGTAGTACGTGCTCTCGCCTGCCCCGATCGCCGCAGCCTGTCCCGTAGCGCCGTATGTCCCATTCGCCTGATCCCACGCCTCGTACGCACCCGTCGCGTCCGTCCTGATCCCGTCCATCCACTCGGCGTAGACCGTACCGCCGAACGCCATATCCTCGATCCCGCGCCACTTGCAGGCCGCCTGCGTCGCCCGGATGCTCTCCGGGAAGAGCTGGAATGTTTTCTTCTCGATGACCATCCTGGCAAGGATCTCATGCCACTCGAACAGGGAGCCCATGTGGTAGCCCGTTCCGACGTTGCCGCAGTATGTCCTGTAATTGTCGAACGACACATTTCCCAGATGCGCCTGTCCCGCCTTCGATCCGATTTTGCTGCTCCCCGCGTCGTGGCCGCGATATTTCCCGTAGTAGAACTGCGGCAACCACGCGTCGGACAGTTTGAACGCCCCCGCGTTCGCAGCGAAGACGCAGCTCGTTCCGCTGATGTTTTTTGTCTGCGACGTGGCGGAGAGCAGCATCGTCCACCGGGGCGTCGTTCCGTCCACGGCATCGGGGAGATTCCCGCGCCACCAGTAGGCGACAGGCACCCGGCAGAACACATTGCCGGACACGTCCGTCCAGTCCGGGAACCGATACGCCGCGTGCGCGTCGAACACGTCCGTGTCGAGCGCGGCCCCCACCACCCTGCCGCCTGCGACGACCACATGCCGCAGCGTCGCTCCGTCCGCGCCGCGAGCCCCCGTGTCCTGCACGCCGATGACGTCGAACGATGTTCGCTCTATCGCCCGGCGATACTGGTCCGTGACCGTGAGGATACCGTGGTCGAGCGGCCTAAGCATTCGGGATCTCCAAAGCGCTGCCGCTCAACTCGACCGATGAACCCGCCGACGCGACGGCCTTGATCGAATCTCCGGCCTCCAGCGTGAATTTCCCGCTCACCACGGACAGAGGTGCGCCCGCCGGAACGATGGCGTCCTTGATGAGCCGCGTTTCCGCGTTGCTGTCGCTCGCGTCTGTCCACAATACCGTGGCATACGCGTCCCCGCCGGTGACGTTCGCCACCTGCGCCATGAGCACAATCGCCGTGGTGGACGCCGGGCACGTGTACGCGACAACGGAACTGGTGGTCAGAAGCAGCCGGAAGTTTTTGAACATTTCAGCCATTTCGATTCCTCCTTAGGAAAGGGCGATTGTGATGCCAAGCTTGAGCCGGAGTTTGTTGCTTGACACTTCAATCGTCGTCCCGTCAACTTTCGCGTCAAGGTATCCTGGGGTAGCATCGGTAGATGATGCCTTGACTGAATGATCGGCAGATGCAGCGCTTTCAGCAGCCTTCGCAGCATAGTGCAACGCCGAATACTCACCACCCGACACTTCGACATCCTCTACTTCGGACGCCCACTTC
>CAZVUT010000136.1:0-4150 GCA_964630155.1 uncultured Synergistaceae bacterium
TCCGCCGCACGGAGGCTCTTCGCGCTTTCGAGGAGGCCGATCTTCCCGGCAGATGTCGCCGGATCGTTTCGTCGTATAGCCCCGATCTGTTGCAGCGGGCGCTCGGATATCTCTACACGAAGGAGACGAAGTCCTCCTTCGGCATCGAACATATCGACCCGACTTCGGCTCGCACGGAGCGCTTCGTTTCGTTGCTTCAGACTGCCGAGCAGGATGACTTCTGCGAAAAAGAGCGCCTGATCGGACTTCAGAAACGCATTGTCGACGCCCGGTTCGGAGATTCCGACTACCGATGCGTCCAGAATTACGTCGGAGAAACGGTTGCCTTGGGGAACGAGAAGATCCATTTCGTCGGACCGAAACCCGAAGATCTGACGGATCTTTTGGACGGACTTCTCGATGCGCACGGGCGCATGGAGGGCGGCGACGTTTCCGCCGTGATCCATGCCGCGGTCGTCGCCTGGGGATTCGTTTTTTTGCACCCATTCGAAGACGGAAACGGGCGGATTCACCGATTTCTGATCCACAACATTCTCGCCAGACGCGGCTTCACGCCCAAGGGGCTCATGTTTCCCGTTTCGGCCGCCATGCTGAAGGATCGCGCCGGGTACGACGCCTCTCTGGAAGCATTCTCGCGGCGCCTTATGCCTCTTGTGGACTATTCGCTCGACGGGGAAGGCCGCATGACCGTCGGCAACGATACTGCCGTGTGGTATCGATATCTCGACATGACCCCGCAGGCGGAAGCGCTTTTTCGTTTTGTCGAACGGACCATCGACACGGAACTTTCGGTCGAACTTGCGTTTCTGGCGAACTACGACAGGACGAAACGCGCCGTTCAGGAGATCGCGGACATTCCCGACAGAGAGATCGACCTCTTTATCCGCTTCTGCCTGCAGAACGACGGCAGGCTTTCCTCGCGGAAACGGACGGATTTTTTCGCCTCCCTGTCGGATGCTGAAGTCGAGCGAATGGAGCAGGCCGTCAGAGAAGGGTATCCCACTCTTTCCCGGCAATGACGCATTCGAATGGAATAGTGATTTCTCACGAAGGATGTTTGCTTGGCAGATTATATCCCGGTACGGCGGTGTATCTTTGTCAGAGAGAGAACTCTCCTGATCCTTGGGGAGAAACCGCCCGGCGCAAGCCTGAAAAAGCGGATAAGGAACATTTGATTCAGGCGAAAAACCTTTACAGAAAACTTCGCGAGGCCATCCCGGAACTTCCCGTCTTGCCGGAATGACGGCGCGCCATTCTTGTAGCACCGGCCGGTGTCATTATCGACACGCTTGCAGGAGTTTTCGATTCAGGGTCAGCACATCGATTCCGCCGAATTGAAAATCGGAGTCGTGCGTCAACAATTTATACTGTCGCTGGAGGCAGATATCGGCAAGGAGCGAGTCATTGAAATCGATTCGCCCGGAGGAAAAGTCTGTCAATGCCTGGCGAAGATTCAGCGAATTGGCCGGTGTTGCGTGAGTCTGGCAGGCATTGACGATTTTTACGGCGAAGCTTGTTGCTGAAGTTGCGACGGAACGGAAATCGGGAGAATTCCGGAAGTCCTTGTACGCTGCGTAGCGAGTCTTATATCCGCCTTCCCATTCCATTCGGCAATACCGGTTCACATATTCGCTCAATATCAATGGGTCAAGGATGGGTTGGGCCTTTGCCTTCAACAGTCTGGCGAAGACGCCGGGATAATTCGGAATCGCCTTGGATGGGCGAGGATTCCCGGTAGGGGGAAACAGATAGAGCCAGACGTTGGCGTCAAGCATCACGCACTCGCCGGCGGAGAAAAGGTATAGAGCCGGGTCGTGCGCCTTATTCTTCGTCTTCATTTTCGTCGTCTCCGGTTTCCCAAACCGTGTCATACCCATGAGGATTGGCGTAGTATTTTTTCGCGTTTTCCTCGACGCGCCTCAGCATCTCACTGTCGTCCTCGGTAAGGCCCTGTATGCGGATGTGCGATCGGATCACATCTTCGGGAAACGAACCGTAAAGCTGGCCGATCGAAACGTTGAGAAACAGGGAAATCAGAGTGGTTGCGTTTTCAAACGAGATATTGATCCCCTTGCCTTGTTCCAGCAGTTTTTTTATCTTCTCGAAGACCTTCTGACCGTCTTCCGCCGAGATGCACAACTGAGTGCCGATGATATCGGTGACACGCAACGTAATGAAATCTTCCATGGAAAAAAACTCCTTTTATAAAATATTGTCTTCCTGAGGTTCCGATGCCAGATGATACGTTTTCGTATCCTGAGTGTTGATTTCGATGTTGACGCAAGTTCCGGAGAAATCGTTCTCCATTTTTCTGATCGATTCCCCTTCCGCCGAGAACTCGTAATAACCGAGTCGCGATACGATCTGCAGTTTCCCTACGTTCATGCGTATAAATTCCTTGAGAAGTTTTAGCCCGAGTCCTCCTGGGTGATCCATTTTTGTCGTGTTGCCTTCCACCAGCGCCCATCGTATCGCGTCGCAGGAGTTGATTTTCGAGCGCAGATATCGTCTGACGCTTTCCCGTATCCCTATTCCTGCATCCGCGATGCTGAAGTCAAGTCTGTGCAGTTGTGGAAAGAATTGACCGCAGGCGAATATGCCCGACTTGGATTCGGAATGAAGAGCGGCATTCTGAAAAATCTCGAAAAGACTCTGCCGGAAACGTCGCGATGTGACGGCGGACATTTCGGGAATACCTTTTCCCTCCATGTAGATGTCAAGATAGTCCGAAAACTGTTCACCGGCGTGCAACTTGAAGATTTTGAATGGAAGGGTCGTCTGGTTGGAGTCGGGGAGGATCCGTGCGCCGAAAAGAGACAAGAAATGATTCTTACGGAGATTTTTCTCTACCGAAACGGGGATGTTGAGGAGCGTGACTTCATTCAGATCCTCGAATAATCTTGCGATGACGGTATACAGAGGGGCGACCATATTCGCCTCGAAAAAAGTGCAGCCGGAAAAATCCAGCTCCAGCACATCTTCCGCCAGCGCTTGCGTATCGGATGCTATTCGGGCGATCCTGCTGAAACCGTCAAAATCGCTTCGTATCGTATCAATGCTGAGCTTCATCGCTGCCTCCTGGAAAACAATAACACAACTATGCCTTGATCGCTTTTTGAAAAAAGTCCACAGCAACCAGCAACGCTATCGTACAACGAAATGCGTATATTCGGAACGTTCGACCCGCGGCAGCGCGCCGACCAGCAGTTTCGTATACTCCGCCCGGGGGGAGGCGAGGACTTCCCGGGCGTTTCCCGTCTCGACGATCTGTCCCCGGTAGAGGACGACGACGCGGTCCGCGACACGGGAGGCGAGCGCCAGGTCGTGGGTGACGAAGACCATGGCGGCGTCGCCCTTCACGGCGCGCAGCAACACCTTCACGACGTCCATGCGGGTGCTCGCGTCCTGCATGCTGGTGGGTTCGTCGCACAGGAGCAGTTCGGGCGCGAGGATCAGCGCCCGCGCGACGGCCACGCGTTGTCTCTGGCCCCCGGAGAGGTGCAGGCGGACGCGGGATCGCAGGAGCGCGTCGCCTTCCAGCCCGAGCGACGCGAGGATCGCGGCGGCCCGCTCGCGGGCTTCGCGCAGACTTCCGTGTCCGTGAACGACGGTCCACGGTTCGGCCGCGGCGTCGAGTGCGGAGAGCGTCGGCGGCAGTCCGCCGTACGGGTCCTGGCAGACGTAGCCGCACCTCCGGCGCAGGCCGATCAGGTCCTCGTCGCCGCAGTCCGCGAGATCGCGTCCGAGCAGTGAGATTCTTCCGGTAACCCCCTCCCGCTGGAGCGCAAGCGCGACGCGCAGGAGCGTCGTCTTGCCGCTACCCGATTCCCCGACGATCGCGAGTGTTTCGCCGCGTTCGACGCGCAGCGAGGCGTTCGAAAGCGCCGGACGCGGCGTCCTTTCTCCGGAACCGGCGGCGAACGTGACGGAAAGATCGCTCACGCTGAGCGCGTCGCGCGTCTGTTCGATGTTTGCGGGCGTCATCGCGATGCCTCCCCGGCCGGACGGTCGGGCGGCGCCGCGAGGGAACCGTCGAGCAGCGCCCGGGTGTGTCCGTGCTTCGGGTGTTGAAGGATCTCCTGCGGCACGCCGCGTTCGACGATCTGTCCCCGGTACATGACGTTGACGCGGTCGGCGCGGGACAGTGCGA
>CAZVUT010000136.1:4250-7378 GCA_964630155.1 uncultured Synergistaceae bacterium
TCGACGATCTGTCCCCGGTACATGACGTTGACGCGGTCGGCGCGGGACAGTGCGAGCGGCAGGTCGTGCGTGACGAGCAGCACCCCCATCGGGCGCGCGCCATGAGGCGATCTCCCCGCGGCGAGGTCGGCGATCGCGTTCATGATGTCCTGCTGGACCACGACGTCGAGCGCCGTGGTCGGTTCGTCGGCGAGAAGGATGTCCGGGTCGCACGCGAGCGCGAGGGCGATTGCGGCGCGCTGTTTCTGTCCGCCGGAGAGTTCGTGCGGGTAGCGGCCTGCTAGGTCCGCCGAAAGCCCCGCCTCTTCGAGCAGCTCCCCCGTCCGCCGCGCGGCGTCGCGTCGCGTCATGCGCAGGTGGAATTCGAGCGTCTCCCGGATGTGATGTCCGATGGTGAGGACCGGCGTGAAGGCGTTCATGGCGCCCTGCGGGACGAGTGCGATTCGCTTCCAGCGATATGCGCGGAACGCGTCGTCGTCGAGACCGGCGAGGGATTCGCCCCCGAGAAGAATGTCTCCCGAGATTTCCGTTCCGCGCGGCAGCAGGCCGAGGATGGCCATGACGAGCGTGCTCTTGCCCGACCCCGATTCTCCGACGAGCGCGGTCATTCCGCGTCCGGGAACGTCGAGGTCGACACCACGGACGGCGCGGACGACGCGTTCGCCGGAGCGGTAGGTGACGTTCAGATTCCGGATGAAAAGCGGCGGACGGGCGTCGTCGCCCGAGGTCGCGTTCATGCGTCGATCCCTCCTTCCGTCGAAGAGGCGGAGTTGGCGGCTGTGTCCGGCCGGAGCCGGGGGTCCACGATTTCTTCGAGCGTCCGGCCGATGTCCAGGAAGATCATGCAGAGCAGCGAGATGCCGAGTCCGGGCGGCAGAAGCACCCACCACGCGCCGGCCGTGAACGCGCCGCCCGCGTGCGCTTCGTGGAGCATTCGCCCCCACGAGAGGATGCGCGGGTCGGAGAGACCGAGGAAGGAGAGCCCCGCCTCCGCGAGGACCGCCCCGGGCACGCCGAGCGCGACGGTCGCCAGAAGCAGCGGCAAGGCCTCCGGGACCAGGTGGCGCGCGATGATGTACCACGGGCGCGCGCCGATGCCGCGAAGGCCCTCGACGAACGGGGCGTCGCGAAGCGTCATGGTCATCGAGCGGATAGTCCGGGCCGTGCCCATCCACGAGAAGATCGACAGGATCAGGACGAGCTGCCAGAGCCCCTTGCCCCAGACGGAGGCCAGCACCATGAGGATCGGGAGCGTCGGGATCGAGAGCAGGACGTCCACGAGTCGCATGAGCATCTGGTCCGTCGCGCCTCCGAGATACCCGGCCGCGAGGCCCGCCGTCAGACCGAGCAACGACGCCACGAGCGTCGCGGAGACGCCGATGATCAGGGAGATCCGGATGCCCGTGAGGAAGACGGTCCATACCGAGCGTCCGCGCCCGTCCGTTCCGAAAAGGCCGTAACGGCCTCCCGTCAGACGGACGGAGATTGTCGCCGACGGGGGGATGTCGCCCGAGATCGCGAGTTCGTAGCGTCCGGGCGTCGCGAAGAGCGTTCGCGGGATGTTGGCGAGCGGCGTCAGGCCGAGCGCGCGCTTGAAGGACAGGTCGCGTCCGTCGAGAAGGAAGGCGTCCGCCGTGCGGGTCGCTGCGGGCGCGGCGAGCGTTCGTGTTCCTCCGCCCGGGACAGTCAGAAGGAGCTTCCAGTCGGAATGCGGCGACGCGAAGCCCTCGCCCGCGACGACGATGTTCGACGGGGGCGCGTAGGTCCATTCGAAGGCGGCGGTATTCGTTTGCGCGTTCAGGGTGTATCTCGACGACGGGGGGAGGTTCCGGTCCGCCCAGAGCGGCTTCGAGAACGGGGCCCCGACCTCGCGCGTCGGGAAGGGGGCGAGCCGGTCGGACGCGAGCGCCGCGAGCAGCAGAACCAGGAGCGCGAGCGCGCTCCATCGCTTGAGGAACATCATGACCGGGCGACCGTTCGCACGCGGGGGTCCGCGAAACGGTAGAGGACATCGGCCAGAAGATTGCAGCCTACGGTCAGCAGCGCGAGCAGGTAGAAGGCCGCTCCGGCGGCGGGGTAATCGTGCCCCGTGACCGCGTCGAGAAGGAAACGTCCCACACCGTGCAGCGAGAAGACCGTTTCCGTGATGACCGCGCCGGAGACGACACCGGGCAGCGAGAGCAGCAGCACGGTCAGGACCGGCGGCAGGATGGCCCGGAACGCGTGTCCCCAGAGGATCCGCCGCGAGGGGAGTCCGCGCGCGCGTGCGAGAAGGATGTAGTCTTCGGAAAGCGTTTTGACCATGAGGTTACGCACGTAGAGCGCCCATCCGCCGAAGCCCAGAAGGACGAGCGAGAAGACCGGGAGCGTCAGGTGCCATGCGTAGTCCAGAATTCCGGCGACGCCATGGAGCGGGGGGATCGAGACGGTGCCCCGCAGGGGGAAGAGGGGCCAGAAGACCGCGAAGAGCATGAGCAGCACGAGCTGGACGAAAAAGGACGGAAAGGAGAAGGTCACGGCCCCGGAGAGCAACACGAGCTTTTCGACCCAGGAGCCCCGTCTGTCCGCCGCGCGGATCCCGAGCCATATTCCGATGGCGGCCGAGAGGACGAGCGACGTCGCGAGCAGCGCGACGGTGTTGGGCAGGCGGGAAGCGAGTTCCTCGATCACGGGGCGTCCCGTGAGGAACGAGACGCCGAATCGGAAGGTCGTCATCTGCCCAAGGTAGAGCAGGAACTGTTCGGTCATCGGGCGGTCCAGTCCGTACTGCGCGCGAAGCGCGGTCTTCGCCTCCGGAGAGAAGCGCGGATCGACGATGCTCGCGACGGGATCGCCGGGCATGATCCGGAAGAGCAGGAAGTTCAGCGCCAGCACGACCGCCAGCACCAGCAGGGACTGGAAAATCCGCCGCGTCATGGCCTGGTTCGCGTCCGGAATGCGTCGTTGCGCAGGAAGCGGACGTATTCGCCCGGTTTGTACCCCGCGAAGATGAACGGGCCCGAGCCGACGAGGTTGCTCATTTCGGGCCGGATCGCGTTCTTTTCGTTGGCGGGCTGCCAGCTCCGCCAGTCCTTCACGTTCGCGAGGATATGCGCGGGCAGGATCGGCAGGCCGCCGATGTTGTGCAG
>CAZVUT010000137.1:0-7353 GCA_964630155.1 uncultured Synergistaceae bacterium
ATCGTCGCGGCGGTCGGCAAGGTCAAGCTGTCGGATGTGTTCATCCATATCTGGCCCTTCATCGGGGTGTCGATGCTTGCGCTTCTCGTGATCATCCTTTTCCCGCCCCTGTCGACGTTCATTCCGAGGCTTCTCGGTCTCTAGGGGGGAAGGACGGTGTACGACGAACCCGTAGCACGATATGACTTTTCGTGGGGACGGTCGCGTTCGGTTCCGATCGTCGAGAACGGCGAACCGGTCGTTCCGGCCTGCCTCAACCCTGAACGCGTCGTGGTCCTCCAGCAATACTATCTCGAAGGCATCGAGGGGGCGCTTCCGGAGGGGTATCTCCGCGAGGGGGTCTTCCGGAGATTTGTCGCCGCGGCCCGGCGCCTGCCGACGGGGTATCGAATGGTTCTTCTCGACGGATGGCGCCCCGTCAGTCTTCAGCGGGGACTGTTCAATGCGTATGTCGAACGGCTTCGCGCGGAACACCCGAACGCTTCGGAGGAAGACCTCCGGGGGATGGCGTCAAAGTTCGTCGCGCTCCCCTCGAAGGATCCCGCCCGTCCGTCGCCGCACCTCACGGGCGGAGCTGTGGACTGCACGATCGTGGATCCTGACGGCGTGATGCTCGACATGGGGGCGGAGTTCGACGAAACCTCGGAACGTTCGGAATCGCGCTGGCTGGAAAATCGGCTCGAAGCCGGCG
Source organism: uncultured Synergistaceae bacterium (assembly GCA_964630155.1). GTDB lineage: Bacteria > Synergistota > Synergistia > Synergistales > Aminobacteriaceae > CALFXN01. Next base: position 692 of record CAZVUT010000137.1, read on the forward strand.
AAACCCTCCCGGCGCGCGAGCTGACCGTCCTGCGGAACCGGCGGATGCTGCACGCGGTCATGCGGGAGGAAGGCTTTACGAACTACCCGGACGAGTGGTGGCATTTCGACTTCGGCAACCAGAACTGGGCGCTGCTCACGGGCGCGGCAAACGCCTTCTACGGCCCGGCCGCCCCGCGATTCGCGTGGAGGAATCCGGGCGATTAGCGGTTGCGGGTGCGTTTTTTTTAGAAGCGGTGTGTAAAAGGGACTCCCGGCCGGATTTCGGGAGTCCCCTTTTTTGTCGGAGTGTTTCCGTATCCGCCGGAAATGACTCTCTAGTCCCGTTCCTCCCGGAAGAACGGAATCCCGAGCGAGGCGGGCGCGCCGAAGATCAGGCCCCGGCCCTTTTTCACGGAGATGATGAAGAGGACGAGGATCGTGGTGATATAGGGGAGCATCATCAGCAGCGGGGCGGGGATGCTCGTCCCGGTCGCCTGGAGGCGGAGCTGGAAGGCCTCGACGCCGCCGAAGAGGTACGCGCCGAGCATCGCGCGCCCCGGGTTCCAGATCGCGAAGATGACGAGCGCGACGGCGATCCATCCGCGCCCTGCGGTCATGGCCTCGGCCCACATCTTGTTGTACGCGACGGACATGTAGGCGCCGCCGAGGGCGACGATTCCTCCCCCGATGAGCGTCGCCGCGTAGCGGATACGCGATACGTTCAGCCCCATCGCGTCGGCGGCTCTCGGGTTGTCGCCGGCGGCGCGGAGATTCAGCCCCGTCCGCGTGGAGACGAGAAACCAGCAGAGAAAGCCGACGAGAACCCAGGACGCGTAAATGAGCGGGTCATGGTTGAACAGAATCGGACCGACATACGGGATATCGCTCAGAACGGGTATCGGGAGCTTTGCGAGTCCGGGGATCGTCACGCCGATGTAGCTTCTTCCGAGAAGGGAGCTTGCGCCCGTGCCGAACATCGTCAGCGCGAGGCCGCTGACGACCTGGTTCCCCTTGAGCGTGATGCAGATGAACGCGTGGATGGCGGACATCAGGACGCCCGCCGCGAAGGCTCCGGCGAGACCGATCAGAGGACTGCCGGTCGACAGCGAAACGGAAAACCCCGTAAAGGCGCCGACGAGCATGATGCCCTCCAGCCCGAGGTTCGAGATCCCGGATTTTTCCGTCAGGATCTCGCCGAGCGTCGCGTAGAGAATCGGCGTTCCGCTCCGGACGGCGGCGGCGAGGATCGGGATGATGATTTCCATGGATTTACGCGTCCTCCCTTCGGGGGCGTATCCGGTACGTCCGGAAAATCTCTCCGCCGAGCACGAAGAAAAGGATGAGCCCCTGGAGGATCAGCGTGCTGGACAGGGGGAGGCGCATGACGATCTGCAACGTTTCGCCTCCCACGAGAAGCGCCCCGATAAGCACCGAGACGAACAGGATCGCAATGGGGTTGAGCCGCGACAGCCACGCGACGATGATGGCGGTGAAGCCGTATCCCGCCGAAAAGCCGTGCTGCAGCCTTCCCTGGAGGCCGGAGACCTCGCACATTCCGGCGATTCCGGCGATCGCGCCCGAAATGAACATGACGAGGATCACGTTCCGGACGTAATTGATTCCTGCGAATCCCGCGGCTTTCGGGTTCTCCCCGAGGACGCGTATCTCGTATCCCCATCGGGTGTAGCGGATCAGCACGAGAAAGAGGATCGCCAGGAAGACGGCCGCGAACAGTCCCATGTGAATGCGCGTTCCGAAGAGAAGCGGCAGGCGCGCGGCGTCGGGGAAGGGCGCCGTCATCGGAAAGCCGAGGCTCGCCGGATCCCGCCAGGGGCCGTACACGAAATAATCCATCAGGTGGATGGCGATGTAGTTCAGCATCAATGTCGAGATGATCTCGTTGACGTTCCACCGCGCGCGGAGGTATCCGGCCATGGCCGCCCAGACGCCTCCGGCGATTCCGGCGGCCGCCGCCATCGTCAGGAGCATCGCGGGGGCGTTGTCGACCGGGAAGTAGCGGACGACGGCCGCGCTCGCGATCGCGCCCATGAAGATCTGCCCCTCGGCCCCGATGTTGTACACGAGCATCGTGAAGCAGAGCATGACGGCGATCGCCGCCATCGAGAGCGGGATCGCCTTGACGAGCGTCTCGCTGATGCCATAGCCGTCTCCGAACGCGGCGCGGAACATCGCGGAATACGCCTCGAACGGAGAGACGCCCATCAACGCGAGGAATACGGCTCCCGTCGCGAGGGCGGCGACAATCGAAAAGGCGGGAATGGCGAACTGGAGCCACCCCGGAGCGTCGATGCGCTTCTCGATGGTCCATGAGAGAAGTCCTGAAGACGGACGGGATCCTATCCGCATTGCTCAAGCCCTCCAGTGGGGTTCGCGATGGATTCCACGGGCGTTCCGGCCATCATCAGCCCGATCGTTTCAAGGGTAACGGCGGAGGGGTCCCCGATGATTCCCATGAGTTCTCCCTTGCAGATGACCGCAAGGCGGTCGCTCAGCGCAAGCAGTTCGTCGAGATCCTCCGAGACGAGCAGGACGGCGGCTCCGTTCTTTCGCTCTTCGAGAAGCTGTTCCCGGACGAAGCGCGTCGCGGAGACGTCCAGTCCCCAGGTGGGGTGCATGGCGATGACGACCCTGGGAGAGTCGCTGAGTTCGCGTCCGAGCATGAGCTTCTGCAGATTTCCGCCCGAGAGGTTCCGGACCGGAGTGTACAGCGACGGCGTGCTGACGCTGTACCGCGAGACGAGCGACCGGGCGAACTCGAAGACGTGTTTCCAGTCGATCAGGTATCCCCTGGCGACCGGATGGGACCAGTATTTCTTGAGGATGGAGTTTTCCTCGACATTCATGTTCGGGACGAGACCGGTCCCTTTGCGGTCGGCGGGGATGTAGCGGATGCCGCGGTCGATGAAGGTTCGCGGGGCCAGTCCCGAGATGGCGGCGCCGTCGAGAACGACGTTTCCGGATTCGAGCTTCCGCAAGCCGGAAAGGGCCTCGCAGAGTTCCTGTTGTCCGTTGCCCGCGACGCCCGCAAGGCCGAGAATCTCGTGCTCCCGGATGTCCAGCGTCAGGCGGTTGACCGCAGGGAACCCCCTGTCTCCGAGAACGGTGATCCGCTCGGCTTCGAGAACCCGATTTCCGGGTTCGATCGCGGGTTTCGAGATGGAAAACGGAACCCGCTCGCCCATCATCATTTCCGCGAGCTGTTCCCTCGACGTCGACTTCGTGTCGACGCGGCCCGCAACGTGTCCCTTCCGGAGGATCGTGACGCGATCGGTGATCCGCATGACCTCGTCCAGCTTGTGCGAGATGAAGACCACGCCGTGCCCTTCGGACGTCATCTGCGAAATGGTTTTGAAAAGCCGTTCCGCCTCCTGCGGCGTGAGCACGGCGGTCGGTTCGTCCAGAATGAGAATATTCGCCTTGCGGAACAGCATCTGGAGGATCGCGACGCGCTGCTGTTCGCCGATTGAGAGCTGCCAGACGTTGGCCATCGGATCCACGCGGAGCCCGTACTGTTCGGAAAGGTCCGTGATCCGGCGCACGATCTCGTTTCGGGGGAGGATCGCCGGGATGTCGTCCAGCCCGAGAATCATGTTCTCCCAGACCTTCTGGCTCGGGATAAGCATGAAATGCTGGTGGACCATCCCGATCCCCGCTGCGATCGCATCGCGGGGGGACGAGAAGTTCTTCGCGACGCCCCGTATCGTGATCGTTCCTTCGTCGGGGTGGTAGAGGCCGTACAGGATATTCATGAGCGTCGATTTTCCCGCCCCGTTCTCGCCGAGCAGGGCATGCACCTCGCCGGGGCGGACGTCGAAATCCACGTCTTCGTTCGCGACAACCCCGGTGAATCGCTTGGTGACGCCTTTCATGGCAACGAGTAACGCGTTCTCTGCGTCGTCGGTCATCGGCATGTCCCTTCTGTACAAAAAAGTTGGACGGGCGAGGGATATCCCCGCCCGTCCGAGAAAACCCGTTCCTATCATACAGATTTGCGGTTTATTTGGGAATATCTCCCTTGACGCCCTCGACGAACCAGTTCATGGAGAGCATTTCCGCATCCGTCGCGGTCTTTCCCTGCGGGATCTTCTCGACGCCCTTCTGATCCTTGACCGGTCCCGCGAAGACATCCCAGGAGCCGGACACGATCCGTGCTTTTTCCGTCTCGACGAGCTTCTTCGCGTCTTCCGGAACATCCTTGCCGAACGGCGCGAGTCCGACGACGCCCTCTTTCAGCCCCCACCAGATGTCTCCGGCCTTCCACGTTCCCTTGGTCATCTCTCCGATATAGTGCTTGTAGAACATGCCCCAGTCCCAGATCGGAGCGGTCAGATGCTTCGTGGGCGCAAACTTGCTCATGTCGTTGTTGTAGCCGATGACGTACACGCCCGCTTCTTCGGCGGCCTGCGGCGCGGCCCCCGTGTCTGCGTGCATCGCGATCAGGTCAGCTCCGGAGTCGATGAGCGCCTTGGTCGCTTCCTTCTCCTTGCCCGGATCGAACCAGGAGAAGAGCCACACGACGCGGACTTCGGCCTTCGGGTTGACCTTCTTCACGCCGATCGTGAACGCGTTGATCATTCGGATGACTTCAGGGATCGGATGGGCCGCCACGTAGCCGATGACGTTCTTCTTCGTCATCTTGCCCGCCACGAGTCCCGAAAGGTACCGGGCCTGGTACATGCGTCCGAAGTACGTTCCGACGTTGTCGGCCCGTTTGTAGCCGGAGCAGTGGAGGAACATGACGTCAGGGTGCTTCTTCGCCGCTTCCTGAACGAAATCCATGTAGCCGAACGATGTCGCGAAGATGACCTTCGATCCGTTGCGGATGAAGGTTTCCATGACGCGCAGGGAATCCGGGCCTTTCGGAACCGACTCCACGAAGCTCGATTTCACGCCGGGGAACGCTTTTTCCATCTCTTCGCGTCCCTTGTCGTGCATGAAGGTCCATCCGCCGTCTCCCACGGGACCGATATAGACGAACCCCGGTTTGAGCTTGTCCGCCGGGACCGCGTCAAACGCGAATCCGGCGCCGCACATCACCAAAACCGCCGCCAATGCAAGAAGCAAAGCCTTTTTCCTCACTCTGCCGACCCCCTTCGTAAATAGAAAAAAAATCGAGAAACATCCGAAACGCCGCAAAGACTGGCTATAATTATACATAACCTCCGGAGAAATGTCTGGATCTCCGGGGAAGGAAATGCACTCGATGTTTCAAGGGGGAAGGGTATATGTCAGCCGCAACCGGAAACGAACGTTTTCGCCGGACCTACCCGGTGACGTGGGATCAGGTCCACCGGGACAGCAAGGCGCTTGCATGGAGGCTCGTCGAGATGCGTCCGTGGAGCCGCATCGTCGCCGTGACGAGAGGGGGGCTCGTTCCCGCCGCGATCATCGCGCGGGAACTCGAAATCCGTCTCGTCGACACGGTCTGTGTTTCGAGCTACAACGTCCGCAACCAGGGGGAGCTGTGCCTTCTGAAGGAAACGAACCCGGAAGGCGCCGCGGAAGACTGGCTCATCGTCGACGACCTCGTCGATACGGGGAAGACCGCGCGGTTCGTCCGGCAGATGCTTCCGAAGGCGCACTTCGCCACCGTCTACGCGAAGCCGGAAGGGCGTCCCTTTGTGGACACGTTCATCACCGAAGTGAGCCAGGACACATGGATTCTGTTCCCGTGGGATTCCGAAGTGGCCTACGCCGAACCCATCAGGGAAATCCGCGGATGAAGCCTTTCGCAGGGAAGAAACGGCTTTTCCTCTGTCTGTCCTGCATCGCGCTCGCGGCGCTGACGTTCCCTGCATTCGCCGCGGACACCGGTGTCGTCTCGAAAGACGCGAAGGCGGCGGAGCAAAGGACGCCTGCCGTCGTTTCCGTTCCCGCGAGGGAATCCCGGGTGCTCCTGAGTTCCGATATCGGGGGACAGATTGTTTCCTACGAGGCGACGGCGGGGTTCATGCCCCTGTTCGGCGAGGACGAGAAAGAAAAGGCGAGCGTCTTCTACGTCTCCTACGAGCGCACGGACGACGTCCCGGCGCAGCGCGAGCGTCCCGTGACCTTCGCATTCAACGGCGGCCCCGGGTCGGCCGCTCTTTTGCTGCACCTCGGGGCGTTCGGCCCGAAAACGCTGGCTTTCGGCGACGGCGGAAGCGCCCGCGCCGAACCGCCGTTCGACCTCGTCGATAACGCGTCGAGTCTTCTCGACGTGACCGACCTGGTCTTCATCGATCCGGTCGAGACGGGGTACAGCCGCGCGACGGAACAGAAGGACGTCAAGTCGTATCTCGGCGTTCGGCAGGACGCGACGTCGGTTTCGGAGTTCATCCGGCTCTGGCTCACATCGCGCGGGCGTTCCGGAAGTCCGCTCTTTCTCGCCGGGGAGAGCTACGGCGGAGTGCGGTCGGGCGTTCTCGCCAGACTGCTGCAGGACAAGGGGATGGTCCCGTCCGGGGTGATCCTCGTCTCTCCGGTCCTGAGCTACGGCGACATCGTTCCGGACAGTACGAACGATCGTCCCTACGTCCTGACGCTTCCGACGATGGCGGCAGCGGCCTGCTATCACGGCGTCATAGCGCCGCGCCTTCGGGGAAAGCCGGAAGAAGCCGTGCGGGAAGCGACGCAATGGGCGGAAAACGAGTATCTTCGTCTCCTGTGGAAGGGGAGCGA
>CAZVUT010000138.1:0-7343 GCA_964630155.1 uncultured Synergistaceae bacterium
CCTTCGCCCCGATGCGATTCACCGGAGATTCCGCTCAGGACGCCGCAAACGTCCGGGCAAAGCAAAAAGCTCCTCGTGATTCACACCGGTCAGCTTCGCACGGCGAATCGAGCCAACAGCGGCAAAGCAATCGTCATGCCGAATACGTTTTACACATTTTCATCCAGGATCATTTCCATCCGAATCATATCCCTGCACTCTATTCCATTTTCGATAATTCTCTCTTTATAATGAATCCTGAAGTAATCAAGATCGACGCCGACGATTCTAAATCCACATTTTTGATACAAAAGCATTTGAACGACACCGGGATTCCCGGTGCCGATTTCGATCTTCCTCATACGCATGTCTTTCGCCTTTTGCACGGCGCGCCGTATAAGCTCTCTTCCTATTCCGCGATTTTGAAACGATTCATCGACGGAAACATTCATGATTTCCACCACAAACGGTCGGGTTGGCGTTAGGAGCAACGCGCCGACGATTTTTTGATCGCACGTACACACAAAACCGACGCTTTTTTTCAAATACGAACCTAACATTTCATCAGATGGATCCGCTAGATGCAATAACTCCACAGGAATACGCCGCACGTCGCGATAATCTTCCATGCATAAATAGACATATTCCGACATCGACACGATCACTCCCTATGCAGATTCAACCACTACGGCCCTGGGATCGCCGGCGGCGTCTCGCGCAGCTCCTCCGGCCAGGAAGCGCAATTCCGGGCCGGTGCAGAGGTTCGCCCGCTGCCGTCCCCGTGCGGGAAGGACACGCCTCACGCCGGCGATTCCGTTCAGATGACGCGAGCGATCAACCGGATGAAATTGAAATACTTCCCGCCCTCGGCCTCCATCATCTCGATGTCCTCGACTGCGTAGGGATTGTCGGCGGTCAGCCATTCGCTCCACGCCTGTCCGCAACAGGCCATTTCGCTGATGTCCGCGATTTCCAGGCCCTCCGCTTTCTTCCACAGAGCTGCCCACCAGCCGATCGAGTGGATCGTCCGCGCTATTTCGTCATTCCAGAACGGCCGCATTTCCTCGGGGACATCGTTCCCGAATTCGTATTTCAGGCCGGGGATCGCCACCGCGACAACGCCGCCCTTCTTCACGAACGGGATGAGCGACGGGAGCATGTCCTCCGTATCGCCGAAATAATGGTATGCGTCCACGGAGAACAGCACGTCGAAATATCCGTGCGCGAAGGGCAGCCCTTTGGTCGCGTCGACGGATATCGGAACGGTCCTGTCGTCGATCCCGAGGGACCTGAAGCGCTCGCAGTTTTCGGTCGGCGAAATCCAGAGGTCGGCGGCGAAGACGGACGCGCCGTACTTTTTCACCAGCAGCAGCGTCGAAAGACCGCGCCCGCAGCCGAGGTCGAGGACTCGCATCGTCCCGTCGATGTTCAGGCGCGACGCCAGTTCCTCCGAGACCCGCATTGCGTTCGGCCCCATCATCGCGGCTTTCAGAAACCCGAGATTTTCGTCATTGGACATAAAGCGATCCGTAAAGGGAACCATGGCATTCGTCCTTTCTTTTTTTCGCCGAAGATCTCCTCATCGCAATTCGATTATACCCCGCATATTTGAGGAAGCCGCTTCGGTGACCTGCGACTGCTGCGAAGGGAACCCGGCCTTCCTCGCGGAGGGAGAGCAGCGGCTGAATGCCCCAGTCGAGGATCGAGTTCCACACGACGCGGGAATAACGCTGAAGGGCGACGAAACGGGAACGCGAGAGCGCCCTTTATTGTCGGAAAAGCTTGTCACTTTCCGGAGGATGCCGGATAATAGTCCAAGAACGACAAAGGCGGCGGACTCAGTGAACAGAAATGTTTTGAACGCGAACGCAAATCGGAGCGAGTTGACGGAAGAACGACGGCTTTGCCGATGCAAGACCGTAAACCGTCTTTGCGGCAAGTATGCCGGAAAACTTTCAAGCAGCGTGGAGTTCCTCGAAGAAAAGCATCACGACATCGAAACATGGTAGTCGTCCTTGACGCCTGCGCCCTAATAGACTGTTTGACGGGGTACAGGCTATCGTACGGGCGATCCTCGTCGGGATACTCGCTGCGGCAGGGTACAGGCCGCCGATCAAATGAAACGGAAAACTTCAGGAACGGGGGCGCGGAAGCGCCTCCGTTCCTTTTCTTGAAAGCGCCGCTGATACGATCGCTTACGCTCTTTCCTTGTATCCCGTAAAGGTCGTCAGGACGTTGGCGAAGGTCTTCGGCGGGTACTTTCTGAAGCCGGCGTCGTCGACGAAGACGAAATCATACGAAGCATCCCGCTGCACCGCATTCACATCCTCGCACCACTGCCGCAAACGCGCCATCTTCCGGGGCACGTCCAGATCCTCCAATCCTTTCGTCTCGACGATCACCACCCGATTGTCGGTCAACCGCACGATAAAATCGGGGTAGTAATTCGAGATATCGCCATCTGCATTGACATAATCGAGCGTAAAATGCACCGCGAGGTAATTCTTCGCATACGACGCCACATCCGGACAGTGCTCCAGAAAGTTCGCAAACTCCAGTTCAAAGCCGCTGTCTCCAACCACCCGGTTGAACACCGACTTTTTCGGGATGATGTAGGGCTGGTCCTTCACAACGAAGGGGCGCGTCGCGCGCAGCTTGATCCTGTCCCGGATCTCCGCGTCTCCCTTGTCACGAACGGTCAGCGCGTTGAGCGCCTGTTTGAACGTCTCAATGATCGTCTTCGCGGCGACCAGCTCCGAAAGGTTCCGCAACGTATTCGGCGATTCGAGATCGACCTGCTCCCCGAAGAGCGAATCATGTACGAAGTCCTTCACCTTGCCGTAGAGCACGTCATAGCCACCGACCAGCCGCAGTTCCTTCATGATCGTCTGCGTGAAATAGCCGATCACGCTCCGGTAATCCGCGACTCCGGTAGTGTCCAGAATCGTCGTGTGGGCCACCTCGCCGGTCGTGATGTCCTTGAAGATAATCTCTCTCTGCTGCTCTTCGCTGAACTGCCGATATGCGACAATCTGGAAAGCGAAACCGTTCTTGTCAAGATCGGCCAGATTCTTGTATTCACGGTAAATCCTCGGCGTGAGCACCGGAATCTCGATGTCGAGCGCGTCGAGATCCTTGTTCGTGTTCGTGTGATCGACCTCCACGACGAGGGGCGCTTTCGGCTTCGCACCTTCGCCCATTTCGCCCCGTTCCAGCTCAACGCCCTCGGCCTGGATGGATTCCACAAACTCCATGAACGCCTCCGTGCCGACGACGCTGACGTGCTCTTCGGTATCGCCGGGATACATCTTTCGCAACCCGCGCCCAAGCGTCTGTTCGGGGAGGATGTTGCTCTGCGAGGAATAGGCGCGCAGCCCGACGATGGTGGTCACGTTGCGGACGTCCCACCCTTCCTTGAGCATAAGCACGGAGACAATTGCTTTGTATGGACTCATGTTCGAGTCGATCTCGTTCGATTGTCTTCGCAGAAGCTCCAGTTCCTCCCTGCCCTTGCCGGAAGCGGCCTCGGAAATCTCGCCGTTGTTCTTCGTGTGGATTGTGAGCACCGCCCCGGCAAGGTCCGGATACCGGGTCTCGAGATACTCCGACACATCGTCGCAGTTCCGGGTGTCATCCGTCATGACGAACAGAATCGCTTTCTTCCCCATCTTCTGGTGTTCGTCATAGACCTTCCGCCACTCGATCACGCCAAGGTCGAGGTAGTCAGCGTACTTTTCGGTGTATTTCGCGCTCTGCCGCTCCGTGAGCTTCGCCCGGCTCGGCGCATCGGGCAGCACCGGATGCTTAACGACATTCTGCGAGATCGCCTCCACGAGCGGATAATCCGAAACCGTCTGCACAAAGATCGCCCCGTTATTGTGCCTGGGCGTCGCCGTCACGTCCACCTGGAGGCTCAGGCTTCCTCCTTTTTGCAGAAGTCGGTTGTGGATATCCTCGATCGACTTGAACCATGCGAGTTTCGAGTCATGGATGTGGTGCGCCTCGTCGTTGATCACCATCAGCTCGTCGATGTCCCGAACGATCATCCCAAGATCCACCGTTGAGTCCGTCGTGCTTCCGGTCGGCCGCTTGCCGAGGAAGTAGTTCATCGTATTTTCGTCGTCCGGCGAAGGCGGGTCATCCTTGCCGGAATAGACACGGTGGATGTTGGTCAGGAAAATGTTCCCCGTCGCCCGAGTCACGCGGACGTCATCCTGGCGGTGGAGGGTGAGCTGAAAATCGTTCCGCCAGTTGCGTCCGTCATAGCCGTTGTCCGGCAGCACCGGATCTTCGAAGAAGATCTGCAAGCCCTGGAAATCGTGATAGATCCGATCCAGAACGATGATGTTCGGCGCGATCACGAGGAAGTTGCGCGAAAGCCCGGAGTCCGGCTCGTACAGCTTGTGGAAAAAACTCCACGCCAGCGCAAGACTCATCACTTTGGTCTTGCCCGATCCCGTCGCCATCTTGATCACATACCGCCGCCAGCTCTCGTCAAACATTCCCGCCGACACGGCGTTGCTGCTGTCGAAGCGCATCAGGTCGTACTTGTCCTTCGCCCCGACGACATCGTACAGGTACACGATCGTTTCGATCGCCTCGCGCTGGGCGAAGTAATACCGAAAACTGCCCATGATCGTGCCTATTCCGGGAAGCAGGTGCGGTTCCTCGAACCACCATCGGAGCAGGCTCCTGCTCGTGTCGCTCGCACCGGCGAAGCCGGAGACACGGAACTCCCTCACCTTGCGGCGAAGCTGCGCGACAAGCGGCGGCATCAGTTGATCCATCGTCTTCTCGCGCAACGCTTCGTCGGCGGGGAACCAGCGCACTTCCGGGTCGATGATCTCGTAGGGGGAACCGGGAAAATCCGGATGGAGCGCCATTATCGCTCGCCTCCAACCATGATGTCGACAATCGTCATCGTGTCGTTGCCGAAGATGTCGACCACCTTCACCGCGATCTTGCGGCGTCCCGGAGGCACTTCGTGCGCCACGCTCTTCAGTTCGAGGGCGCGGTCCTTTTTCGTGCGGAAGCTCTGCCACTCGTTCTCGAAGATAAAGTCCCCCGTCCATTCCTCCCGCGTCTCGCCGCTCCCGGCGTCCTGGACCCGGATGATCTCGCGCTTATTCTCGAAGTCGAAATCCACGCTCCAGTAGTCGATCCAGTCCGTCCAGCACCGCGTCAACGGCTCGCGCCGGATGACGCCGTTCTTCTCCTTCGCCAGCTTCACGATCTGCCCCTTCTCCACGACGATTCTGCTGCCAGCCTTCTCGGTCTTGCCCAGGGCCTCTTCCGCGTGGGAAATGCTGTCCTGGGAGTAGAACACCGAGAAATCCGTCAATTCGACGGCGACGGAAGGCAGTTGTCCCTTCCCGCCCGGGATGACGTGCGGCTTCACCTCGATATAGGCGACATCGTGGAAGACCACCTGATCCTTCTCGACGGCCCGCTTGTCGAAGACCTCGGCGGGGATGTATTTCGGCGCGATGTCGATGCCCTTGCTGCGCGCCTCGTCTAGCACGTTGGGGAAGAGCCCCATCTCGAACTCGAAACCGAGGATGTCGACTTTGGTGATGTGCTTCTTGCGGCATTCGAGGATGATCTCCTCTACGAACAGACGCGTCACAGGAAGATTCACAGGCCCTATCGCCACGAGACGCCCCGCCTTCTTGCCGTGGAAGCTCTCGAACTGCGTGACGGGCTCCGCGCGGTAGGCGCGCAGGATCAGGTCGACGAAGGCCGCCTCTTTCTGCGCAAGTTGCCGTTCCTGTTCCTCTTCCCGCAGATTCGGGTTGACGCCGATGAAGTGCTGCCGCTCGTATCTTCCGAGGTTGAGGATTTCGAAGGCCCGGTAGTCTTTGCCCTCCGCCTTGAGCTGCCGCTGCACCCCGATCATCCGCTTGCGAGTGCTGTGGATGGCGAACTTGCCGAGGTCCGCGCAGATCCACTTGCGCCCGAGCTTCTCGGCGACCGCCGCTGTGGTACCGGAGCCGCAGAAAAAGTCGGCGACGAGGTCGCCTTCGTTGGTTGAATGTCGTAATATTCTACTAATAAGATGCTCCGGTTTTTGCGTAGGATATCCAATTCTCTCTTGAGCCGCAGGATTTATAATTGAAATATCCCATACTGCTGAAAGTGGTGATCCTGTAGATTCTTCTTCAAGATTAGTAGCAAAACGCTTACCGCTATCATCAAATGAAGCTACTTGTTTTTTACCTTTCCATCTTTTTAATGTTCCTTCAGATTGGCTTTGATATTCTACTGTATTGAAAATTCTTTCACTGCATTTTTCATTTTTTGAGTAAAAAAATATAGAGTCATTGTTTTTTTGATAAAATTTGACTGGCAATGACCATTTTCTATAATGCCATATAATTTCATTTAAATAATTATCTCTACCGAAAATTTCATCCATTACCAATCTTATTATAGAATTGAGTCTCCAATCGCAGTGTACATAGATGCTCCCGTCCTCGGCGAGCAGGTCGCGCATCAGGATCAGGCGTTCGTAGATCATCGATATGAAGGAGTCCGCGCCCTTGCCCCACGTGTCGCGGTAGGCGATCTCTTCGAGGATGTTGGGCTTTTTGGTGAAGGTGTCGCCGCCGATTTCGATGTCCATCGAAAAGTCGGCGCCGACATCGAACGGCGGGTCGATGTAGATGAGCTTCAGGCCGCCTTGCGCTTCGATCTCCTCGCGCATCGGGCCGTTCTTGAGAGAGGAGAGAATCAGCTTGTTGTCGCCCCAGACGAGCTTGTTGGTCCACCCCTTGAGCTGTCGTCCGCGCGCATCGACGCTGAACAGGTCTAACTGTTTTTCCGTATCGGAAGGCGTTTCCGCCCGGGGTTCATCCACCTGCTCGATGGTCTGGAAGGGCAATACGATAGTGCAGACATCGTTGGTCTTCCCGTTCCAGACAAGTTCCACTTCGCGCTTGTCCTCGAACAGCAGGAAGCGGTACTTCTCCGGCAATTCCTTCCCCGCCTCGATGAAGCGGACAATCTCCTGCTTTTCCTGTTCCGAAAGCCGCAGCATGACCTTCTCCCGCCCCCCTCATGAAAGGTTCCGTTCGGCTTCTATGTGCATCATGGGCGATTATATCCCCCGCGCACATACGAATGCTCATAACGATCCTTGACGCATTGTCGGTCAGAATCGTCAAAGGTGCTATCTGCCCTCTTCGGAATAATCAATCTGTATTTTTCACCCGATTAGAGGTCGCGTCCGGTTTCGCCGCGAATGCCTCACCGGCTCGCGCGGGCGTTCTTGGCGCGAAGGAAGGCGTTCATCCGGTCACGGGGCAATGTTCCGTCGCCCCGGTAAGGCTTCACCGTGTCGCAGGTTTCGTATTCGTCGCACGTCG
>CAZVUT010000139.1:0-7339 GCA_964630155.1 uncultured Synergistaceae bacterium
GGAGACGATACCACGCGGTTATGGGATGTGTCAACAGGAGGCGCCTCTTTCCGGAGACGCCCGGTTTGCCGTACAATCGCGGGGCCGCGTCAACGGACGCGCATCACGACCACGGAGGACACGACGCTGTGAACCAACGCAAAGAAGAGATGGACCGGATACGCGAATCCGTCGCGGGCTGCGCCGCGTGCGCGCTTGCCCAGTCGCGGACGTTCGCGGTTCCGGGGGAGGGGAGTCTTTCGCCGAAGTTCGTTCTCGTCGGCGAGGCTCCGGGAAAGGACGAGGACGCGTGCGGCCGTCCGTTCGTCGGGAGATGCGGCAAGGTCTTGCGAACCGCGCTCGAGGCCTGTTCGGTCGATCCCGGCGACGTCTTCATCTGCAACGCGGTCAAGTGCCGTCCGTCGAGACCGGACAATCCCATGAAGGACCGTCCGCCCGAGATCGACGAGATGCGCCCCTGCTCGGGGTTTCTGAAGCGGCAGCTTCTCTGCCTCGCCGGGGACGGAAGCGGACGTGCGCGCCGGACCGTCCCGGTGCTCGCGGTCGGACGGACGGCGCTCCGGTGGTTCGTCGAGTTCGCCGCGCCGGAAGACGCCGCCGCGGCGCGCTTTCCGCGGACGGAATCGGGCTGGAAGCTGCTGTCGGTGACGTCGCTCGTCGAGGCGTCCGCCGGGGGCGCCCCGAACGTCTTCCGGATGGAGGGAGACGACGGGACGCCCGTCCGGTTCGAGGTGTACCCGATCTGGCATCCCGGGTACGTCCTGAACGGCGGCGGAGGCCGCGTCACGCGCGAGGTGTTCGCCGGGACGATGCGGACGATCGTCGGGAGGATGCTCGCTGAGAGGCCGCTCGCGAAGGGGTAGCTCTGCGCCGTCTCTACGCCCCGCGGAAGATCTCCTTGGGGATCATCCCGTGGATGCCCTTGTTTCCGTCGACGACCTGCGTGACGCGGAAGTCGACCGCGAGGCTGCACAGGGCGTAGGCCTCCGTTCGCGTCAGCCCCTTCGTCGCCATGAGGAAGGCGATCGCGTCGCCAATGGCGATCTTCATGGCCTCGTCGAGGTCGGCGTGGAAGCCCATCACGATCCAGTGCGTCGGCGTCTCGGCCATCGGGCGCTCGAGCGTCATGTCCCTCCGGACGACGAATTCGAGTTCGACCTCCTCGAAGTAGGTCTCGCACGCGAGGCAGGAGACCTCGCCGTCGCCCTGGAGTCCGTGGGCGTCGGCGGCCATGAACAGCGCGCCCTCGACGTTCACGGGGACGAACAGCGAGCTTCCCGCGACGAGTTCCCTGTTGTCCATGTTCCCGGCGAAGTAGTCGGGGATCGCGGGCTGACGGACTTCGCCCGGCTTCGGGGCGACCGCCATCGCGCCGAGGAAGGGGCGCAGCGTCAGCGTGATTCCGGGCGCGAAGTCGACGGTCTTCCTGTCCGGCGAGTAGCGGAGCGTCCGGAAGAAGCCCGCTCCCATCCCCTCGGGAAGGCCGCCGAGGCCGATGGCGTCCGGATAGACGTAGGTGACGCCGAAGGCCCCCGGGACGATCCGTTTGATCCGGACTTCGAGGACGTCGCCGGGGCGCGCCCCCCGGACGAAGAACGGCCCCGTGAAGGCGTAGGTTCCGCCTCCCTTCGACTTGATCGCGCCGCGGATCGCGAGGACGTCGTCGATCGTCATGTCCGCGTCGAGCGTGCCCTCGAAGAGCATTTCCGTGTTGCACACGACCGTGTCGCCGTCGTCGATTTCGAGCGCCGGCGGGATGTCGCTCCGGAGCATGCCGTTGTAGGCCTGTTCCCTGCCGATCCGGAAGACGTGCGTCGCCGCCTCGGACCGCCGTCCCGACAGAAGAACGACGAAACCGGCTGCGAGCGCCGCCGCGATGAATCCTGTCATGTCGTGTTCCCCCTTCCGTATTTTTGTGTGCGTCCCGGCGTCATCCGATGGTCGCGAGGACGAACCCCGTGACGATCGAGACGGCCCAGAGCGCCGCTCCGAAGAGCATTCCGCTGACGCCCGCCTTTTTCACGACCGAGCGGTGCAGACCGAGCCCGACCAGGCAGAGGGCCGCGGCCATGAAGACCTTCCCCGCCGACGCGAGGAATCGGAACAGCGCCGGAAAGGGGAGCGCCGACGCGGTCATCGACGCGAGAAGAAAGAGCACGATGAAGAGCGGAACCGAGAGCTTGCCGCCGCCCCCCTGCCGCAGCGAGACCGCGAAGACGATCGGCGTGATCCAGAGGGTCCGCGTGAGCTTCATGATCGTGGCCGTCGAGAGGGACGCGTCGCCGAGGACCGCCGCCGCGCCGACGACGGAACTCGTGTCGTGGATGCTCAGCGCGCACCAGACGCCGTACTGTTCCGGCGTCAGCGCGAACGCGCGCGCGAGAACCGGAAAGACGAAGAGAGCGACCGTGTTCAGCAGGAAGACGACGCCCATCGAGACGCCGATGTCCTCGTCGTCCGCCTTCATCACCGACGAGACGGCCGCGATGGCGCTCCCGCCGCAGATCGACGTGCCGACCGTGATGAGCTTCATGGTCGCCGGGCGCAGCCGGACGAACCGCATCAGGAAATACCCGAGCGACAGGACGACCGCGAGGCTCACGGCGGTCTGCCAGAACCCCTGCCCCCCGACCGCGATGACCTGTCGGATGTTGAGCCCGAATCCGAAAAGCACGACGGCTGTGTTCAGCGTGAGCTTCCGCGCCTTCCCGAGCCACGGCGGGACGGAGGCGGGCGCGATGTTCCCGACGAGCGCGCCGAGAAGGAGCGCGACTCCCACGGCCCACGTCTTGGTCGGCGGATAGAGCGAGAGCGCGACGGACGCGCCGAGGGCGAGAAGGGACGGGAGCATGCGGACTACCGCGCTTCCCCGTCCCGGAAGAGTTCCGGGTCGAAGTATTTCTGGTAGTGGAACAGCGCGGGGATGCCGCCCGTGTGGACGAAGAGGACGCGCTGCCCCTTGCCGCAAAGGCCCTTCGCGATCAGGTCGAGCATTCCGGCGAAAGCCTTTCCGGTGTAGACGGGGTCGAGAAGGACGGACTCCGTCCGCGCGAGAAGGACGACGGCCTTCAGCATGGACTCCGACGGCAGCGAGTAGCCCTGCCCGATGTACCCGTCGCGGCAGTCGATGGATTCGGCCGGGAAGGGTTCGCCGATCCCGAGGAGGCGGGCCGTGTCGGCCGCGAGCTTCTGCACCGCCGGGACCTGGACGGCGTTCGGCGCGCCGATGTTGATCCCCGTGAGCGGGATGTCCGCCCTGTTCGCCCACAGGCCGACCGCGAGGCCCGCGTGCGTTCCCGCGCTGCCGCTCGTCGTGAAGATCCGGTCGAAGGCGAGCCCCTTGTCGAACGCCTGCGACAGGATCTCCTCCGCGCAGGCGACGTACCCGAGCGACCCGACGGGGGTCGATCCTCCGACGGGGATGACGTACGGGGTCTTTCCCGCAGCGCGAAGCCGGTCGGCGACCTTCGCGGTTTCGGCGGTCGGGTCGGACGTTCCGGGGACGACCGTGATGGAGTCGACCCCCATGAGCTGAAAGAGGAAGTTGTTGCCCGACGCGTGCGGGGAGTAGCTTCCGGGGACCTGTTCCGTGATGACGAGGTGGCACTCGAGGCCTTCCTTCTTCGCGGCCGCGAGGGTCAGACGGCAGTGGTTCGACTGCACCGCGCCGCACGTGACGACCGCGTCCGCGCCCTTCGAGAGCGCGTCGGCCATGAGGAATTCGAGCTTCCGCGTCTTGTTGCCCCCGGGGAAGAATCCGAGGAGGTCGTCCCGCTTGATCCAGATCTCCGGCCCTCCGACCAGCCCGGAAAGCCTCGAAAGACGCTCCATCGGCGTCGCGCCTTCGGTGTACCGGCGGCGCGGAAAACGTGCGAGGTTCATGTCGTATCCGGCTCCTTTCGCGACGGCGCCCCGTCCGGGGTCGCCGCGTCTATTCTACAGTCGAAACGCGGCCGACGGCGCGTCGCTATTGAGTCAGCGGTCTTCACCGGGTACAATCACCCGGATGAAAAATGCGGATTTTCCCGACGGAAGCCGGGAAACGCCGTTTTAACGGAGGTATCGAAGTGCTGAAAACCGTGAAACATCTCCTGCTCGGCGTTCTTCTCATCGTCCTCGCGGGATCGGTCCTTCTCGTCTCGGACTACCGGGGGCGCGTGGGGAACGCGAGGCTTTCCGGCGGCGACCCGGCGGCTGCGCTGCACCGGAAGGTCCGCTCCGGCGAGCCGGTCCGTGCCGCGATTCTCACGTGGAATTCGTCCGTCACTCTGGAGGAAACACGCCGGGGGCTTCTGACGGCGCTGGCGGAGCGCGGCTTCGCGAACGGCGAAGGGCTCGACCTTCAGGTGTTCTCGCCCGAGGGGGATATGCCCGCCGCCGTGAGCATGGCCCAGAACGCCTGCGGCGGCGAATACGACCTGGTGCTCACCATCAGCACGCCCATGTTGCAGGTCGCGGCTGCGGCGAACAAGGCGGGGAAGGCCGTTCACGTGTTCGGCGCCGTGACGGACCCGTACGCCGCCGGAGTGGGTATAAACAGGGAAAACCACAGGGACCACCCCGCATGGCTCGCGGGCGTTGGAACCTTTCAGCCGGTCCGCGAGGCGGTGCTGCTTTGCCGCAGGCTCTACCCCGGCCTGAAGCGCGTCGGAACGGTGATGAATCCGTCCGAGGCGTGTTCCCGGGCCTGCTTCGATCTGGCGAAGAAGACGTGCGAGGAGATCGGAATCGAGTTCCTCTCTGTGACGGCGGACAATTCGTCGGCGGTCTACGAAGCCGCCTCGGCGCTGACGTCGCAGGGGATCCAGGCCTTCATCGTCGGCGGGGACAACACCGTGGAGTCGGCCTTCGAGTCGCTCGTTCGGGCGGCGGACGCGGCGGGAATCCCCGTCATCGGGTACGCCGCGGCGAACGCGAGAAAGGGGGCGCTCGCCGGTCTCGGCGCCGATTATGTCGATGTGGGACGCTTCCAGGGGTATCTGGCCGCCGAGATCCTGAAGGGGGCGTCGCCCGCCGACATCCCCGTCGAGAACGTCATGCCGCTGAAGTGTTCCCTGAACAAGACGGTTCTGAAGAAGCTGAAGGAGCCGTGGAGCATTCCGCCCGAGGTCGAGGCGCAGGCGGCGGAGATCATCGACGAGTCGGGCGTTCATGCTGTCTCGCGGGACCGCGCGGCGGCGCTCCCCACGCCCGTCGTCGCCCGCCCGAGGACGTTGCGATTCCTCGATTACGTCGAATCCGCGCCGGCCGAGGCGACGCTCCGCGGGTTCCGCAAGGCGTTGCGGGACGCGGGGTGGACGGAGGGGAAGGAGTACGTCCTCTCCGTTTCCAACGCGCAGGGGGACATGCCGACGCTGTCGGCCATGATCGACGACGTTCCGGGCCGGAACGCGGACGTCCTGGTCCTCACGTCCACGCCGGCGCTCCAGGCCGCGCTTCGGAAGGTCCGCACGATCCCCGTGATCTTCGGCGTCGTTGCGAATCCCGTTGCGGCGGGGGCCGGGACGAGCGACGCGGACCACCTCCCGAACGTGACGGGCGTCTCGTCCGCGTCGGCCTATGCGGAGGGCGTCGCGGCGACGCTCGGCTGCGTTCCCGGAACGAAGCGCGTCGGGACGCTCGTGAATCCGTCGGAAGCCAATTGCGTCTACAACCTCGAACGCGTCACGGAAGAACTCGCCGCGCGGGGCGTCGAATGCGTCTCCGTCCCCGTCTCGACGCCCGCCGAGATCTCCGACGGCATCCGGGCGCTGCTTTCGAGGAACGTCGACGCGGTGCTCCAGGTCGTCGGGAATATCTTCATGTCGTCGTTCGCCCCGATCTCGAAGGCGTGCCTCAATGCGCGGGTTCCGCTCTTCGCCTTCGACACGAGCGTCGCGACGGACGGAGGCGCGGCCGTGACTGTGGCCCGGGACTACGAGGACGGGGGCCAGGAGATGGGGCGGCTCGCCGTTCGCGTGCTCGGCGGCGAAAGCCCCGCGTCGATTCCGTTCGAGACGATCGGCCGAACGGTCGTCACGATCAACGAGGCGAACGTCCGGCGGTACGGACTGACGGTTCCGGAGGACCTGCGGCGGCGGGCGCGATCGGTTCCGGGCGAGTGACGGAAGGAGACGTGGAAGCGTGCTGATAGAACGACGCGAGGAGAAAAACGGACTGACCCTTGTGCTTCGGGGCCGGCTGGACGCGGGGCATTGCCGGAATCTGGAGGACGAGCTGGAAAGCGCGCTGCGTCGCGGGGCGTTCCGTGTCGCGCTCGATATGGACGGCGTGGTTTTCCTGAGTTCCGCGGGAATCCGGAGCCTGCTGCGCTACAAGAAGACGCTGGCGTCGCTCGGCGGCGATCTGTCCATCCGGCGGCCGTCGGAGTTCGTCCGCGAGATTCTTGGAATGGTCGGCATGAACGCCGTCTTCTTCGATTCGGAGGAATCCGCCCCGGCCCGTTCGACGGAGGCGGTCACGCGGTATGACCTGGCGTCGCCGGGCGGCTTCGCGGTCGAGATGCCCGCGCCGGGCGAGTCGCGCGCGTTCGGCCCGGGCGTCTGGGGGCTCGGCGTCGGTTCGTTCGAGGGAGGGGCGGGCGTTCCGGGCGAGGTGCTGGCCGCGGAGGGGTTCGCCCTGATGCTGCCTCCCGGCGACGGCGAGATGCCGGACTTCATGGCCGCGTCGGGGGATTTCGTCCCCTCGGTGCATTTTTCGTCCGGCCTGACGCTTCGCGGGGAGCCGTCCTGCTGCCTGCGGTTCGTCGAGGAACTGCCCGGGATTTCCCTCTCGCGGCTCGCGCGGAGCGCCCTCGACGCGACCGGGGGAGACGCCGTCGCGCTGGCGATCGTGGGGGAGACCTCGGGGCTCGTCGGCGCGAGCCGGAACCTGCGCCCGACGGAAGACGGGGCCGCTTCGCAGACGGACGGGGATTTCTTCGCCTTCCCGGCCGTTCGGGAGCATCTGGCCTACTGGCCGGAGAAGCGGTACGACCGGCATCTGGCCGTCGTGGCCGGAGTGGCGGTCCGGGGCGATCCCGGCGCGCTGGCGCCGCAGGTGCGCGTCCTGGGCGACGGGGACGACCTGAAGGGGCACTTCCACGGGGCGGTGTTTCCGTTCCGGGCCATCCCGCAGGGCAGGGTGGAGCTTCGCTCCGTGCTCGCGAAGCTTTTCGACGCGCTCGCGCCCGTGGGGCTGCTGCATCTGCTGCACGACAGGCGCCCCATCTCCGGCGCGGGAGAGAGCGCGTTCCTGAGCGGCGCGCTTTGGGCGGGGCCGCTGGCGGCGCCCGAAGGAGGAAAATCATGAGTCTTCTGACCGGCGCCCTCACGATGGGGTGCATCCTCGCGCTGATGGC
>CAZVUT010000140.1:0-7276 GCA_964630155.1 uncultured Synergistaceae bacterium
GCGTTCCTACGACTTCCTCGCCGACGGCGCTCACGCGATCGTCAACGTCCATGACCGGGCGGCGCTCGAAAACAAGGACCTTCAGGCATACTTCACATCCCGGAATATTCACCTTCACGCCATCCGCGGGTACGAGATCCTGAAAGAGCACATGGGTGGAAAATTCCTCTTCCTGAACGTCCTGATCCTCGGTGCGATGTGCGGCGCGAATGTAGGAAACGTCACGATCGAAGAGGTCCGGAAAGCCGTTTCGGATCTGACGCCTCCGAAATTCCTCGAAGCGAACCTCAAAGGGCTCGAACTCGGTTTCGCGGCGACACGCGAGTAAAGACGGCCGCGGTTTCGCCCTTGCGAATGTCCGTTTGTGGAATGGCGGTCGGAACTTCGGTTCCGGCCGCTTTTTTCTTCGGTATAATTCCTGTGGCTGCAAACGACGCGAAGGAGCGATGGCGATGCGCATGGGGATTCGTCTCATCACGGCAATTCTCACCCTTCTCACGGCGATATCCTGCGCCTGTGCGGGAATCCTTGAAGTCCATGCGATCGACGTGGGGCAGGGGGACGCCTTTCTGGTCCGCTTTCCGGAAGGCCGGACCATGCTTGTGGATTCCGGACCCGAAGACGCCGCTGCGTCGCTCGTGCGATATCTGGAGCGGCGCGGTGTTCGCGAGATCGACATTCTCGCAGCCACCCATCCGCATGAAGACCACATCGGCGGCATGAAGGCGATCCTCGGGGCGTTCCGTACGGGGAGGGCATGGGATTCCGGTTTTGCGCTCGGCTCCCGCACGCAGAAGGAATTCCTTGCGGAAATCGGGCGGCGGGGGATCCGTTTCGGGACGCCGAAGGCAGGCTTCGAGGAAGTCGTCGACGGCGTTCGAATCCGGGTTATTGCGCCGGTCCGGGAGCTTCGCGGAACCGAAAGCGACGCGAACAACAATTCGCTGGTCCTCCATATCGCGTACGGAGCGGTTTCGTTCCTGCTGACAGGGGACATGCAAAAGGAAGAACGCCGGTCCGTCGGGACGTTCCCGAACGCGACCGTTCTCAAAATCGCCCATCACGGCTCTCGTGACGGGACGGACGCATCCTTCCTGAATCAGGTCAGGCCGGGATACGCCGTCATTCCGTACGGCTACGGAAATCCCTACGGACATCCGAAGGCGGGCGTCGTGGAACTGCTTCGCGGGAACGGGGTTCAGACAGGAACGACCGCAGACGGCGGGAACGTTGTCTTCCGGACCGACGGGACATCGCTGTCGGTGACGATGTCCCGCGAAAGCAACTCGCTGGTGGACGAGCTTCTGTTTCTTTTCCGGAAAGTGACGGGGTGGTTCTAGCGCCGGAAGAGATCCGCGTATCCCGCGAGCGATCTGCGGGAGTGTCCGTCCCGCCCGGTGACGTCGCCGGCCGAGAGCATGGAGCACAGAACGGCCTCCTCTGTCGCCTCGACGACCGCACGGAAGACGATGTTGATGAAATCGTCGTGGATCGCGCGAATCTCCAGAACCCGTCGCTCCCCGGGGAAGTGCGGAACCCTGTTGGCTTTCGTGAACGCAACCGCTATTTCGCCGCTTCCGTTGCCGATATAGGACCCCGTCCGCGTGATTCCCACGGAAGCCCGCAGGCAGATCCGCCTGAGCTGCCGTTCGGAGAGAGGGAAGTCCGTGGCGATGACGACGATAATGGAACCGCTCTCGTCTCGCCGCTCCTCTTTGCCGTCGAGCGAACGTCCGACTCGGACGCCGTCGACGACAAGATCACGTTTCTCTCCGAAGTTCGAAAGCACGAGGACGCCGAGAGTGAACTCCTCTTTTCCGATCGGAACGCGCCGCGACGCGCTCCCGATCCCGCCCTTGAGTTCGTAGCAGGACATGCCGCATCCGGCGCCGACCGCCCCTTGGCCGAACGACGCGTCCGCCGACCGCAACGCGGACAGGACGTGCTCCGGGCGAACGTGCATTCCCCGGATGTCGTTCAGGTAGCCGTCGTTGCACTCGAGAACGACCGGGTTGACCGTGCCCGTCGAGCGGCCGATCTCGGGGTTTTCGTCGAGCATGAAGCGCGTCATCGCTTCGGCGGCCGTTCCGACGGCCAGCGTATTTGTCAGCAGGATGGGCGTCTCGATCGTTCCTAGTTCCTCGATCTGCACGAGCCCGAGTGATTTCCCGAATCCGTTGAGAACGCGGCAGGACGAGAGCACCTTGTCCCGAAAACAGTTCCCCGGGTGGGGCAGGATCGCCGTGACGCCCGTCCGGACAGGCCCGTCCGAAATCGTGCAGTGCCCAACGAGAACGCCGGGGACGTCGGTAATCGCGTTTCGTGTTCCCTTCTGTAGCTCTCCGATACGCAGGCCATATTCATCGAGTACGTGGTTTTCGGTCATGTTTTTCATGTCTCCTTTCATATATTCCGTGAACGAAACTGATTCAAAATGCACAGAACAATAGAGCATGAAAGCACGTGAAAACGGGTGGATCCGTGCTATGCTGTTCCGGGTTTCCGCAACAGTTCAGGAATAGGAATACTTTTCAAGGCATATTTTTATGAAATCCGGATAACATTGTTCTGTTTCGCAAAAGTTCAGCGTATACTCTCCATATGAGTATCCGGGCAGCGGACATCGCAGGTTCCCGACGCCGAAGGTCTACGCAAAAAAAGGTGTGACGACGCAGTGCAGACGACGCTCGTTTCCATCGACGATCTATTTTCGACACAGGGAACCGTGGAGGAGGATATCCTCTCTCCTCAGGGGGCGCTTCTTCTCCCGCGCGGCACTCCCGTCGACGCGATCCGCACGATATTCCCGGATTTTTCGGATACCCTCTCGAAATTCGGAATCCAGCACATCCGCGTCTCCGTCGAGCGCGACGGGTTCACCGCGAGAGATCTCGCCGACGCGCTTTCGGACGTTCACATTCAGATGGCGCATATCGATCCGCGATTGTCGAATCTCGTCATCGGGCGGATCCGGGAGGCGTACCGGAAGATGGCCTCGGGAATCGCCGCCCGAAAGGACGTGTCGCTTCTTCTCGAGGCGGGAACGACCTTGGCGCGTGAAATATCGAAGACTCCCTCCGTGATGTTTTCCCTCGAACGGGTGCGGACATGGGACGAATATTCGTACGTTCATTCCCTGAATGTCGCCCTTCTGTCCGGTTTTCTGGCGACCGTGCTCTTCCGGGGGGACGTCCGCGCCGTCGAATTGCTGACCATCGGCGGCCTGCTTCACGATCTGGGGAAAGCGGTCATTCCCAGAGAGATCCTCAACAAACCCGGCAGTCTGGAAGCGGACGAATACGAAATCGTGAAGCGCCATCCCGCCGACGGAGAACGACTCGCACGAGCCTCAGGCGTCCAGGACGAACGCATTCTCTCCCTCGTGCGAACGCACCACGAACGATGGAACGGGACGGGCTACCCCTTGAAGCTCAAAGGGGAGGACATCCCCTTCCTCGGCCGCATCACGGCGGTGGCTGATGTTTTCGACGCGCTGACTTCGAGAAGAGTCTACAAGGAGGCCTACACGAACAACAGGGCCATCGGGACCATCCTCTGCGAAACGCAGCACAAGTTCGACCGGAGGATCGTTCGCGTTCTGCTTCGTTCCCTTTCCCTCTATCCGCCGAGCACCATGGTCGAACTTTCCGACGGCTCGGTCGGCGTGGTGCTTGCCGCCTCGGATTCGAACCTTTTGCAGCCGGATGTCTTCATCACGCACGGTCCGGACGGACGCAAACCGAAGGGAATGACCGTCCTGCGGCTTTCCCGCGGGTCGAATCTCTTCATCCGCCGCTGCCTCGAAATCTCGCAAAAAAGCATAGCGTAACTCCCTTCCCTGTTCCACCTCCTTCGGCGTTTTTCTCCATAAAGACCGTTCGGTCTTGACAAAAAATGACATGGTGTCAAAATATGACATCATGAGCACAAAAACGAGAAAGCAACGGGAATTCGAAGAACGCGAGAAACTGTTTCTTCGCGAGGCGAGGCGGCTTCTGATCGAAAAGGGGTATGCCTCGCTGAGCATGGACCAGGTGGCCGAGGCGTTGGACTATTCGCGCGGGACGCTCTACCAGCACTTCCGTTCGAAAGAGGATCTTGTCTGCGCGTTGACGCTCGAAACGATGGAAACGATATCGGAAATGATGTCGAAGGTGGAGCGATTCGATGCGTGTTCGCGGGACAAGACGTTTGCGTGGGGATTCATGATCCTGCTGCTGGCCGTCCTCCATCCGGACTACATCACGACGCAGCTGATCCTGGAGGTCCAGGATATCGACGAAAAAACGTCGAAAGAACGAATGGATCGCGTTCGCTCGTTACACGTGGAGCTTCGTGACCGTGTGTTTGCCATCATGAAACTCGGCATCGAGGAAGGAAACCTCCACCTGAAGGGCGAGAACGAACAGGAAGAACTTCTCTTCGGGCTTGTCGCTCTCTCCTACGGAGCGCTGGTGACCGGGACGGATCCGGAAGACAAACGGCTCCTCTACATGAAAACGGATCTTGGACAGGGACTGGTGCGGAATTTTAACGCACTTCTCGATGGATACGGCTGGCGGCCTCTTTCCGCCGAACGGGACATCGAAGCAATTCGGAAGCGCATCCTTCAGGAAGTGTTTCGGGACGAAAGCGCCGCATTTCTTGAGCGAATGAGTGAAGGCAGGACGAACGTGGAACGGAGGAAGGACAATGCGTAAACGATTCTGCACCGCCCTCGTGTTGAGCCTTACGGTGATGCTTGGAGGCTGGTGGATGCATTGCGGAAACGCGGGCGTATCGTCGAAGGACGCACCCGGAGTCGAAAGCTCGGATCACGCAGCGCCGAATGCCGCCAAACGGGTTCCCGTCGTCACGGTCACCGTAGCGTCAATGGATTTCTACGATCGCATCGCGGTTCAGGGAAACCTCAAGGCGGCGACGTCCATCCTCGTTCCTCCGCGTGTCGGCGGCGTCGTCGAGAAGATCTTCGTCGACAAAGGCGACGCGGTGGAAGAGGGGAAGACGCCGCTCTTTCAGATCGAGGCGCTCAAACTGCAGCAGGCCGTCGAAATCGCGCGCCAGCAGCTCAACAGCGCCCGATTGCAGTTGGGGGAGCGGGAAATAGCGCTCGACCGGACGCGGGCGGAGCTGAACAAATCGCGCAAGGATCTTGACCGGTACGAAAAGCTGTACAAGGAACGGGTCGTTTCGCTGAACGAATACGAACGGGTGAGCCTCCAGCACACGCAGGTTTCGGCGGGCATCAAGTCGATGGCGAAGATGGTCGCCCTCGGCCGCGACGGAGTCCGGCAGGCCGAGGCGGCGTTGGCGATCGCCGAAAAGGACCTTGGAGACGCGCTCGTGAAGGCTCCCGCGACGGGAATCGTCACGCAGCGTTTTCTCGACCCGGGGGCGATGGCGGGTGCGAGCACGCCGGTCGTGCAGATCGAGGATCTCTCGAGGATCAAGGTCACCTGCTTCCTGCCCTATCAAACGTACGCCAAGGTGCAGGTCGGAAAGACGCCGATGCGGGTCGCAATCGCGGATCGGGTTCTCGATGGAGTGGTTTCATACAAGAGTCCGACGATCCACCCAACGCTCCGAACCTACGAGGTCGAGTGCCTGCTCGTGAATCCCCCCGAGGGCTTTACGGCCGGGGCGCTGGCGGAGATCAGCGTCCTCTACGAAAAGCGGAGCGGCCTGGGCATCCCGAGAACGGCCGTCCAGACGCGGGACGGAAAACCCATCATTTTCGTCGTGGACGGCGACAAGGCGAAGATGATCCCGGTTTCGACGGGACTCGAAACGGACGGGTGGCTTGAAGTCCGGGATTCGTCCGTCGCTCCGGGGCAAAAGGTCGTCTCGGAAGGGCAATTCATGCTCGACGACGGAACCCCCGTCCTGATCCAGGCGAAGTAGGAGCCCGCGGCATGTTTTTATCGAACGCGTCCGTCCGGCGTCCCATCGCCGTCTCGGCCTTGCTGATCGCGCTTGTCCTGCTCGGCCTGAACGCCTGGAGAAAGATCGGCCTGGAACAGATGCCGAAGATGGATATTCCGTATGTCACGATTCTGACGGTGTATCCCGGCGCGAGCCCGACGGAGATCGAGACGGACGTCGCGAGAAAGATCGAAGACGCGGTCAGCACGATCGACGGTCTGAAGCATATCCATTCAATGGCGACCGAAAACGTCTGCACGAATATCCTCGAATTCGAACTTGGCGTCGACGTCGATACGGCGGCCGCGGATGTCCGCGCGAAGGTGGACGTGATTCTGAACGACCTGCCGCAGGCGGCGGAAAAACCGAAGGTCATGAAGCTCGACATCAATGCGACGCCGATCATCACGCTGGCCCTGACGGGGAGCGTCCCGGTCGACGAACTCTACGACTATGCGGACAACAAGCTGCGCGACCGGTTCGCCGTCGTCCGCGGCGTGGCGAACGTCGAACTGCTCGGCGGATCCAAGCGGGAGGTCCAGATGCTTCTCGACAGAAAAGCGCTGGCCGCCCGGGGGCTGACGACGATGCACGTCGTCCAGGCCGTTCAGCGCGGGGTCCGGCTCATTCCGTCGGGCCGAATACAGGATCTGGGATCGGAATACTCCGTGAAATTCGATGCCGACTATCGCGACATCTCCGAAATGGGAACCCTCGAAATAGCGAACACACCGCAGGGAAGGGTGTACCTGAAGGATATCGGCCGCGTCGAAATGAAGCCGGAGGAGCCCCGTCAGACGGCCTTTCTCGACGGCGCCGCGGCGATCGGCATCCGGATCGTCAAGAAAGCGGACGCGAACGCCCTGAAAGTCGTCGAAGAGGTCCGGGGGCTCATGGATTCGCTCGTCCGGCTGCTGCCCGGGGGCATGAAGCTCGTCTGGGTCCACGACGAAGGCGGCATGATCAAGGCCTCCAACGACAGCGCCCTCGGCGACATCTGGCAGGGCGTGCTGCTTACGGCTTTGATCCTCTTCTTCTTCCTGTACAACATACGGACGACGATCATCATCGCGATCACGATGCCGATCACCATCGTGATCGGCATGCTGTTCATCTATGCGATCGGGTACACGATGAACACCTCGACGCTGCTCGCGATCGGACTCTCCGTCGGCGTCCTCGTTTCCAACTCGATCGTCGTCCTGGAAAGCATCGAATCCCGGCTCGCCGAAGGAAAGAGCGTCCGGGAAGCGACGCGGATCGGCGCGTCCGAGGTGGCCGTTGCGGTGCTCGCGAGCGCGGGGACGAACATGGTCGTCTTCCTGCCCATCGCGATGATGGGCAGCATGGTGGG
>CAZVUT010000141.1:0-7123 GCA_964630155.1 uncultured Synergistaceae bacterium
CGGTCCGGGGCGTCCGGCCGGAATGGATCGCGATGGGGCTCATTCTCGAAGAGGGGATCGCCGAGGAAGAAGTCATCGGATATATGCGAAGCGCCGCACACGTCTGCAAGGAGCTCGGAATAACCCTGACCTGCGGCGACACGAAGGTGGTTCCGCATGGGGCCGCCGACGGGGTGTTCGTCACGACCTGCGCGACGGGCCGGCGGGAGACCGCACGAAACCTCGGAATGCACGCGCTTCGCCCCGGCGACCATCTCATCCTCTCGCGCTCGTACGGACGTCACGGCGCGACGATCGCCGCGCAGCGCTTCGACCTCGACGTTCCGGGACTCGCAAGCGACTGCGCCCCGCTCTGGGAACCGGCCAGGGCCCTTCTCGATATCCAGGGGCTTCGCTGCATGAGGGACTGTACGCGCGGCGGGACGGGAACCGTCCTGTGCGAATGGGCTGAAGGCGCAGGCGTCGGAATCGAAATCCGCGAGGACGATCTGCCCCGGGATCCCGATGTCCTCTCCGTTTGCGATATTCTGGGCTTCGACCCGCTCTACCTCGCCTGCGAAGGCTGCATGATCGTCGCCGTCTCCGCGGAGGATGCGGACACGGTCTTGTCCCGCCTTGCGCAATTCGCTCCCTGTAGCGGCGCCGCGGATATCGGCGTCGTCACCGAAGGGCATCCGGGTCTGGTCGGAATGAGAACACATATCGGGGGACACCGCGTCGTGGATATGCCCGTGGGGGAGATTCTTCCGCGCATCTGCTGATACGGAGCCGGCGGTTCAGCGGTCAGGCGTTCTTTCCTGCGTCCTCCGCCTGCTCGCCCGAGACTAAACGGACACGCTCGATCGCACAGGCGCGTCCGGATTCGTCGTCGATTTCCAGGAACACACCCTCGACACGGACGTTTTCCTCCGACACTTCGAAACGACTCGGCATTCCCGTCAGAAAACGGGGCAACACACACTCGGCCTTCATTCCGATAACGCCGCCGTGCCCCCCCGTCATCCCCGCGTCGCTGATATACGCGGTTCCACCGGGCAGCACCTCTTCATCCGCCGTCTGAACGTGCGTGTGCGTTCCGAGAACGGCCGACACGCGGCCGTCGAGGTACAGTCCGAGCGCGCGTTTTTCGGAGGTGGCCTCGGCGTGGAAGTCGACCAGGATGCACCGGTCGTCTATCGTTCGCAGAAGGTCGTCCGCGACGCGGAACGGACAGTCCAGGGGCGGGAGAAAGACCCGCCCCTGGAGATTGATGACAACGAGGGTTTTTCCGTTCTTTTCGAGCTTCATGACGCCCTGGCCGGGACAGGCTTCGGGGTAGTTCGCCGGACGGATCACGCGCGCGGATTCCGAAAGATGGGACACGAACTCGGACTTGTCCCAAATATGGTTTCCGGACGTAACGCCGTCCACTCCGAGGGAAAACAGTTCCTCAAGTATCTTCTGCGTGAGGCCGCGTCCTGCGGCGGCGTTCTCCCCGTTCGCAATCAGAAAATCCGGCTCGCCATGCCTTTTCCGGAGAACCGGGAGTCCTTCGGCAAGACACTTTCGTCCGGGGCGTCCCATGATGTCGCTGATAAAGAGAATCCGCATCGTATCCGGAAACGCTACTTCGCGTATTCCGTCGCCCGTGTTTCCCTGCTGACGGTCACCTTGATCTGCCCCGGGTATTTCATCTCGTCCTCGATCTTCCGGGCGATATCGAACGCCAGCTTGTGCACGAGTCCGTCGTCCGTGATGTTCGGCGAGACGACGACCCGAACCTCGCGCCCGGCCTGAATCGCGTACGCCTTGCTGACCCCGTTGAAGGACTTCGCGAGATCCTCGAGCTTCTCCAGTCTTCGGACGTACGCATCGAGACTTTCGCGGCGCGCGCCGGGACGCGAGGCGCTCGCGGCGTCCGCGGCGGCGATGATGACGTCGTATACGCCCTGCTGCTCCACGTCCTCATGATGCGAGGCGATTGCGTTGATCACGACCGGCGATTCGTTGAACCGTTTCGCGAGGTCCGCGCCGATCACGGCGTGCGGTCCTTCGACCTGGTGGTCCACGGCCTTGCCGATGTCATGCAGAAGCCCCGCACGACGCGCCAGTTCCTCGTCGAGTCCGAGTTCCGCCGCTATGATCCCCGCGATATGCGCCACCTCGAGGCTGTGCTGAAGCGCGTTCTGTCCGTAGCTGTAGCGGTACTTCAGCTGGCCGATCGTCCGGACAAGCTCCATGTTCATATTCTTGATTCCCGTATCAAGCAGGGCGCTTTCCCCCGCCTCGACGATATTCTCCTCGACTTCCTTCGCGGCCTTTTCGACCAGTTCCTCGATGCGGGCGGGGTGGATCCTTCCGTCCATGACAAGCCGCTCCAGAGAGAGACGGGCGATTTCGCGGCGAACGGGGTCGAAGCTGCTCAGCGTAACCGCTTCCGGCGTGTCGTCAACGATGAGATCGACGCCGGTCACGGCTTCAAAGGAACGAATGTTCCGCCCCTCCCGGCCGATGATCCGGCCTTTCATCTCGTCCGACGGCAACGGGACGACGCTTACGGCGACCTCCGACGTATACTCGACCGCACAGCGCTGAACGGCGGTCACGATGATTTCCTTGGCTTTCCGGTCCGCCTCGCGCTTCGCTTTTTCCTCAAGCTCCTTGAGGCGGAGACCGATCACATGCTGGGCGTCCATTTCGACCTGCCGCAGGAGAATATCCCTGGCCTCTTCGCTCGTAAGGGATGCGATCTCCTCGAGACGCTGCAACTGCCGCTCCTTGAGGGCTTCGGTTTCGGCCATCCGTGCGTCCAGTTCTTCGTGCCGGGCCTTGAGTTCGTCTTCCTTGTGAGACACGCGCTCCGTTTTTTTGTCCAGATTCTCTTCCTTTTGTTCGAGCCGTCGTTCCGCGCGCTGCAATTCGGCGCGGCGTTCCTTTCCCTCGCGTTCGACTTCCTGGCGAAGCCGGAAAATTTCCTCCTTCGCCTCCGTGAGCTTTTCCCTTTTCAGACGATCCGCTTCCGTAGCCGCCGCCTGCAACACTTCTCTCGCCTGGGTCTTCGCGCCCTCAAGATGCTTGGTCCCCATTGTTTTCGAAAGCAGGAATCCCGCGACGACGCCCGCGGCCATTCCCGCGATAATTCCCAAGATGGCAATAGTCAGATTCATTCCGGGTGCTCCTTCCTGATTTATTTTCAAGGTGCGCCGGCGCATTCGATTGTCGGACCGCACGCTTTTCGTATAACGTCTTATTCTACCGGTCGATCTATTTCGGAACAAGCCCTTTCCGCTGCTTCCCGCGCCGTCGAAACGGAAAAACCGCGTCGAAGCAGCCTCGGGACAATGCTTTCTTCGTGCAATCCTGTTTCGGCCAACTCACGGCACAGCAGATACGCCGTTTCCTCTTCACCCGGAGACCGTTCGTCAAGCGCCCGTCGCAGCAGCGCATCGCAAACGCCGCGCCGTCTCAGGTCATCGCGGATTCTCCGGTTCCCCCAACTCTGATGCCCTTCGACGAAGAGCCGCGCGTACGCTTCGTCGTCCACCATTCCGAGATCACGGGCGTCGCGGGTCAGATTGTCCGCTTCGTCCCCGCTCAGGCCCTGCTCTCGAAGACGCCGGCGGAGCATCTCTTCCGTCATCGCGGTGCGCGAGAGGAGCTTCGCGAGCAATGCCGAATGCTCCCTCTTCATGCCGTCTCCACCAGGCGAAGGACATCTCCGTATTCGCGCATCACCCGCTCGCGCAGTTCCGGATGCGACGAAAGCCCCGGATCGTCCTGGACCAGCGAAAAGGCCGACGCCCTGGCTTCTTCCAGCAGGCGCCTGTCCCGAAGGAGATCGGCCACCCTGAAGTCCGTAATGCCGTGCTGCCGAACCCCGCACAGTTCTCCGGGGCCGCGAAGACGAAGGTCCGCCTCCGCGACGGCGAACCCGTCGCACGTCGAGCAGAGGACGTCGATTCGCTCCCGAGCGGGCCCTGAGCGGGATGCGTCGAGCAACAGACACGTCCCGCCCTTCGTTCCCCTGCCGATTCTTCCCCGGAGCTGATGAAGTTGCGACAACCCGAAACGCCCCGCGTTCTCGATAATCATCACCGAGGCGTTCGGAACGTCAACTCCGACTTCAATCACCGTCGTCGCAACGAGAATGTCCAGTCCTCCGGACGCAAAGAGCCGCATGGTCCGGTCCCGCTCGGCGAACGGGAGCTGTCCGTGCAGGAACCCGACGCGAAGAGACGGGAAAGCCGCCGCGAGGGCCGCGAAGCGTTCCGTCACGGATACGGCCTGAATCGCCTCGCTTTCTTCGACGAGAGGACACACCCAGTACGCCTGTCCGCCTTCCCGGACCGCATCCCGGATCGCTTTCTCGATCGTCTTCCTGTTCCCGGGGGGGACGCGGCGTGTTTCGACCGGGAGGCGTCCCGCGGGGAGTTCATCGATGACGGAAACGGCCAGATCCCCGTAGACCGAAAGCGTCATCGTCCGGGGAATTGGCGTGGCCGTCATCACGAGCGTGTGCGGAGCGCTCCCCTTCGCCCGGAGCGACTGTTTCTGGAGAACGCCGAACCGGTGCTGTTCGTCGATCACGACAACGCCGAGCCGTGCGAAGCGGACCGTTTCCGAAAACAGCGCGTGCGTCCCTACGGCGAGAAGAGGTGTTTCCGTTTCCAGCGTGTGAAGCGCCTCATCCCTCGCGGCGCCGGTGTTTCCGCCGGAAAGGAGGACCACAGGAACGCCGAGAGGATCGAGGAGGGTTTTCATTTTCCACCAGTGCTGCTGGGCAAGGATTTCCGTCGGCGCCATGACGGCCGTCTGCGCCTTCCCATCGGCGGCCATAAGCGCGGACGCTATGGCGACGAGCGTCTTTCCCGATCCGACGTCGCCCTGAAGCAGGCGATTCATCGGAACGGATTGCGATACGTCTTCCCCGATTTCCCCGATGACTCTGATCTGGGCTTTCGTCGGAGCGAAGGGGAGCACTTCTTCCAGAAAACGATTCAGGAGCGGTCCCCGTTTCGGAAGGGCTTCCGCGGTTTCCCGCGTCCGGTGCAGCTTTCTCCTGAGAGCGAGACCGACCTGGAGCAGAAAGAACTCCTCGAACGCCAACCGGTCCCGCGAGCGCTTCCACGGGACGCGATCCGTCGGATGGTGCATTTCCCGGATCGATTCCTGCGCGGGGGGAAATTGTTTCGCGGCGCGGATCCCGGGGGGGAGGACATCGCAGACGTCCGGGAGGCGGAGATCAATCGCCGCGTCCACGATCTTCCTGAGCCATTTCTGGGGCAATCCCGCCGTCGCGTTATACACCGGAACGATCCTGCCGATCGTGGACGCTTCTTCCTGCTCGTCCAGAACCTCGAATTCCGGACTCAGGACGACCGGCTTCCCCGAACGCGTGTCGACCCGGCCGAAAAGAGCGACCATCCGCCCCGGCGAGAGGACCCGTTCGATGTCGGTCCTGTTGAACCATAATGCCGTCCCGAGATTCGCTCCGTCCGAGATGAGGGCGGAAGTCAGCGTCATGGAACGTCCGCGCGCACGCCGCGTTTCCACCGCAACGACGCGAACGAGAAGCGACGCCTTTTCTTTGGGTGCGAGAGACGAGAGGGGCGTGAGCGTTCTTCTGTCCTCGTAACGCCTCGGGAAAAAGAAGAGGAGATCTTCCGCCGTTTCGATGCCGAGTTTGCGCAGCATCGCCTCCCGCACGGGACCGACGCCCCTGAGATAGCGAACGGCAAGCCCGGACTTCGACTGGCCTGCCGCGGCCGGGGCGTTATCGCGCATCAGGCTCCGCTCTGTCCGCAGCCGGCGTCGGCGGCCGGTCCGGCCGGTTTTTCCGTCGCGTCGAGAATCGACTTGAAACGGGAGAGAAGCCCGTGGAATTCCGCGACGAAATGTTGCCGTTCCTGGCGGATTCGAACCATTTCCCCCTGCAGGGATTCCCGTTCCGACGCCGCATCGAGAAGAATCCGTTCGGCGCGGACTTTCGCATCCGATATGATCGCCTCGGCCTGTCTGTTCGAGCTTTCTTCCTTCGCTTCGGCCGTCTTTTGCGCCATAAGGAGCGTGCCCTGAAGGGTTTCCTTCAGATTCGTGTATTCGCCGATCTGTTCTTCCAGGCGCTCGATGCGGCGCTTGAGTTCTGCGTTCATCTCGACGTACCTTTGAATATCGTCGGCAACCCTGTCGAGGAAGGTGTCCACTTCGGTCTGCGTGTAGCCGCGCATCGATTTCGAGAACGTCTTGTTCTCGACATCGAGCGCGGTCAAGAGATCAGCCACTGGTTTTTTCCTCCCATTCCTCCATCATCGTTTTCTTCGGGAGCACGAGAAAGACAGCCTGCGAAACGCGAACGACGTCGCCCCGCATGGAAAAAGCAACGCCGCAGAGAAAATCCAGAACGCTTTGCCCTTCCTCCCGCTCCATGCCCCGAAGATCCAGAATGACCATCTGTCCGGATCGCAGGGCCTCCGCAAGCGCTTCTTTCCGTCCGGCGCATACAGTCCCGCGGCACATCACCAGGTCGGCCTTTGCAGGAGGGGGCGTCAGCACCCTTGCCCGCCGTTCCTCATGATCCTCGTGTTCCCTGAAACCTTCGTCCGTCTCCTCGTCTTCGGGCTCCGCGGAGGTTTCAAGTCCGAGAAGAGACAGTATCCGTTCGAACATGGTTCACCTCCCCGGGCTTTCCGCCGTCACACGCGGACCGAAAAGAGCCGAGCCGATCCGCACCATTGTGCTTCCCTCCATGATGGCCCACTCGAAATCACCGCTCATGCCCATGGATAGCTCTCCGATCGCCACATGGAGACGGTCCGAGAGCGAATCCCGCAGCGTACGCAACGAACGGAACGCGTTCCGCACCACGCTTTCTTCATCGCTCAACGGACCGACGGTCATCAGACCATCGCAACGGAGCAGGGGGCAGGATTCGAGAATCGACGCCAGCAGGGGTTCCGCATCTTCGGGAAGAACTCCGTGCTTCGACGATTCTCCGGATGTGTTCACTTCCATCATGACGGGAAGAATCCGGTTTCCCCCCTGCTCTTCGAGAAGGCGTTGAAGCGTCGAGGCGAGATCGAAGGAATCGACGCTGTCCACGGCATCGAAAAGCGAAAGGGCTTTCCTCGCCTTGTTCCGCTGAAGA
>CAZVUT010000142.1:0-7050 GCA_964630155.1 uncultured Synergistaceae bacterium
TGACCGACCCGAAGGACACGGCGTCGCGGCGGGCGATGCTCCGGAAGATGCACGCATCCGCCGATGGAAAGGCGCAGAAGATGCAGGCGCTCTCCGAACTGATCGCGCTCGGCGACGCGAAAGACCCTGCGCGGCGCGCCGAGACCGCGAACGCGTGCCTGGAACTTCTTTCGCTCCATCCCACGAACGCGAGGGCTCTCGCGATCCTGTCCGAATCGCCGAAGCCCTGGCCGGCCGACGTCTCGTTCGTCACGGGATACGCGGCCTATCTCGGGAAAGACTACTCGAAAGCTGCGGCCCTGTTGCGGGCGGTTCCGATCGCTTCGCGCAACGGCCGCATGGCCCGGTACTATCGCGGATTTTCGTTGATGCGCCTCGGACGCGGCGCGGAGGCGCTCGACGTCTTCGGTCCGCTCGCGCTCTCCGGCAAGGGGTACGCGGATTCCGCCGTCCGCCGGATCGCGCTGCTCTCGAAGGGAACGATGAAGGAGCCCGGCGTCGCGCTTCTTCGCAAGGTCGTCGCGACGCGTCGGGGCGACATGGCCGCGCGCGCGATGGAGGCGTTGTCGCGCCTGCTGACTGGGGCCGAGGCGCGGGCGATGGAAGATCGCGTCGTCCGGGAGTACCCGGATTCCGAACATGCCGCGGGGATCCTCTGGGAGCGGGGCTGGAGTCGATGGGACGCGGGCGCCGTCGCGGACGCCCTGGCGATCTGGAAGAAACTGCTCACGCCCGGAGTCGGCGGCTCCTGGGCTCCGCGAGTCCTGTACTGGGTCGGTCGCGGGTATGAACGGCTCGGAAAGAAGGATCTCGCAACCGTATATTTCAACAGGCTCGGACGCTCCTACCCGCTGTCCGTTCACGCGTTCCTCGCGTTCCCGAACGGCGTCAAGCCCATTGTCGACGGCGACCCGAAGGGACTCGAGAGCGAGCCCGGAGAGCTGGAACGCTGGGGGTTCGTGCTCTATGAAAAACGACGATTGCTTGACCGGGCAAGCGCGAAGGATTTCTACCGCGCCGCGCTGCTCTCGCAGTGGAACGGGGACGGGCAGGGGGCCTACTCGGCGGCTGCGCGAATCTCGCGGCTTCTCACCGGCGGGGACGCAATTTACCGGAAGGGGCTGCAAATGCTCTATCCCCAGGCGTTTGCGGATCTCGTCCGCGCGACGGCGTCGCGCTTCCTTGTGGATGAATGTCTGGTATGGGCGATCATGCGGCAGGAGAGCGCCTACGACCCGCTGGCCCGAAGCTGGGTGGGGGCGACCGGCCTGATGCAGCTCATGCCGGCGACGGCCCGGGGCGAAGCGAAGGCGCTTGGCGTGAAGATCGAATCGCTCTACGACGTGAACATGAACATTCTTCTCGGGACCTCGCACATCGCGCGGCTCCTGCGGAACCTCAAACGGGTCGAATGGGCCGTGGCCGCGTACAACGCGGGGTCGGGGGCGGCGAAACGCTGGATAGAAGGAAACGAGGCCATGCCGCTGGACCGCTGGATGGAGGAAGTCGGGTACAAGGAAACGAGCGGATACGTCCGGCGCGTCATGGCGAACCTGCGCGTGTACCGGATGTTGTACGGCGAGGGCAAGCGCCCCGCGGCGCTGAGCGCGGATCTCGTCCCTCCCGGAAAGACGTCGGACGATCAGCCTGTCGAGGACGAAGGAACGGCAGGAGGCGACGACACGCCGATGCTCAACGTTCGCGAGTGAATCCGGGCGGACATGAAAAAAGAGGCTCCGTCCTCGTTCCCGGGACGGAGCCCCTTGTGCATTCGCGTGCCGGAGTGACGGCTAGAATCCGGTCAGCGTCTTGATCTGTTCGTGTCGCCCGAGAATTTCCATGGCCGAATCGAAGTGCCGCCATTCGAGCAGCGGGATCACGTCTCCGCCGCCCTTGAGCGCCTCGCGCAGCGCGAGCATCGCGGCCTTGCGGCAGACGAACGCGATATCGCCGCCCGAGAATCCGGAACACTTTCGCGCGAGTTCCTCCGTGTTCACGTCGGGCGAGACGGGTTTCTTGAGGAGGTGAATGGCGAAGATGCGGCGCCGCGCCTCCTCGTCGGGCATCGGCAGCTCCATGACGAGGTCGAAGCGTCCGCCCGTGAGCAACGACGGGTCCACGAGGTCGATCCGGTTCGTCGTGGCAAGGACGATCACGCCGCGCAACTCCTCGATGCCGTTCATCTCCGCGAGGAACTGGCTGATGACGCGCTCCGTGAAGCTCGCTCCGGCGCCCGAGTCGCGTCCGCGCACGGGAACGAGCGATTCGATCTCGTCGAAGTAGAGAATCGACGGAGACGCCTGTTTTGCGGTCCGGAACACCTCGCGGATCGCGCGCTCGCTCTCTCCGACGTATTTCGACATCAGCTCCGGCCCCTTCACGGAGATGAAATTGACGCCGCTCTCGCGGGCAAGCGCCTTCGCGAGAAGCGTCTTTCCCGTGCCGGAGGGCCCGTGGAGGAGGATGCCCTTCGTGGGCGTCATGTCGTACTTCTCGAAGACGTCCGGGTGCTGCAACGGCCACTGGACCGCGTCGCGCAGCTCGTCCTTGATGTCCTCGAGTCCGCCGACGTCAGTCCACGTCACGTCGGGAACCTCGACGAAGACCTCGCGGATCGCCGACGGCTCGATTTCCTTCAGCGCCTCGATGAAGTGCTCCATCCGGACGTCCATCGAGAGAAGGCGGTCGTACGGGATCTCCGCCATTTCCATGTCGATGTGCGGCAGGATCTCGCGCAGGCTGGCCATTGCGGCCTCCTTCGTGAGCGCCTCGAGATCAGCGCCGACGAACCCGTGCGTGATCTCGGCGAGACGATGCAGGTCGACGTCCGCGGCGAGCGGCATCCCGCGGCTGTGAATCTGGAGTATTTCGTAGCGTCCCTTCTTGTCGGGGATCGGAATCGCGATCTCGCGGTCGAACCGGCCGGGACGCCTGAGCGCCGGGTCGAGCGTGTTCGGGATGTTCGTAGCCCCGATGACCACGATCTGTCCGCGCGATTCGAGGCCGTCGAGAAGCGCCAGAAGCTGCGCGACGACGCGACGCTCGACCTGCTTCTCGCCGCCCATCTCCTCGCGTTTCGGCGCGATGGCGTCGATTTCGTCGATGAAGATGATCGACGGCGCGTGCGACTGCGCCTCCTCGAAGACGTTCCGCAGGCGCTCCTCGCTCTCGCCGTAGAACTTGCCGATGATTTCCGGACCGGAGATATGCGTGAAATAGACGTCCGTCTCGTTCGCGACGGCTCGCGCGATGACGGTCTTGCCGGTCCCGGGAGGGCCGTAGAGCAGAACGCCCTTCGGCGGCTGAACGCCGAGGCGGTCGAAGACCTGCGGGAAGCGCAGCGGCAGTTCGATCATCTCGCGGATCCGCTGGATCTGCGACCCGAGACCGCCGATGTCCTCGTAGGAAATTTTCGCCGCGCGCTTCGCGCCCTGGACCTTTTCCACGTTGACGGCCGTCGAGCTGCTCACGATCACCGTGCCGTCGGGCGTCGTGTCGGTCACGCGGAAGTCCACGACGCGGGTGCCGAAGAGCACGAGCCGGACACGATCCCCGGTCATGACGGGCATGCCCTCGAGGAGCGAGCCGATATACCGGGCGTCCCGCTCCTTTTCGAGAAGCGCCATTGTCGTCAGCGGACGCAGCGTGATGCTTCCCGCAAAGTGATGGTCGATCTTGTACACCGCGACCTTGTCGTCGATGGCGACGCCCGCGTTATCCCGGGTGACGCCGTCGATCTGGATGATCTGCTTGCCGCGTTCCTCCGAATCGCACGAGAGAATGCGCACCGGCGTGCGGCGCTTGTTCTCGGACTGGGAGATCCCCTCGATCTCGACGATCTGCCCTTCCGAGACCCCGTACTTGATCATATCCTGGGGGTCCATCCGGGCCAGGCAGCGTCCGACGTCCTTCCCCAACGATTCCCTGACTTTCAGCATGTCTCTTTCGCGCTCCTTTACGTGCCGTCTCCTCCCGCGAAAATACAGGGGGAAGCTGCGTTATGCTACCACAGATATGAACGATCGGCGACTGCCGGCCGGCGGAGAAATGGACCGCTCCGCCGCATGCAAAAAGCCCTCTCCGGCGATTCCCGCCGAAGAGGGCGCTGTGCATTGCGGGAAGAGAGACTAGCGGGTCGCGATGGCTTCGACGCGGCCGGGATAGGCCTCGAGTCCGAGTTTGAGAATGTTCATGGCCTTGACGAGGTCTTCGTTCTTCAGGACGTACGCCAGACGGAACTCGTTCTTGCCGAGTCCCTTGGTCGCGTAGAAGCCCTCGGCGGGGGCGGCCATCATGGTCTCGCCGTTGACGTCGAAGTGCTGGAGCATCCAGATGACGAACTTCTCGGCATCATCCACGGGAAGTTTGACGACGACGTAGAAGGCGCCCTTGGGTTCCTCGCAGACCACGCCGGGCATCTGCTTCAGGGCCTTGTAGAGCGTGTCCCTTCGGGAGACGTATTCCTTGTTGACCTCTTCGAGGTAGGACTTCGGGGTGGAGTAGAGCGCCGCAGCTCCGACCTGCTCGAGCGTGGAGATGCACAGGCGGCCCTGGCAGAGCTTCAGGACGTTCGCGATGATGTCCTTGTTCCGGCAGGCGAAGCAGCCGACGCGCGCGCCGCAGGCGCTGTAGCGCTTGGAGACGGAGTCGATGATGATGACCCGGTCGGCGATGTCTTCCATGTGGCCGAAGCTCTTGTACTTCAGCCCGTCGTAGACGAACTCGCGGTAGACTTCGTCCGCGACGATGAACATGTCGTGCTTCTTTGCGAGATCCGCGAGATCCTGCATTTCCTTCTCGGTGTAGATCGTTCCGGTCGGGTTTCCGGGATTGGAGACGAGGAAGGCGCGGGTCTTCGGGGTGATGAGTTTTTCCATCGCTTCCTTCGAGGGAAGATGGAACCCGTCCTCCGCCTTCGTCGTGATCGGCTTGATGGTGACGTTCACGCACTGCGAAAAGGCGTTGTAGTTGGCGTAGAATGGTTCCGGGACGAGGACTTCGTCGCCGGGGTCGCACATGACCATGAACGCGAACATGAGCGCTTCGCTGCCGCCGTTCGTGACGAGAATGTCATCGCGTTTGAGGTTGATGTTCCATTCCTTGTAGTAGGCGCACATGGCGTCCCGGAGGTCGTTGTTTCCCTGTGACGTCGCGTAGGCGACCACATCGAGACTGAACTTCCGGATGGCTTCGAAGTATGCGGGAGGGGTCTTGATATCGGGCTGACCGATGTTCAGATGATACACCTTTTTTCCCTTGGCCTTCGCCTCGTCCGCGTACGGGATCAGGCGGCGGATAGGAGAAGACTGCATCGCCAGAACTCTGTTCGAACTCTTGACCATAAAACGACGTCCCCCTTATCGGTATAATATGGACCTTGAGAACATAGTATCACAAACAGATTAATATTCCGTTGTGCGTTGTGTATTCAGCAAATTTCAAAGAAGCATTCCACGTGACGAAGGATGTATAATGCCTGCGTGGAAAAATCAAGGAGGTGGCGACCGTGAGCGCTCGCATGGAACTTCTCGAAAAACTGGCTCTTCGCCCTGCCCCGGACGCATGCAAGGATCGCAAGATGGTCCTTCTCGTTATGGACGGCATCGGCGGTCTGCCCGATAAATCCGGCCGGACGGAACTCGAGGCGGCGCAAAAGCCGAACCTCGACAAACTCGCGTCCAGGAGCGATCTGGGCGTTCTCGAAATGGTGGATGTCGGAATCACGCCCGGGAGCGGTCCCGGGCATCTCTCGCTTTTCGGATACGATCCGCTGGAATACGCCATCGGTCGCGGCATCCTGGAAGCCCTCGGCGTCGGAGCCGTTCTCGGGCCCGGCGACGTCTGCGCCCGCGGGAATTTCTGCACCCGCGACGCGGGGGGCGTCATCACCGACCGGCGCGCCGGGCGCATCCCCACCGCGGAAAGCGGACGCATCGTCAGGAAGCTGTCGGAGGCCATCCCCGCGATCGACGGCGTCCGCGTGACCTTCCACGCCGGACTGGAGCACCGGTTCGTCGTGATCTTCTCCGGTCCCGGATTGTCGGAGCATGTCGCCGACGCGGACCCGCAGAAGGAGGGCCTTCCGATGAAATGGGCGGCGCCCTCGGCTCCCGATGGAGAGCGGACGGCCGCTGTAACCAACGCCTTCATCCGGCGCGTCTCGGAGGTTCTCGGGGACGAGCCGAAAGCCAACGCGTGCCTGCTTCGCGGCTTCTCGTCCGCGCCGGATATCCCGACGCTCGGAAAGCTCTACGGCGTCTCGCCCGTCGCGATCGCGACCTATCCGATGTACAAGGGGCTCTCCCGGCTTGTGGGAATGGACGTCGCCGAGGCGGGAAAGACGCTCGACGAGCTGTTCGATACGCTCGGGAAGGTCTGGGACCGGTACGACTATTTCTATGTCCACGTGAAGTACACCGACAGCCGCGGCGAGGACGGGGACTACGACGCAAAGAAGAAGATCGTCGAACAGGTCGACTCGCTGCTGCCGAAGCTCATGGCGCTGAATCCGGATGTTCTCGCGATCACCGGGGATCACAGCACGCCGAGCGTCATGTCCGGCCACTCGTGGCACACCGTTCCGCTGCTGCTTTCGAGCCCGTACACGCGCTTCGGAATGTCCTCGACGTTCGGGGAGCGCTCCTGCGTCCTCGGTTCCCTCGGAAAGATACCGGGGCCGTCCCTTTTGGGGCTTATGCTCGCCCACGCCGGGCGGCTCGCGAAATACGGCGCGTAAGGGAGACCCGGAGTGACGGAACCGGCGCGCAAGACGACTGCGGAAGTCCGGCAGCTTTCAAAGGAC
The DNA here is from genome assembly GCA_964630155.1 of uncultured Synergistaceae bacterium. Lineage (GTDB taxonomy): Bacteria > Synergistota > Synergistia > Synergistales > Aminobacteriaceae > CALFXN01. Next base: position 6,803 of record CAZVUT010000142.1, read on the forward strand.
GCCAAATTCGATACGATCGGAGTTGTCATGGCTTCCACGCAACGCAGGGACAAGAAGGGCAGCCCCTACTGGACGATCACGATAATGGACGAAACGGGCTCCCTGGAGGGCCGCGTATGGAGCAACGGAGTCTGGAAGGATGTCCGTGACGGCGCAGGCGCGGACGTCGATCCGCTGACCTCGGACCTTGCGAAGGGCATGAACGGCCGGAGCCTGGGACTGCGGGGGCAGGTCTCCGAATTCAACGA
>CAZVUT010000143.1:0-7033 GCA_964630155.1 uncultured Synergistaceae bacterium
AGCGCCGCCAGGTCCGACGGCCTTGTTTTCAAGGACGATCCAGCGTTTCTTGGTCCGGAGAAATGAAAAAACGCTTGCCGCTTGTCCTGTCAGAACCGACTCCTTCTTCGTCACCCGGAATGCTTCGATTCCGGCAAGCGCACCCGCATTGCGAATCAGGGTCATGCCCCAGAGCGCATGCAGTTCTTCGGGAACCGGTCCGAAACGGTCGACAATTTCGTCGAGCAGCGCAATGAATTCCTTCGGGTCATCTTCTTTCAGAAATCGTCGAAACAACGTTATCCGCACGCTTTCCTGCGGAATATACGAAGAAGGGATGCCGGCGGGAAGATCCGCATCGATACGAATGAACTTCTTGTCTTCTCCCCGAAGTCGCGCGATCTCCTCCTCCAATGTTTTCATGTAGAACTGAAAACCCGAGCGGTCATGCTTGCCGTGCTGCGACGTCCCCAGGATATCCCCGCCGCCGCGGATTTCAAGATCTTGACGGGCCAATCCGAAGCCCGCGCCGATCTCCGAAAAACTGGCGATCGCCTCCAGCCGTTCCGTCGTTTCCTGGCGCAAGAGCGCGCATTCCGGGTAGAAGAAAAAGGCGTAGGCTTCCTGTTCTCGTCTTCCAATACGGCCTCGCAGCTGGTACATTTGCGCAAGCCCCAGTTCCTGCGCGTCGTCGATAATCAGCGTATTCGCCCGCGCGACGTCTAGGCCGCTTTCTATGATCGTCGTACATAAAAGTATATCGTACGCGCCGTTATAAAAATCCGTCATTGTCTGCTCGAGTTCCCGCTCCGGCATCTGGCCATGCGCAACAACCGTCTTCGCTTCGGGAAATACGCTTTCGAGATATCGTTTTCTTTCTTCGATACGCGAAATTCTGTTCACGACGAAAAAGACCTGCCCACCGCGGCTCAACTCCCTTTTCACGGCGCGCACCATGGTCTCGTCCTTCCATGGGGTCGTGACGGTCAAAACCGGTCGTCTCTTGTGCGGCGGCGTATTGATGGTCGAGATATCGCGAATTCCCCGAAGAGACATGGAAAGTGTTCGCGGAATCGGCGTCGCGCTGAGAGTCAGAACGTTGATATCCTTGCGGGCGTGTTTGAGTCGTTCTTTATGCATAACGCCGAATCGGTGTTCTTCATCGATGACAAGAAGTCCAAGGTTCTTGAATGCCACATCCTTCTGCAGCAATCGCTGCGTCCCGATGACGATGTCCACATCTCCGTGACGAATGGCGTCAACAGTGTCTTTCTGTTGCGATGCGGGGACAAACCGGGAAAGAGTCGCGATGTGAACGGGAAAGCCGGCCATCCGCGACTGAAACGAGACAGAGTGCTGCTGCGCAAGGATCGTCGTCGGAACAAGAACCGCAACCTGCTTCCCGGCCTCGACAGCCCGAAAGGCAGCCCGTATTGCGACTTCTGTCTTTCCGAATCCGACATCGCCGACGATGAGGCGATCCATCGGAACGGGACTCTCGAGATCAGCGAGAACGTCGTCAATAGCACGGAGCTGATCTCTCGTTTCAACATACGGGAAAGCGTCCACGAACGCATGATACAGCTCCGTAGGCGGAGGGAACTTCTCGCCCTTGCACACCTCGCGCTGCGCGTACAGGGTCAGAAGTTCACGAGCCTCATGTTCCGCGCGTTCCTTCGTCTTCTTGAGAGCTTTTTTCCATCGGACGCTTCGCAGTGAGTCAAGTGGAATTTCTTCACCTTCGTGAATCTGCATCGGCGTAACGGAATACATCTGCATAAACGGAACCAGGAGTCGTTCTCCGCCGGCAAATTCCAGGATAATCGCGTCCATGCTCCCGCTTGAGGTGCGTATCGTCTCCGTGCCGCGAAAGACGGCGACTCCATATTCCTCGTGGACGACAAGCTGTCCGGCTGCAAGCGAATCCTTCCACTCAACCGGCTGACTCGACCATGCTTTTGAGGCGAGGACATCCACACGACCCGTCAATTCCTTGTCCGAGAGCCAGACACAAGCATCGGAGGAATCAATAAATCCCTCCGTCAGTGCGCCTCTGCGCAGAACAAAGTCTCCTTTTGCGGGTACGGAAGCGCCGTCCCTCTCAAACAGCGTCGGGGACGATGTAACGAGCGTAACAGAATACCCCTGGTTTCTCCAGACGTGGATGCTCCATTTCGCTTTCTCGATGTCTCCCCGAAAAACGGGAACGCTCTCTTCCACGAACTTTCCATCGACATTTTCGGCCCTTTTCGTCACGCGCAACCGCGGATATCCGGCAAGGCCGATCAAGATCGAATTCCAGTCGGGGAGCGGGGGAACACCTGCCGGATCACGAACATCCTCCCAGAGCCAACGGTAACGCTCCGCCTGGTTTTCAATCGATGACGGCTCGAAGAGGACGACGTGACAGTCCTTTGGAAGAAGCGAAAGACACGACAGGGATCTTTCTGCGTCAAGACCGTGAATAATGATCGACTCAAGGGTTGCGACGCTTTTTTGTGTATCCGGGTGAAAGGAGCGGATCGATTCGATATCTTCGTCGAAGAATTCAAAGCGGAGCGGGAGCGCGTATCCGGGGTCATAAAGATCGACGATGACGCCTCGGGGTGCGTATTGTCCCGAGGCCCAGACAAGATCGACGCGCTCATAGCCTCGCTTTTGCAGCCATTCGAGAAGCGTGCTTCTGTCCGTCCCCGTTTTTCCAGGCAAACCGAGAGTTCCGCCACCGAAAAACAAGGGGGCGAGAAAAGCTCCGGGACTACTTGCCAGGGGGCCTCCGTTATTCAGCCATCGCCGGTATTCCTCTCCGCGATAAACGCCAAGCGCAGTGTTACGCAAGGACTGCGCATCGAGAGGGAGTTCCGAGAGTGTGACGGGCGACGTCCCGAAGAGTCCCGTCCAGTTCGTCGAGAATTCCTCCACCTGTCGAACATCGGGAAGCAATACGAGCGTTTGTCTGTCCATGTCCCGAAAAAGCCACGGCCGGGCGCTCCCGTCGGGGGAAAGATGAAGCGTCGCGCCGCGCGCCCATATTTCAGGCTCGATGTTCTTTAATGAAGAATAGAGGCCTGTTCCGGTCATTCGTTTCTCCCTTGCTTTACCCCTCATGTCAAAAGTGGCGGTCGAATGACCGCCACTCAAAACGAATCCCAAGGCGTATTGTTCGGTATCCCTTCGTCAAAACGGAATGTTTACGAGCGACATCGCCCTCTGTATGTCCGTTCGCACCCATGCCAGACACCCGTCCGCAGCTCGCCGGATCACTTCCGGCAGAACTTCACGCTGCTCGCGGTCGAATACCCCGAGAACCCACGACGCCCGGTCTCTGCCCTCCGGCTGCGCTCCGACGCCGATGCGAAGACGGGGAACATCGAGCGTCCGAAGAGCGCCCAACACCGACTCAAGTCCTTTCTGACCTCCTGACGACCCCTTGGCGCGAAGGCGCAATGTTCCAAAGGGCAGGGCCACGTCATCGCAGATTGTCAGGACATCCTCCGGCATACAGTCGTAATAGCGGGCGGCTTCCCCCACCGCTCTACCGCTGAGATTCATGAATGTCAACGGTTTCAGCAGAAGGCATTTTTGCCCTTCAAGAAAACAAGGCCCCCAAGCCATCGAGGAAAAGTCGTCTTTCGGAATCCCCAGACGAGACTGTTCCACGATCTGGTCGATAACCATCCATCCGACGTTATGCCGGGTCAAGGCATATTCATAGCCGGGATTACCAAGCCCGGCAAGAATCTTCACTCCGTGTTACTCGACTTCCTCTCCGGATTTCGCCTTCCCCTTCGCAAGGACTTCGACTTCTTTGGGTTCCTCTTCGAGAAGATCGGCAGCCTCTTCGATAGCGGCTCTCGGAGTAATAACCGTTACGACAATTTCGTCGGTATGCATTTTGAGTTCGGCGCTGGCCGGGAATGTAAGATCCCGAATATGAATGCTCTTTTCGAGCTCCAGGTTCGTGACGTCGATGACGATCGCGTCCGGAATCTCTCCGGGAAGGACATCCATTTCAATGTCGTGGAGGAGTTGATCGATGACGCCGCCCTGCTTCAGTCCGATGCACGTTTCGCGCCCGACAAGCTCCACCGGAACGTTAACCATGATTTTCCTGTCACTCATCAGTTGCATGAAATCGACATGAAGGATTTTTCCGCTGATGCAATCCCGCTGCACTTCGCGCATGAGACACAGTTCTTTCTTGCCGTCGGGAAGCTCCACGCTCAACCGCATCGTTTCCTTGTGGGCGGAGTTCGCAAACGGCGCGATAACGGAACTTTTCACCTTGACTGCGATTGTTTCCTTCATCCCCGGACCGTATACGACCCCCGGGACGTATCCGGCTGCGCGCATCATGCTCCGCGCGCCCTTTCCTTTTTCCGTACGTTGTTCAACGGTGATATTCGAAATACTCGACATGCTTCTTTTCCTCCTTGCGATTCTTCAAATGCAGCCTCAATCGAAAAGGCTGCTTACGGACCTGTCACTGTGAACCCTGAGAATGGCCTCTGCGAAAAGAGGTGCTATGGACAATTGGATTATTTTATCTAATTTTTTCTCTTCGGACAAGCGAATTGTATCCGTTACGATCAGTTCGTCGATCTGTGACGCTTTCAGCCGTTCGACCGCAGGACCGGAGAGGACTGGATGGGTCGAGCACGCGAACACTCTCGTCGCCCCCCGTTCTTTCAAGCCTTCCGCAGCGTTGCACAGGGTTCCTGCCGTATCCACGATATCATCGACGAGCACGGCGACCTTTCCGCGAACGTCGCCGATGATGTCCATAACTTCGCAAAGGTTCGCAACCTCATGCGATCTCCTTTTATCGACAATTGCAAGATCCGCATTCAAGAAAACCGCGAAGCGGCGTGCGCGAACGACTCCGCCGACGTCCGGGGCGACGACGACGACGCCGTTTCCCTTCAGGTCGTCATACAGATTTTCCTTGAAATACGTCGCAAGAAGCGGTACGCCAGTAAGGTGATCGACGGGGATATCGAAAAAACCCTGAATCTGCCCGGCGTGCAGGTCGGCGGAAATCACCCTGTGCGCGCCGCTCCAGGAAATGAGATTCGATATGAGTTTCGCCGATATGGGATCGCGCGCCTTTGTCTTTCGATCCTGTCGCGCATAGCCAAAATACGGGATCACTACGTTGATGCGATAGGCCGAAGCTCTCCTGAGCGCATCGAGCATTATCAGAAGTTCGACGATGTTTTCATTGACCGGATTGCACAGAGGTTGCACGACGAAGACATCCGCGCCGCGAACGCTTTCCTCTATTGAAAGTCCGATTTCGCCGTCAGAGAATCGGAAATGCTTCGCAGAGGCCAGCCCCGTTCCGAGTTCGCTGCATATTCGTCTCGCGAATTCGGGGTGCGCCGTCCCCGAAAAGATTTTTAACTCTCTGGAACCGGAACCCATATCAGTTTCCTCCTTCATTTATGCGCGCATTCTTCTTCTTTCCCCATCCGGAAATGTTTCTCTGCTTCGCCCGCGCAACGGCCAAATCACCTTCAGGAACGTCTTGCGTAATAACGGATCCGGCGCCGGTGAACGCATCGTCTCCAAGCTCAACCGGGGCGACGAACATGGTATCGCTCCCGACAAAACATCTGTTTCCTATCTTTGTCGGATTTTTCCGGGCGCCGTCAAAATTGCAGGTGATCGTCCCGGCGCCGATATTCGTGTCCTCTCCAATCTCCGCGTCTCCAATATACGACAGATGAGGCACCTTCGAGCGCTCTCCGATGGTGCTCTTTTTCACCTCGACGAATTTTCCGACATACGCGTCTCTGGCGACCCGGGCTCCGTCTCGAAGATACGCGAAAGGACCTATTTTCGCCCCTGCCGAGATGCTGCACGATTCGAGCACCACGTGCTCAAGAACGGAGCATTCCTCCGAGATCACAGAATCCCTGACGATGCTGAAACTGCCGATCGTGGTTCCGGCGCCGACCGAAGAAACGCCATACATCTGAACAAACGGAGAAATGTCCACATCGGGCGCGAGCGTTACCCTGGGGCCGATAAAAACGGTCTCGGGCGCCTGAAATCGGGCGCCTGCATCCATCCATCTTTCCACGATTTCTGATCTCTTGAAGGAGGCGGCATCCGCAAGCTGCCTCGTGGAATTGACCCCGAGGAATTCCGTCTCCGAATCGGAGCAAACAGCTTCGATCCGATTACCGCTCTTCGCAAGAAGAGTCAGGATGTCAGGCAGGTAGTACTCCCCTTGTGCGTTTTTGTTGGAGAGAAGATGAATAACGGAATCCAGAGCCGGAACGGAAAAGACGTACACGCCGCTGTTGACTTCGGCGACACGTTTTTGTTCTTCCGTGGCGTCCTTTTCCTCAACAATCCTGCAACCGCCTTCGCTTCTCAGAACTCTTCCGTATCCGGACGGATTACGGGCGGAAAAGCTTATAAAGGAACAGGCGGCTTTCGCTGCAAGATGACGATCGATAAGGCGGGAAAGCGACGCGGGGGTGATCAGAGGGACATCTCCGGGGAGAACAAGAACATGCGAAAAGGAAAGCCACCACTCTCTGGCTATCTGAAGCGCATGTCCCGTTCCGAGTTGTTCATGTTGCCATACGACTGCGCTCCCGGGAAACGATTTCCCGAGGTAATCCGCAATGAGCGCGCCTTTATGGCCAACAACAACGGCCGAGGGACCGGCATTCAGCGAACAAACGGCTGTAAGTCCATAATACAGAAGGGGTTCGCAAAGGATCTTCTGCATCGCTTTAGGTCGGTCGCTCCGCATGCGAACGCCCTTTCCGGCCGCAAGAATGAGAGCCCCTACGATACAATTCCGTTCCATACAGCACCATCCACCTTTCGGGGATCCGAAAACACGAAAAAGGGGGGAGCCTGTTGTCGGTCCCCCGCTACGCATCGGTAGTGGCTGGGGTGGCTGGACTCGAACCAGCGAATGACGGAGCCAAAGTCCGTTGCCTTGCCAACTTGGCGACACCCCAACATAAAAGACGACAAATATACTAGCAAAGCGGATTCGTCACTTCAAGGGGAAAAACGAGATTCGCCGAAA
>CAZVUT010000144.1:0-7012 GCA_964630155.1 uncultured Synergistaceae bacterium
TCTTCCTTCATTGAGAGATGGATACCCCCTGATATCGCGCATCGTTTCCGCCCTGTCGCGGGCGGGTCGTATCGGTGTCCGTCGCAGTGTTTCCGACAAGTTCCCCGCGTGTTCCGGGGAACGCTGAGATGCGATTGCGCGTATCCATCTATCCCTCCTCGGGGCGCCGATGCCGCACTTCCCTGTGTTTCGGGGGTATTGCCGCAGGTTTTCTCCGGCTCCGGCGCAATGAAAGAATGCATCGTGTCCTTTCGCGGATTATATGTCTTTCCCGCAGGAAAACAAGTAGGGAAAACGACAGTTTCGGAGGAAAGGGTCAAAAGCGCGAAACGGGCCCCGGACGGGGCGCGGGCGGCATAAATAAAGAAGGGATCCCGCCGGGAAAACGGGATCCCTTCAACATGGTCGTTCCGGCGCCGCGAGTGCGCGTCAGTGCTGCGCGGAGCGAAGTCCGAGGAGCTTTCCGAGGAAGCGCTCCATGGCGCGGTAGAAGTCGAACCGGTTCTCTTCGTTCGAGAATCCGTGCCCCTCGTTGTCCTTCACGATGTATTCCACGGGAATGCCGCGGGATCGCAACGCCTCGACGATCTGGTCCGACTCCGCCTTTTTGACGCGCGGGTCGTTGGCGCCCTGGGCGACGAGCAGCGGAGCCTTGATCCGGTCGGCGGAGAAGAGGGGCGATACGCTCTTCAGAAGATCGCGGTCCTTCTCGGGATGTCCGACCTGCTCGAAGAACATCTCGCGTACGGGCTCCCAGTACGGGGGAATCGACGCGAGCAGCGTGAAGATGTTGGAAACGCCGACATAGTCCACGCCGCAACAGTACAGATCCGGCGTAAAGGCGAGCCCAGCGAGGACGGCGTAGCCGCCGTACGAGGCGCCGTAGATCGCGATCCGTTTCGGATCGGCGATGCCCTGTGCGAGGAGCCACCGGACGCCGTCAGTGATGTCGTCCTGCATGGCGCGCCCCCACTGTTTGAATCCCGCCTGCCAGAAGGCCTTCCCGTACCCGGTGGATCCCCGGAAGTTCATCTGCAGGACGGCGGCGCCGCGGTTGACGAGGAACTGGACCTCGGGGTCGAAGCCCCAGGAATCCCGCGCCCACGGTCCCCCGTGAGGCAGGATGACGACGGGAAGATTTTTCGGTTCGACATCGAGCGGCAACGTCAGGTATCCTCGAATCTTGAGGCCGTCCCGCGCCGCGTATTCGACGGGCTTCATTCGGGCCATCTCGTTCTCCTTGAGCCACGGTCCGAGGTCGGCGAGCTTTTCGAGGCGCTTTTCCCGCGCGTCGTAGAACCAGTAGGTTCCGAGTTCCCGGTCGCCGTGCGTCACGATGAGCCATCGCGTTTCGTCCCTGCTGCGGTCGACGAGGGAAACCTCCTTGTCCGGCAGCCTGGCTTCAAGATCTTTTTGCAGGTTCTTCCTCTCGTCGTCGAAAAAGGAGATATTCACCTTGTCCGTCACGTAGGACACGCCCGTCAGGACCTTCCGCTTCTTCGACCAGAGCAGACCGCCCACGTCGACGTCCGCGTGTTCGAAGATGAGCCTGCCCAGTCGGGCGGATTTCGGGTCGTATTCGTAAACCGCGAGCTTGTCGCGATCCAGGTTCGACGCGACGAAGAGCTGCGTGTCATCGAAAGAGAAGAGAAGCGGGTTCAGACTATCCCGGAAGTTCGTCGTCAAAATGGTTTTGAACGGCTCCGTCTCCGTTTCCCGGTAGAGAAGGCTCGTGTTGACGCCGTCCGTCGCCAGGGCGACCCGCAGCTTTCCTGCGTGATCTGTCATCCACCCCGTGATGTTGCCGGGATTTTCCGCGATCATGGCCATTTCTCCCGAGTGGATGTTCAGCCGGTACACGTCGAACACCCGGTTATCCCGTTTGTTCAGGCCCACGAGCATTTCGTCCGGGTTGTCCTCAAGATCGTCGACAATGGACGCCCGGACTCCCGGGAAGGGAGTCAGCTCCTTGAGATTCGAGCCGTCCGTATTGACCGCGAAGACGTGATAATTTTCGTCCCCGGCGTTGTCCTGGAGAAAGACAATCCGGCTGTCGCTGGCCCAGAAGAATCCGGCGATATTCCGCTCGGCGGCCGCCGTCAGCCTCAGTTCGGCGTCCGAACCGATCGTTCGGACGAAGACGTTCATGCGCCGTTCCCAGGGCTTGAGATAGGCGAGGCGCGTTCCGTCGGGAGAGAGCCGGAACATGGCCGTTTCGGGGTTGCGGAAGAAGTCCTCCATCGGAATGAGCCGCGGCGCGGCCCACGACCGGGCGGACAGGAACGTCACGGAAAGAAGAACCGCGAGAACGAGAATCGTGAATTTCGAGTGCTCCATGGATATCCTCCTATGTGAATGATTGTTTCTTCGCACGTGCATGATACCATTTCATGAAGCGGGGGAAACCGACGGGAATACGCAAAATGAGAATTCCGCCGTTCGGGTTCAGGATGGATCGTCCGCGGAAAAGGGGTGTCCGGCGTGAACGGAAAACATTCCGGAAGGATACAAAGGACGAATGAGATGTCGCAACGCATCCATGAGGTCATATCGGGCATCTCTCCGGGGGCGGCTCCCGGTTCTGTCCGCGTCCGTCCGGACGCGACGCCGTCGGTTGTCACCGTCATCGTCCTTCCCGACGGAGATGTCGTCGAACGATCGGGCGTGTCGGCGGAAGAAGCCGTTTCCCTCGCCGGGGGGGCGTCATTGTCATGGATTCACGTGGACGGTCTCGGGGATTCGCATGTCATGGAGCTTCTGATGAAAGAGTATTCGCTCCACCCGCTGGCCGTGGAAGATACGATGAGTCCGCTCCAGCGTCCAAAGCTCGACGATTACGGCGAATCGCTTTTCCTGTCGTTGCGCCTTCCCGGGGCCGTATGCGCCGATGAGACGGCGGGACAATTGAGTCTTTTTGTCCTGAAAAATACGGTGATTTCCTTCAGGGAAGGAGGAAACCCCTGTCCGGTGCAGGCGGTCCGCGAACGGCTCCGGAAAGGGGCCTTCAACGAAAGGGTCCGGACGTCCGGTTCCGATTTCCTCGCGTATTCGCTGCTGGACGCCGTTGTGGATTATTTTTACGTCGCGCTGGAACATATGGGGGAGCGGCTCGAAACGCTTGAAAACGATGTTCTCGCCGCGGCGACGCCCGCGGTCGTGTCCGAAATACGAGGCGCGAAACGGGATCTCCTGTCGCTCCGGCGCTCGGTGTGGCCCCTGCGCGATGTGGTGAGCGGGCTTCAGCGCGACGATACGCCGCTGGTCACGGAAGACACGCGAATCTACCTGCCGGACTGTCTGGACCATGTCCTGCAGATTCTCGATCTTCTCGAAACCTACCGCGATATCGCCTCGGGACTCATGGATGTCTACCTCGCGACGGTCAGCAACAGGATGAACGAGGTTATGAAGATCCTGACGATCATCTCGACCGTTTTCATGCCGCTTACGTTCATCGCCGGACTCTACGGCATGAACTTCAATACGGCCGTTTCACCCATGAACATGCCCGAACTCAACTGGCGGTTCGGGTACGTGTTTTCGCTCGGGCTGATGGCCGTATCCGCGGGCGCCATGGCATGGATGTTCTGGAAAAAGGGCTGGATCCGGTCGCCGAAGATTCCGGCCGTCGATGCGCGGGAGTGCGCGGGCAGGGATGCGCGGAAGGACGGAAAAACGGACATCTGAAAGGAAAGGCAGGGGAAAAACCCTTTGGATTTCCCCTGCCGTCCTCACGGCGTTGCGGCGGAACGTGTTCCTTACGGCAGGATAGCGAAGACCCTTGCCGGGAATCCCGACCCGAAGAACGGTTTCGGGAACGCTGCGATAACGAGAGCCCCCGCTTCCGGGAGCTTGTCGAGATTTGTCAGCAGCTCGATCTGGTAATGATCCTGAGCGAGGATATAGGCTTCACAGGAGTAGTCTCCCTTGCTTGTGGAAACTCCCGGATCGGTGTCCGTCGTTTCGTGCCCCGATGCCGTGATCTTCCGTTCCTCGTAGAGATACTTCAGGACGGGCATGCTCCATCCGGGGTAGTGCGCAACGCCTTTCCTGTCTTCGTTTCGCATGGCTTTCGCATCGGGCCATTTCTTCGACCAGTCGGAACGCAGGGCGACGAAAGCTCCTTCCGGGATCGGTCCGTTCTTCGCCTCCCACTTTTTCACGTCCTCCATCGTGACAGCCGTATCCGGATTGGATGCGGCCTGTTCGTGGATGTCGATGACGACGAGCGGCAGCAGCATTTCCTTCACATCGATCTGGTCGAGGGTTCGCTTCCCCTTGACGAAGTGCGCGGGGGCGTCGCAATGCGTCCCCCACTGCCCGACGTGGGAGAAGACCTGTGCGAAGAAGCCGTAGCCGGTTTTGCCGACCCCCCTGTCGTACCAGTACACAGTTTCGCGCGTTTCGTCGGGAAATCCCGGCCAGTGGGGGATCCCGGGTTCAAAGGAATGCGTGAGATCCACATAGGCCTTCGTCTTCAGGACGTCGAAGATATCCGTCAGAGTGGGCGTCGCCGCCCAGGAGACCGTTGCGCAGAGCGTCAGACCCGCAAGAATCGCCATGAATGCCAAACGACGCAATCGCATGGAACTGATCACCTCCATAAAGGTTTTTTCGTTCGCCGCGCCGTGGGACGTTGTTTGAAAGAATACTCTGAAATGAACGGATATGCAAAAGGGGACGGACCTTTCGGTCCGTCCCCTGAGTCCGTCCTCTTCCGGGCGGTTCGTTACGCGATCTTCTTGAAGGTCGAGCCTTTGGCCTTGCAGATCGGGCACTCGTCGGGAACGCCGTTCTCCTGGACGTACCCGCAGAAGGGGCAGAGATAATACTCCGCATCGCGTCCCTTTTCAAGGTTCGCCATAGCCTTCTTGTACAGCTCAGCATGGACTTTTTCCGCTTCGTTCGCGAGCTGGAAGCTCTTGAAGGCGGCCTTGTTTCCCTCGGCTTCGGCGTCCTTCATGAAGGCGGGGTACATCTCGGAGAACTCGTAGGTCTCGCCGTCAAGCGCGGCCTGCAGGTTCTTCACGGTGTCCCCGACGCCGCCGGCGACGCGGAAATGGGAGTGAGCGTGCAGCGTCTCGGCCTCGGCTATGGTTTTGAGGAGCTTGGCGACAGCGGGATACCCCTCTTTTTCCGCCTGCGCGGCATAGGCCAGATACTTCCTGTTGGCCATGGATTCCCCTGCGAACGCGTCCATAAGGTCTTTCATCGTCTTCGACTGATCCATCGTTCATCCTCCTTAATATAATGTCCGAAATGTTTGCTGTTTCTGTCTGTATTTGAACGGGGAAACGCTCCGTACGCAACGGAACGCGACGCCGGAAGTCGCATTCTAGGCGTTGATCGGAACGACGGCCTCCGGATTGACGACCCTGAAGGTGAAGGACTCCGTCAGGAAGCAGCGCACCTTGCCGGCCGTCTTGTCCTCGAAGCCGAGGGACATATCCTGTCCGATGACGAGCTCCATGTCGCCTCCGCGTCCGGAAACGAGGAACGATGTTTCCGAAGAATTCGAGAAGATGACCTTCGAAACGAGCTTTTCGACCCGCTTGATGAGCGGATAGTTTTCCGCCGTCGTGTACAGGGTCTTCCAGAGAGCCGGCGAAGCGACGAGGACATAGGGGCCTTCGACAGACGCCTTCTGAAGCGTCAGAACCGCGTCGGCGACGCCGCGGAGGATTCCTTCGGCTCCGCCGTCGAGCGTGACGGGGTCGTGCGACGCTGCGCCCTTCAGTCCGACGATGCATCCTTCGTCCAGCCCGGAAAAGATCGCACGATCCTCGAAAGCCGCGATCGCCTTCGCGGCGTCTTCAAGCGGCTTGATGTCGGGATTCTTCGAACCGCGGGAGATGTTGTCCAGTTCCCACTGATCCAGCTCGAAAACGGATCTGGCCTCGACGAGCGGAAGCACCAGGTTGACGCCGAACTCGACTCCGTTCACCGGAGCGGCGGTCCTGATATCGAGGCGTCCAAGCGGATGCCCGGCGTAGTCCCACCCCTTCGGCCCGAGGATGTCGACGAATTTTCTGCCCGCAAGGGACAGCGAAAGAACTCTCTTTGCCTGCGCATCGAGCTCGGCCCAGGCTTCGGGGGTGATCATTTCCGTGGAACGGCGAAGAATTGCGTTCATATATTTCCCTCCCTTTCAGGGTTTCAAAGGCGATATCGGGGACTATGCCTTGAGGCTGCCGATTCCGAGCGTCCCGTTTCCTTCCGCTGCGCCCGCCCCCTCGATGGCGACGATGGAATCCGTGGTGAACAGGTACGTCCGGAGCGCGTCGTCCCATTCGTCCATATTGCGCCGGAGCCATTCAAGAAGCATCGCGGCGTGCTCGATCTCCTCGTCCCTGTTGTGTGCGAGGATCTCTCTGATCGTCGGATCGGATGTCGTCGCGACGCGCTGATGGTAATAGCTGACAGCCTCGAGTTCCTCCTGGAGACTTTTGAGCGCCTTCGCGCAATCGTTGGTTTTCGCGTCCAGAGACTCAACGGGTTCCGTGTACTGCATGCTCTCGCCCCTTCCGTGCTTTGAATTGTTTTTCCGCTCATACTTCGCTTCTATTATACCCGTGACGGGTACTGACGCAAGGACGAAAAAGCGGGGATTTTCGCTCCCCGCTTTTTCGTCCTTCGCGATATTTCCGATGCGTCATGCATCCTGATTGATGGAAATCTTGCGGCAGGTTTCGGTCTGGACCTTTTCGCTTATTTCGATCTGAAGGACTCCGTTCTTGAACGAAGCCTTCGCGCTGTCGGGATCCACCTCCACAGGAAACTGGATCGAGCGGGAGACCGTCCCGTAGTATCGCTCCGAACGAAAGACGTTGTTTTCCTCCACCTGTTTTTCATCGCTCTTTTCCGCTTTCAGTTCGAGCCTGTCGGCATAGACATTGAGCTCGACCTTGTTCGGATCGATTCCCGGAAGCTCGAACTCCGCGAAAATCTTCCCGTCCTTCCGGTAGAAGTCTCCGCGCGGGACCGCCATATTCCTCGAAGGATCGGCGTAATA
>CAZVUT010000145.1:0-2984 GCA_964630155.1 uncultured Synergistaceae bacterium
TGACGGAGACGGACGCGGAGATCATCGACGGCATCCGCGACGTTCCGCACCTCGTGGCGCGCAACAAGACCGATCTTCCGAGCGTCGTCACGGAAGAGGACATTGCGGAGCTGCTTCCCGGCAGCCCCGTCTTCTCCATATCGGCCTCCTGTGAGACAGGCCTCGAAGCGCTGAAGGACGCCATCGTCGCGGAAACGGCCGGCGCAGGAACGCTCGACGCCGGACTGAACGCCACCGCCCGTCAGGTCGGGGAGATCCGCAGCGCGCTCGACTCGCTCTCGCGGGCCGAGGAGGCGATCGAGGCCGGACTCACGCCCGACGTCACGGCGAGCTGCCTTTCGGACGCGCTCCGCTCCCTCGACCGCCTCCTGGGAATCGCGAACGACGACGCCGTCCTCGATCGCGTCTTCAGCGACTTCTGTATCGGAAAGTAGCGCTACGCGACGGCGTTCCCTTCGGCCGCGGCGCGGCCGAGGATGAATTCGAGGCACAGGCGCACGCCCCAGGCGGACGCTCCCTTGCCGTACACGCCGAACTCCTCCTTGTACATATCCACCCCCGCGATGTCGAGATGCGCCCACGGGATTCCCTCTCCGACAAAGGACTGGAGGAACATCGCCGCGCAGATCGCGCTGCCGTACCTGGCTCCGGAGTTCAGGACGTCGGCAACCGGAGATTTGATGGCGTCGCGCAGCTTCTCGTCATCCATCGGCAGGCGCCACAGGCGTTCGCCCGCGCGCTCCGCGGCCTGCTCGATCTCCCGCGCGAGCGCATCGTCGACCGAGAAGAGCCCGGCCCTGTAGTTGCCGAGCGCCACGGCGCACCCGCCCGTCAGCGTCGCGATGTCGATGATCGCGTCGGGCGAAAGCTCGGAAGCGTAACTCAGGGAATCCGCAAGCGTCACGCGCCCCTCCGCGTCCGTGTTGTCGATTTCGATCGTCTTGCCGTTGCGCGCGCGAATAATGTCGTCGGGGCGGAACGCTCCGCCGTCCGGCATGTTTTCCGCCGCGCCGAAAATTCCGTGGACCTCGACGGCCGGTGCGAGTTTCGCAACGCCGCGCATGACGCCGAGAACGTTGCACGCGCCCGTCTTGTCGCCCTTCATCGTCCGCATGAAGTCTCCGGTTTTGATATTGAGTCCGCCGCTGTCGTACGTGAGGCCCTTGCCGACGATCACGATTTTCGGCGCCGTTTTCCCCGACTCTCCGGCAGCCGGCCGGTAGATCAGATGGACGAAGCGCGGCGGAACGGCCGAGCCGCCGCCGACGGCGAGCAGTCCATTCATTCGCTCCCGCGCGAGGCGCGACTCGTCCCAGATGCAGCACTCCAGACCGAACTCGCGGGCCGTCGCGTCGGCGGTTTCGGCCATCGTCACCGGAGTGACCGAATTTCCCGGTTCGTTCACGAGATCCCGCGCGAAGATCTGGCTCTCGGCGAAGACGACGCCGGTCGCGATCCCCCCGTCGTTTCCGCGAAAGACAGCGACCTCACGGACGGGCTGCGGGCGTTCGTCGCCGTTCCGCGTGAGGTACTTCTCGAAGACGTATCCCCCGAGAACCGCCCCTTCCGCGACGGCACGGCTCGTCCGCTCGTCCGGATCTTCCGGCAGCACGAATGTCAGTTCGTCGATCTTCATTCCGCGCGCCCTGCGGACCGATTCCGCCGCGCGGCCGCGGATCTCGTCGAGGCCGGGGCCGTTCCCCAGGCACACGAGAAGCACATTGCGGACCTGCGGCCGTTCGTCCTCCGGATCGGCCGACATCTCCGGCAGCGGAATATACAGCGACTTTCCCTTCTTCGCGACAAACGAGGCGTGTTCCATGTGAAGGCGGACACGCGTCCCCAGATCCTCGCCGAGCACGTCGCAACGCGGGGCCTGCCCTTCGTTCACGAACAGCACGAGCAGCTTCGTCCCCCGTTCCGAGGGCTTTTCCCATACCGATGACACATTCACGGAACCAATCACTCCTTTATGGAATCGAACAGGCGGGTGGACATTCCGTTCGCGGGATTCGTCCGCTATCATATCCGATTTTCGCGTCCGCGGACAATGTACGGAGAAAAAGAACGGGGGGCCTCTTCGGCCCCCCGGATGCGTTCCCTATTTCGGTTTCTCCGCGCCGGGAATCGCTTCCTGCGCGGGCTCTTCTTCCTTCGGAGGCGCGATGTTAAGTTCGATGCGCTGGTTCCAGTCCGCGTCCCCGCTCAGGAAGGCCGGAATGTTCAGGAGGTTGCCGCCGTCGTAGCGAACCGTAAACGGACGTTCAATGGTCGCCATGACGGTCTCCTCGTCGTCGGAGAGAATGTCCACTTTCAGGACGTGCTTTTTCCCCATGACGGTCATGATGTCCCTGTCGCCGCCCATGATTTCGAGCGGACGCCCCTTCCCGTCCAGGGTCACCTGAACATACTCCGGCGCCTTGTAGCTCTTTTCGCCGAGCGTGATGTTCCGGTTGTCGAAGATCAGCGTGTACCCTTTTCCCGAATGGTAGAGAAAGATCGAGAACGCGACCAGCGCCGCAAGGATGAGCGCGTCGATGACATACTGCCGCTTCATGTCACTCCGCCCCCCTCAGGCTCCGGCGCGCGCGTTCCCGTTCCTTGTGACGCCGCCAGGAATACAGCACGAGCGCTATGGCGATGACGCCATAGGAAATGAACACCCGGAAAAACTCTCCGAGCTGCGCCTCGCCGATGAGGTATTTTCCGGCCATCGGCGACACCACGAACATCAGGTGGAAGAGGATGACGCCGAGAAAGACGTTCGGGATCGTCGCCCGGGAAACGCTCGCCCCGCCGACGAGGAGCGATGCGATGGCGAACATCCCCGCCTGTTCGTGGCTGTTGTATGTGTTCATCGTTCCGATGTTCTGCAGGAAGATGATCTGCCCGTAGCACGCGAGAACCGTCGAGATGACGATGGAAATGATGCGCGTCCGTTCGACCGGAATGCCCGTCGAGCCGGCGACGTCCTGGTCCTGTCC
>CAZVUT010000145.1:3084-6962 GCA_964630155.1 uncultured Synergistaceae bacterium
CCCTTGGCCTTGTTCAGGATCGCGCCGCACATCCAGCCGAGAAGGATCGCGAGCGGCGTGGAGATGATCATTGCGAGCAGCATCCCCTGGACGCCCATGACGTTCCAGTCCGTTATGAAGATCAGCCCGATCTCGCCCGCCATCGCGCCCAGGACCATGCCGAAGTTGAGCCCCATTCCCGCCATGATCGGGATCAGGAGCGACAACACGAGGAACGAGTCGCGCGCGACCCGGGCGACCATCTCCTGGACAAGATACTCCGTGGAAAACCGCGAGAGCGGAATCGCGACGATGCTCAGCAGCACGAAGATGATCGGCACCGCATATTGCACGAGGAAGTGGGAGATCTGCTCCCTGAGAGAGTACTTCATCGGGACTTCACCTTCACGACGCGCGTGAGCGCATACAGGATCATGCCGTTGGACACCACGATGCGCACCACCTCGGACATGTCGGTCTGGACGATGCTGTTGATGACCGACGGCGTCATGGTCAGGATTCCCTGGAACAGGATGGTTCCGATGACCACGTTCAGAATCGTGGCCTTGTTGACCGAAGCGCCGCCGATGAGAATTGCGGCGACGGCCGGGAAGGCCATCGTGAACGGCCCCATATAGAGCTGGATGAACCCGAAACTCTGCTCGTAGACGATGATTCCGATGGCGCCGAGAACCGTCGAGAGGATGACGGAGATCGTTCGCATGCGGTCGACGTTCACGCCCGAGGCGCGGGCGTAATCGGGGTTGGATCCCACGGTCGTCATCGCCGTTCCGATCTTGGTCCGCATGAAGAGCCACATGAGGAAACACAGCAGTGCGAAGAAGAGGAACATTCCCGTCGGAAAATAGAAGTATTTTCCGTACTGGAAAGAGAGGAAGTCGCTGATCGCCCGGATCCAGTAGCCGTCGACGGAAATGGTCGTTCGCAATCCGGTTCCCGCGTATCCCCACACCATGCTCGGGCTCTTGTAGGGCAGAAGCAGCCACATGATGCACATGAACGCGACCGACGAGAAGCCGACATACGTCGCGATCATCATCTCGCCGCCCTTGACGCGGTTGAGCAGCAGACCGTACGCCCAGCCGAACAGGACCGCGATCGGGATCGCGATGCACATCGCCGCCAGGACGCCGAGAATTCCCGTAAGCTCCAGCTCGACGCTCGTCACCGCGCCGAGCAGTCCGGCGATGATCCCGAGCGGCAGGCCGAAGTTCAGGCCGCAGCCCGCCTGGACCATCGGCACCATCGCAAGCACCATGACGCCGTTCATCCCGAACCGCACGAGCGTATCGCTGATCGACGCGTCGACGCGAACCTCGACGAACGGAGCGATGACGAAGAGCCCCAGCAGAAACAACGCAATGATGATCCGCGGCCAGCCGGCCGCTTCAATAAACGATTTGATCCGTCCCATCACGCCGTCACCCTTTCACGCGTCTTCTGGACCTTGCCGAGCATGAGCAGGCCGAACTCGGTGGATGGCGCCGTCGCGGGCAGGATTCCGGCGACGCGCCCCTCGTCGATGATCGCGATGCGGTCGCAGATGGACCGTAGTTCCTCGAGCTCCGAGGAGATCATCACGACCGTCGCCCTGTTTTTCCGGTTGTATTCGCGCAACGTGTCGAGAACGACCTTTTTGGCGCCGACGTCGATGCCGCGCGTCGGCTCGGCGACGAACAACAGCTTCGGATCGAGCGCAAAGGCCTTTGCGAGGCAGATCTTCTGCTGGTTCCCGCCCGACAGCTCCACGACGCGCTGCCGTTCCGAGACGCACTTGATTTCGAGCGCCTGAATGTAATGTTTTGCACAGTCCCGAATCGCCGCCGCGTCGCGGATCCTGACGAGCCCTCCGAGAATCGACCGGAGGTATCGGTTCTGCACCTGAAGCGCCGTGAAAATGATATTCCATGCGATGGGTTCCTCGAGAAGCAACCCGACGCCCCTGCGGTCTTCCGAAACGGCGGCGATCCCGCGCGACAACGGCGCCATCGGGTCGTTCAGCGGAACGACGTCGCCGTCGAATGTCACGTTCCCGCCGGAGGGATACAACCCCATGATCCCGTTGCCGATTCCGAGTTTTCCCTGGCCGGCCAGACCGCCGATCCCGAAAATTTCGCCCTTGTGCACCTCGAGGTTCACGTCCCGGACGGTCTCTCCGGGCATGTCGACCCAGAGATTCTCGACTCTGAGGATGATCTCGCCGGAAGTCCGGTCCGCGTCCTCCTGCGTCCGCTGCGACTGTCCCTGGATGGACCGGCCGACCATCGCCGACGCGATCGACATGAGGTCGGTCTTCTCGGGAACGAACTCCCGGACGACCTCACCGTCCCGAAGGACGATGATTGTATCGCATATGTCGAGAATTTCCTGCAATCTATGGGAGATGAAAATGATCGAAATGCCGAGATCGGCGAGTTTTTTCATGGATTTGAGGAGAATCGCCGCTTCCGTCTCGGTGAGGACGGCGGTGGGTTCGTCGAGAACGAGAAGCCGGGTTCGCTTCTTGTCGATTTCGCGGGCGATCTCCGTGAATTGCTTGTGTCCCACGGGCATTTCGGAAACGCACATATCCGGATGAAGATCCACATTCAGCGTGTCGATCGCCGTTTCGGCGCGTTTCCGGATTTCGACCCTGTCGAGGGTCCGCAACCGGTCGCCGAATGCTTCGACAAGCACGTTGTATGTTGTGGATTCCCTGTTCAGGACGATGTTCTCCGCCGCCGTAAAGCCGGGAATGAGAGAGAATTCCTGATGCACCATCCCGACACCCGCTTCGAGCGCTTCGAACGGGCTGTTGAAGGAAACCTCTTTGCCGTCGATGTAGATCTTCCCCTCGAACCCGCCGGTTTCCTGAATGACCGGCATGCCGAAGAGGATATTCATGAGCGTGGACTTGCCCGCGCCGTTTTCGCCGACGAGTCCGAGGATCTGTCCCTTCTTCAGGGAAAAATTCACGTTTGCGAGAACCCTGTTCCCGAAGTAGGACTTCCCGACCCCTTCCATTCGGAGAAGCTCCTGATCTTCCATAAGACACCATCACCTCTTTGCGGGCCCGATCCGTTCCTCGCGGATTGGTCGAAAGCCCTGTCTCGTATCGTCAACCGGTCCGATTGCATGCAAAAGGGGAGAGAGTCAACCCTCTCTCCCCCTCGTGAACGAAACGGGGCCGGTTATTTTACCGTGAAGTACTTCTCGGGAACGGTGACTCCCGTCATTCCGAGATATCCGAGTCCGAACACATACGTATCCTCGTACATGAGCAGGTGGTTCTTTTTCTTGACGCCCGTGGCGATATCGGTGTACAGGCTGCCGTTCCACTTGGCGCCGGGGGTGAACTTTTCGTAGGCTGCGGTGACGTCCTTCATCTTGAGTTTGAGGTCCTTCGGGGTTTCCTTTCTCTCGATGAGAACCTTCGCAAGCTCGCCGAGCGCCACGGAGTTCGTGTAGCCGTAGGAGTAGGCCCAGGTTCCCATGCGTTTGGCGCCGCCCTTGGCGACGACCGCGTCTTCGACCTTCTTCAGGATCTTCGGCCAGTCGCCCTTCACGTCGGACAGTTCGATGCCGAGCGCTCCGGGGTATCCCATGAGCGGAGAGGGAAGGTCGGCCTCGACGAAGTATCCGCCGAGTTCGGCGATTCTCTTGAGCAGCGGTTCGGTGTGCGCGTCGTTCGTGCAGAAGAACGCAGTCTTCTTGCCGTACTTGTCGAGCCACGCCGGAACCTTTTCGAGGATGAACTGCTGCGCGCCGGGAACGCCGATGTCGCTCGTCGGGTCGGGCGCGGTCTCGAATACGAACTTCAGGCCGATGTCCTTGCACGCCACTTCCATGATGTTCCGGCGGCGGGAAAGAAGCTCGTAGCTCATGTGACGCGGGAAGGA
>CAZVUT010000146.1:0-6943 GCA_964630155.1 uncultured Synergistaceae bacterium
CTCTGGAAGAGCGACGGAACGGCCGAAGGCACGACGCTCCTGCGCGACATCAGGCCGGGACAAACCGGCTCCCGGATTTCGTCGATCGTCTCCGTCGGCGAACGAGTCTTCTTCTCGGCGGATGACGGCATTCACGGCATCGAGCTCTGGACCAGCGACGGAACGACCGAAGGAACGCGCCTCGTCCGGGACATCCGGCGGGGCGGCGGCGGGGCGATGCCCTCGAGCCTGGTCGCCGGACCGGGCGAGGTCTTCTTCCTGGCCGATGACGGCGTCTCGGGCCGCGCGATATGGCGGAGCGACGGGACGCGTTCCGGAACGCGGATCGCCGTTGCGTTCGCGCAGGGAACGCTGCGCTGGACGTCCGACATGGCGTACGGAAACGGCATGCTTGCGTTCGCCGCGGACGACGGCGTCCACGGACTGGAGCCGTGGATCCTGCGCGACGGAGACGACGCGCCGTCGCTTCTGTCGGATGTCGCCGCGGGATTGGCGTCTTCGGCGCCTTCGTGTTTCACATTCGTCGGCGACCGCTTCTTTTTCCAGGCGGACGACGCGATTCACGGAACGCAGCTCTGGGTGTCGGACGGGACCGCGTCCGGGACGACGATGGTCGCGGAGATCCGCGCCGGAGGGACGCTCTTCGGCTCGGCCGCGTCGTTCGCCGCGTTCGGAAACCGGCTCGTTTTTCCGGCCGATGACGGAAAGAGCGGGATGGAGCTGTGGATCTCGGACGGGACCGCCGAAGGGACGATGCTTCTCGTGGATGCGGACGGCAGCCCCGCTTCGAGCCGCCCATCGATCCTGTACGTCGGGGCCGGCACACTCTGGTTCCGGGCGGAAACGGGGCGCGGCTCCGAGCCCTGGTGGACCGACGGGCGCGCAACGACCGCGCCGCAGGGCAAGAGCGGCGGCTGCGCGGTCGGCATGTCTCCGTTGTTGCCGGCGCTCTTCCTGCCGCTGATCGCCATGCTCCGAAAACGCCGCTGACATTTCCGGCCGACGAAAAAGACGGCACGACTCCGAACAACCTCGACGAACATTCGAAGGCGGCGCTCTCCCGACGGGAAAGCGCCGCCTTATTTTGCCCGTTCGTTTCAGGCCGTCATGGGCCGAATAGGTCTTGAGTCCTTTGCGCATTTTTCGGAATGGAATACTATTTATACAGAAAAGAAACGTAAAGACAAGGAGGAGATATTCGATGCGTTTCCTGCGGGTGCTGTGTCTGGTGTTTCTGTTTCTTGCGTGCGCGACCGTCGGTTGGGCGGCGACGGAACTGCTGAAGGACGTTCGCCCCGGGATTCAGAGCGGGAACAGCAACGAATTCGTCTATCTGAAAACAGACACCTATATCCTGAACGGAAACGACGGCGTCAACGGCAAGGAACTCTGGATCTCCAACGGGACTACCGCCGGAACGCAGATTCTGGCGGACATCAACCCCGGCCCGGGCGACTCTGACCCGACGGGGTTGCTCGCGGGCGGCGGGGACTTCGTCTTCTTCCGGGCGAACGACGGCGTCGCCGGGGCTGAACTCTGGAAGACGGACGGGACTCCGGCGGGAACGGTTCTCGTCAAGGATATCAACCCCGGGGCGGCCAACTCGAACCCGGGATGGCTGCACGTGGCCGTCGGCGTGATTTTTTTCTCGGCCGACGACGGCGTCAACGGCAAGGAACTCTGGAAGACCGACGGAACTGCGGCGGGAACAGTCCTTGTCAAGGACATCAGCCCGGGTGCGACCGGCAGTAACCCGCAATACCTGCAACACATCGGCAACTGTTGGGAGAAGCTGCTCTTTACGGCGGATGACGGTCTCCACGGTCGGGAACTCTGGGTCTCCGACGGCACGCTCGCCGGAACGGTACTGGTCAAGGATATTTTGCCGGGCATCGGGGACGGATACCCTTCCGAACCGTACTACCCGGGGTCCGGGATATATGCGTACTTCAGCGCCGACGATGGCGTCAACGGGAATCAGCTCTGGGAGTCGGACGGCACGAACGCCGGGACGAAGATGTACCTCGTGAACCCGGCCGGAGATTCGTCCCCGACGTCAATGCACCTTCTGGGGAGCAAGCTCGTCTTCGCTGCGACGGATGCGGCCCACGGACAGGAACTCTGGTCCGTCACTCCGGGCGACTTCGCAGGCGCTGCGCTGCTCAAAGACATCAACCCCGGACCCGCGAACGGAAACCCGTACGCCTTCGCGCTCGCCGATCCGCTGCTGGTGTTCGTCGGAAACGACGGGGTTCACGGCGCGGAGCCGTGGAGGACCGACGGCACGGCGGCGGGAACGCAGATGATCAAGGACGTCAATCCGGGCGCTCCCGACGGAAGCATCTCGTGGGGCGAGATGGCGTCGACGTTCTATACGGCCGTTTTCTTCGCGACCGACGGAATCCACGGCGCGGAACCCTGGGTGACCGACGGATGGGACACGGGAACGGCGATGCTGTATGATGTGTGCCCCGGCGCGACAGGGAGCGATCCCGTCGGTGCGCGGTTCGCCAACAACAGGGTCTGGTTCCGGGCGAACGACGGGGTTCACGGCGCGGAACCCTGGTGGACGGACGGCATCGCATCGTTTCTGACGAGCGGCGGCGGGGGCTGCCGCGTGACGGCCGGCGGATTCGCGTGGCTGTCGATATTCCCGTTGCTCTTCGTGCTCTTGCGGCGGCGCTGAGCGGACCGGATCAAAACCGTCCTTTCGGAGACAGAAGAGGCGCCCCGGGCGAATGCCGCCCGGGGCGCCTCTTCGTGTGTTTTCACGCCGATATGCGGATCCGGTCGGGGCGCTGAAGGATCGCATCCGCTATGCGGAAAGCTTCGTTTCCGTCAGTGTCGCTGCAACTGCTCCAGTTGTTCTCTCAGTTTCGGGCGGCAGGAAGACCCTGTTTTCCTGTAGATGCTCTTCATGTGTGACCGGACTGTATTGGCCGCGATGCACAGGACTCCGGCGATCTCGTCGTTCGACTGCCCCTGCGCGACGAGAAGCGCGACACACACCTCCTGTCGCGAAAGCCCCAACCGCAACAGCCTGAAACCCAGAAGCTCCTCGCCGGTCGCGACGTCGTTCGCCGGCTTCTCCGGGAGTGCGGCTTCATTTCCGGTCGGGACGTTGCTTACGGCGTCCCCCGATCGCCCGTTTCGGAAGAACAGCCCTGAGAAGAAGAGGATTCCCATGCCGAGAAGGCCCGATGTCAGCACGATGGAAAGGCCATCCGCCGACGCGAGGGATCCTATCGCGGTTGCGAGCAGCGTGCCGGTGAGCAGCGACCCGGTGATCACCATCTGTCCTGTCGCGACGAGCGGCAGCGCCCCGGCGCGCCCGGCCCGGGCCCCGAACCGGAGAATTTCCACGAAGATGTAGGAACCGAAGATCCCGGCTCCGGACTGGAGGCATGCCATCGGGAAAAAGGGGTTCCCCGAACCGATGGCCGCGAGGGAGAGGAATCCGATCGCGAGAAGCGCTTCGGCGCAGAAATAGATCTTTGCCGGGGCGGGATCCGGAGCGCGGCGGAGGTAGAGCGCGACCGCGAGGGCTCCGATCGTGGAGAACGGGTCGCTGAAGACGTCGGCGAGTCCCATCCGGCCGCCCATCCGTGCGACGAAGAGCGACACGAACATCGCGGAGACGACGAAGAACGACGCGGCGCGGAGGACGAATCCCATCGGAAGCCGGATGTCGTTTTGCGCCGGTTCCGCGTCGTCCTCGGCAGGGATGGACCAGAGGCGGGCGGCCAGGAACGGAAGAAGCGGCGCGGCGAAGGGAAGCAGGGCCGGAACGAGGATGGTGAGCGCGGGGATCGCCAGTGTCCGGACGGCGCACGCCGAGCCGAAGATCGTCGACCGATGCGATTCCGGAGACCTGGAAAGCGTCCATTCCCACGATGTTATCTGGATCGCCGACCCGATAGCCGGAAGCGAGAGGACGAGGATGGCCCCCGCGCGGGAGAGTCCGTCGGAGGCGATCGTCGCCGGAAGCCACGCAAGCGCCATGGGAACGGCGGCGCACCACAGGATGTTCCGGTTCCACGAACGCGCGAGCCGCGCTCCGAATCGCGAGATGACGAACAACGCCGCGCACAGGGCGAGCGAAAAGACAACATACCCTATGCGACGCTCCCGAAACAGCGCCGCGGAAGCGACCCCGAAGAGGGGACCTTTCAGAACGGTGAGCCACTGCCAGAGAAGGAGCGTTCCCAATCCGGCGGAATTCCGAGCGAAGGCCGAAGAAAAGAGGGTCGCCGCGTCTGCCCGGAGCGACGAACCCGGAACGGTAGTCACCACTATCTCACTCCCCAGCGAAAGCATACCACACGCCGAAAGAGTCGTACGGGCATGGAATCGCAGGCCTTCCGCGAGGGGAGGGGATGTTTTTCACCCTTATTCCACGTCTGTTCCTCTGATATGCTGCGCTGAATTTCCCGCCGGACCGATCTTTTCTCCGAAGGCTCCGGGCGCGATTTTTCGGTAGGGCAATCCGAGAGGAGCGTGTTCCCCTGTGTTTTCCTGTTCATCGCCCGTGTTTTTCCGGGACTGCGAACTGCGTCTTTCAAAGGCATCCGACACGGAGGGAACGTCGCCGCACCCGGTTTCCGCCGACGAGGCCTGGGGAATTTTTCGCCCCTTCCTCGAGAAGACGGGCGTGACGCGGATTTCGGATATCACGCAGCTGGATCGCGTCGGCATCCCAGTCTTCAACGTGCTCCGGCCGAGCATCGACGGATACACGGCCGCCCACGGCAAGGGATTCACGCCGACGGCGGCGAGACTGTCGGCGGCGGGCGAATCGCTCGAGCGCTGGTTCGGCGTCAACGCGGACATTCCCTCTTTCCGGGGAACGTGGAACGATCTGTCGCGGACGCACCCCATGATTCCCCCGGAGCGGCTGTCCCTGACGCCCCATTCCTTTTTCCACGGGGATCTCGACATCCCGTGGGTCCTGGGGTGGGATCTGGTTGCAGGGGAGGAAGTCCCGGTTCCCCTCGAACTCGTCCGCCTCTCTCCTGGAGGAGGGAAGCGAAAACTGATGGATCTCTCCGAAGGGCTGCTCTTCCAGGCGGGCTCGAACGGCCTGTCGTGCGGCGTCCATCTTCTCGAGGCGATCGCCCAGGCGCTTCTCGAGGTCGTCGAACGGGATTCCGTCACGTGCTGCACGATGGCGGCCCGTGCGGCCGGATGCTCCGCCCCCGTCCGCCGGATCGCGCGCATCGAGACGATTCCCTTTCCGAGGGTCCGCGAACTCGCGGACCGCGTCCGGTCCGCCGGGATCGGGATGCTTCTGGCCGACAACGGCACGGATGTCGGCATCCCGACGTGGAACTGCTATCTCATCGATCTCGAAGAGCAACACTCCATCGCCACGGCCCACGGCATGGGAAGCGCGATGGACCACGAGACCGCGATGATTCGGGCGATCACCGAATCGGTGCAGTCGCGCTGCGTGTTTCTTTCCGGAGTCCGGGACATCGTCCCGTCGAAAGAGTACCGGAGGGTTCTCCGCTCCGACGGGGCATGGGCGATGCAGCAGACGGAGAAGGGCGTTTCGGAGCGCCTCGATCTTTCCGGCCTCGGGAGCATGATCTTCGATGCGTTCGAGGACGACGTCACCTTCATCCTGCGTCGCCTCGCGTCGGTCGGGCTTGACCGCGTGATCGTCTTCCGCCTTTCGCGCGCCGACGATCCCGTCCAGGCCGTGCGGGTCGTGGTCCCCGGGGCCGAAGGATACATCTTCCCCTACTACAGTCCCGGGGCGAGGGCGAAGGCCGCCATGCAGCACGGATACGGCGAGGGAAGTCCTCTTTTCCGGAAGGAGGGAGCCGCATGGTAGCGATTGTCTTCGGGGGTCCCTCCCTTCAGGGGATCGGCCTCCCGATTCCGGATATCGTCGTTCTTCCTCCTGCCGCACAGGGGGACGTCCTCGCGGCGCTCCGGAAATACCACCCCGCCGCGATCGGCCTTCTGGACTGCGATCTTCCCTACAGATCGCTGCCCACGTGGCACAAGGAGATTCTGTACGCGCTGGACTCGGGCGTACGGGTCGTCGGCGCCGCGGCCGTCGGGGCGCATCGCGCGGCCGAGCTTGCATCGTACGGTATGGAGGGGGCAGGGAGCATCTTCCGGCGCGTCGCGTCGGGCGAACTCGAGCGCGACGACGAGGTTCTCGGAGACTGGGAGATGACCGGAGGCGACGTGAAACGCCTTTCCGTGCCCCTCGTGGCGATGCGCGACGTTCTGGACGCGGCTGCGACGGAGCGGATCCTTCCGGAGACGGCGGCGTGCGCGCTGACGTGCGCGGCGGAAGGGCTCTTCTGGCGTCGCCGGACGTGGGAGGCGCTTCTGGAGTCGAACGTCGCGAAGGCGCTCCCCGGGAGCGATATCGAACGGTTCCGCGAATGGCTGCCCGGGGCTCCGGATCCGGTGCGGGCGGACGCCGAGGCGTTGCTGCGCCGCGTGAGGGAGCTTGCCGAAGCGGGGGAGGCGCGACGGCCCGGAGCGAAGCGGGAATACTCCGCGATCTTCCGCTCCCTGGAAGAACGCGATCGTCCGGTCGATTCCGGGAAGGGGCCGCTCCGTCAGTGGTGCATCGGCGACATGGTCACCTTCGCGCATCCCGAGGCGGAAGACCTGAACGGGCGGGCATTGAACCGGAAGCTCGTCCTCCTGCTTGCCGCGCAGTGGAATCTCGAACCGGAGGAGCATGAGATCGCATCCGAAGAAAAACGTTTGCGACGACGCTTTCGGCTCAAAACCGACGAGGAGTTTGTGGGATGGAAGGCCGAAAACGACCTCGACGACGGCGATATCCGGCGTCTTCTCGAAGAGGAGGCGCTGATCCACCGCCTGCATCGCTGGTTCATGCAGGGACGGGTTTGCGGCAAGAACACCGACGCCCTTCTCGACGAGCTTCGCCTCCGGGGGGGATATCCGGAATGGA
>CAZVUT010000147.1:0-6938 GCA_964630155.1 uncultured Synergistaceae bacterium
CCAGTCAGACAGGAGCGCCGCCTGATTATCCATACACCAGATTTGACAATAACTCCTTTCAGCGCCATTCCGAAAGGTCGTTCGCCGTGTGTGTCGTTTCTCCCGTGTTCTCTCTCACCTCCTTCCGAGTCGTATGCCTGCATGTATTACATGAGCGCCTGAATCGCCGCAACGATGGGGCTGAAGATCGCAAGCGCCACGAACGCGACCATCCCGCCAACCACCATGATCAGCACGGGTTCCAGTACCGACGTCAGCCGCTTAATTTTCTCGTCCAATTCCAGCTCGAACCAGTCCGCCACCTTGTTGAGCATTTCTTCGAGTTGCCCCGTCTCCTCGCCGACGCGCATCATGTGCGCGATCATCGACGGAAAAACCTTGAGTTCCCGCGCGGTTTCGCCCAGTCCGCGCCCCTTCTTCGCCGCGTCGCGCAGCTTGAGGTACGCCTGGGAGATTACGTAATTATCGGCCACCTCGGCCGTCATCTCCAACGACTTCAGAATCGGAACTCCCGACTGGACGAGCGACGCAAGCGTCCGGTTCGAGCGGGCCATGACGGTCCGGAAGAGAATGTCCCCGGTGATCGGAACCTTGAGTTTGAACGCGTCGAGCACGGGGCGCGTCGACGGCGATTTTTGCAGCAGGATCATCATGACCACAAGAAGCAGCGCCACGATAGGCGGAATATACCAATAGTTCGCAATCCACGTGCCGAAGTCGAACATGAAGACGGTGATCTTCGGCAACGGGACGTTCAAGCCCTTGAAGACCGTGGCGAACTTCGGTATGACGACGGTCACGAGAACATACAGGATAAAAAACGAGAACAGGATCACGACAGCGGGATAGGACACGGCCGAGATGATCTTGCGGCGCAACGCGTCCTGCCGCTCGAGGAAGGCCGCGAGACGGTCGAGGCTGTCGTCGAGCACGCCGCCCTCTTCTCCCGCCTGGACGATCGACACCATGAGGGTGTCGAATTCCTTTCGGCTGCGCATCGCCGAACTCATGGAAAACCCGGAGTCGATGGACGACTTGACCTTGAGAATCGCTTCCGCCAGACGCGCATTCTTGGTTTGCTCGCCGATGATTTCGAGCGCGTTCCCGAGCGTGATTCCGGCCTTGACCATCGTGGCGAGCTGACGAAAGAACACGACCTTGTCGCGAAGGGAGACGGTCCCGATCTTTCGCAGGTCGTTCATGAACGATCCGGATCCGGAGGCGGTCTCGGCGCGTTTCGCCTCGACGGAAATCGGGAACATGCCGCGGCTGCGCAGGACGCCGACGACCTGCGTCTGGCTTTCCCCGCGCAACGCGCCTTCTATGATCTTGCCGTCGGAAGAACGAGCCCGATATCGGAAGTCCACGCCGATCACGCTCCGAAGGTTGAACTTTTTTGACAGTTTTGGCTATCAACAGATTATATCAAATGGCCCAAAAAGGACAAGACGGAATCTCGACATCATCGGTGCTCGAAGAGGATTCGTTGCAGGTCTTTCGGATCATACGCATAGGACATCGCCATTTCCATGGAGAGCGCGCCGCGGTTGACGAGGCCTGCGAGGCACTGTTCCATGGTGTGCATGCCTATTTCGCCGCCGGTCTGTATGAGCGTTTTGATCTGGTTCGTCTTTCCCTCTTTGACGCAGTTGCGGACGGCAGGGTTGGCGAGCAGCAGCTCGGTCGCGACGGCGCGTCCGCCGCCGGATCGCGGTATCAATTGCTGCGAGCAGATTCCGACCAGGATCGTTGCGAGCTGGACGCGAATCTGCCCCTGCTGGTGCGGCGGAAAGACGTCCACAATCCGGTCGATGGATTGGGCGGCGTCCTGCGTATGCAGCGTGGCGAGCACGAGGTGTCCCGTTTCCGCCGCGGTGATGGCGGCGGAAACGGTTTCCAGATCCCGCATTTCACCGATCATTATGACGTCCGGGTCCTCGCGCAAAGCACGCTTCAGCGCTTCCGCGAAGGAATGGGTGTCGCTGCCGACCTCGCGCTGGTGGACAACGCATTGTTCGGACGTGAAGAGGTATTCGACCGGGTCTTCTATCGTGACGATGTGGTCATGCCGCGTCGCGTTGATTTCGCGCACGATTGCGGCCAGCGTGGTGCTTTTCCCGTGTCCGGTCGGTCCGGTGACGAGGAAGAGTCCGCGCTTCTTCTTCGCGACGTCGCGCAGAATAGGGGGAAGTTCGAGCTGGTCGATGGTGCGGACAGCCGTCGGGATCAACCGGAGCGCGAGCGCGACGTTGCCCGATTCGTGAAAGAAGTTTCCCCTGAAACGCGCGGTTTCGCCCCCCGTTCCCCGAAAGGTGAAGCTGAAGTCGTACTCCCGCTTGTGCCGAAAGACCTCACGCTGTTCGGCGTTCAGCAATTCGTTCAGGATTCCTTCCATGTCGGAAGCCGCCAAGGCAGCGTGTTTTTGCGCATAGCACAGCTCGCCGTCCACGCGGAAGGCGGGCGGGATTGAGACGCTCAAGTGCAGGTCGCTCGCGTTCCGACGGATCACGTCACCAAGAAGAGCCTGCAAGTCCGCCATGGGGCCCACCCTCTTTCACGGTCTACATGGAGACTTCGAAGACTTCCTCGACGCTCGTCACGCCTGCAAGCACCTTGTGAACGCCGGAGGTGCGGAGCGTCTTCATTCCGAGCTTGATCGCCTCTTCGCGGAGGTCCGTCGTGGACGCGTTCGCAACGATCATGCGACGGATCGTGTCGTTTACCAGCAGGATTTCGAATATGCCGGCGCGGCCCTTGTATCCCGTCCCGCGGCATTCGTTGCAGCCGACGGCTCGCCACGCGGGCGTGCCGTCGGGCGCGCCCAGGCTGCGGCACATATTATCCGACAATGTGTATTTCTCCTTGCAGTAGGGGCAAAGAACACGGACAAGGCGCTGCGCGATGATCCCCATCAGCGAGGACGACACAAGAAAGGGGGCGATTCCCATATCCGTCAATCGGACCGCCGCGCTCGGGGCGTCGTTCGTGTGAAGCGTCGAAAGGACGAGATGTCCGGTCAGCGCCGCGCGGATGGCAAGCTGAGCGGTTTCCCTGTCGCGGATCTCGCCGATCATGATTTTATCGGGATCCTGCCGAAGTATGGAACGAAGCGTCGATTCGAAGGTCAGTCCGGCCTTTTCGTTGACCTGCACCTGCGTAACGCCGAGAATCGTGTATTCTACCGGGTCTTCCACCGTAACGACGTTGACTTCGGGTTTGTTGATCTGTTCGAGCATCGAGTAGAGGGTGGTCGACTTGCCGCTCCCGGTCGGCCCGGTCAGAAGAATGATGCCGTATGGCGAGGAGATGAGCATTTCGATCAGCTCGCGGTCATCTTCTTCGAAGCCGAGCTTTTGCAGTCCGACCTTCGCGTTTCCCTGGTCGAGGATGCGAATGACCATCTTCTCGCCGTAGATCGACGGCAGCGACGAAACGCGCAGATCGATACGCCGGCTCATGGCGTTGACGACGATCCGTCCGTCCTGCGGACGGCGCTTTTCGGAAATATTCATTCCCGACATGATCTTGATCCGCGACGATACCGCCGGATGCAGTCCGCACGGGAAGTCGAACGCATTGAAGAGCTGGCCGTCCACCCGGTACCTGACGTGCGAGACCTTTTCAAAGGGTTCGATGTGGATGTCCGAAGCGCCTTCACGAACGGCCTGTTCGATGACGCTGTTCACGAGCTGTATGACCGGGGCGTCGTCCGGAGCCGCCTCCGACACGGAACGCGCGAGGTCGAACTCGCGGGCGCGCTGTCCGCCCTCCACGATCTCGACCATCGCTTCTTTCACGGAATCCTGTATCGTGTAGAGACGTTCAATATTCCGGGATATGTCCGACGGCGTCGCGAGCGAGGGGTGGATCTCCATTCCCGTGAGCATTCGAAGTTCGTCGAGCGACATGATATCGAGCGGATCGGCCGTCGCCAGACGAAGGCTGCCGTCCTCCTCGATACTCAGAGGAATTACCTGAAGCCGCTGCGCGACGTTCTGTGGAACTTTCCGGAGCGCATCGGGCAACGGACGATACCTCGACAACGATACGAGCGGAAACTTGAGTTGCAGGCTCAGTGTTTCCATGAGCTTGCTTTCCGTGATCCACCCCTTTGAAACGAGAAATGCGCCGAGCCGTTCCCCCGACCTTTTTTGTTCGGCGAGCGCGTTTGAAAGCTGTTCCTGCGTGATCGCTCCCGCTTCGACGAGAAGATCGCCGAGTCGTTGTTGTTGAGCCATGTGTACGCCTCCAGAAAAGTGTGTTGTACTTTCGGAATCATGATACCGAATCATTGCGCGGAATACAACGTGACGGGCGAATCCTCGAATCTTCTTGACCTTCACGCGCCGAAGTGCTATAAACGTCTCAATTTTTCGGAAGGAAGTCGGTTTTATGTCAACATTCGCCTTTGTGTTTTCCGGGTCGCGCGGCGCGTCGTCATCTTCATCGTCTTCACGGATGAGGATTCCTCCGCTTGCGCCCGGCCCGACGTAAACGGAAGCATACTGACACAGACCGCAAAGGATCAGAGAGAACAAAAAAAGAACCGGGCCGATACGGACCCGGTTCTTTTTTGTTTCGACGAAGGGAGATGCAGGCATGTACAACGTACTTGTTACGGAGCACGTTCACGAAAGCGGAATGGAGTTGCTCACGCAGGCAAAGGACGTCTCGACAACGATTCGGACCGGAATGAGCCGGTCGGAACTCCTCGGCGCCGTCGCGGAAGCGGACGCAATGCTCACGCGCAGCGGCACGCCGCTCGACCGCGAAATCTTCGACCGCGCCGTGCGTTTGCGCGTCGTCGCGAGAGCCGGCGTCGGCGTTGACAACATCGACATCTCCGAGGCGAGCCGTCGCGGCATTGTGATCATCAACGCTCCGACAGGAAACACGCTCGCCGCCGCGGAGCACACGATGGCGATGATGCTCGCCCTTGTCCGCAGTCTTCCACACGCGCACGCATCGGTGCACAGCGGCGAGTGGCGCCGGAAGGATTTCATGGGAAACCAGCTTCACGGAAAGAAGCTGCTTATCATCGGGCTCGGACGCATCGGATCCCAGATCGCGCTGCGCGCCCGCGCCTTCGGAATGGACGTTTTCGGCTACGACCCATACGTCGCTTCTTCACATATCGGAAATCTTGGCGTCACGCTTCTGGACGATCTCGACGGAGCGCTCGCAATCGCCGATGTCGTCACGCTCCACGTTCCGCTGACGGCCGAGACTTGCGGGATGCTTGGCCCCAGAGAGGTGAAGTCCATGAAACAGGGCGCGTATCTCGTCAATTGCGCGCGCGGCAATCTCGCGGACGAAGCCGCCGTTGCGGATGCGTTGCGTGAAGGACGGATCCGGGGCGCCGCATTCGACGTGTTCGGGGAGGAACCCATTCGGCCCGATCACCCGTTGCTCGCCGACGATATTCAAAACCACGTCGTCATGACGCCGCATATCGGTGCGAACACGCATGAGGCGCAGTCGGCCGTCGCACGGATCGCCGTCTCGAACATGCTTTCGGCCCTCCGAGGGGAATCATACGAACACGCGGTGAACCAACCCTTCATGGCGAGCCTTCTTCCGGAACACCGTCGCCAGTACCTCTCGATCTCCCGACGCATGGGCGTCATCGCGGCGCAGCTGCTTTCCGGCGCCCCGAAGGATATCCGGATCGTCCTCCGGGGACCGCTGTTTTCCGCCGAGACCGAGAACATCCACTTCGAGCTTCCCTATCGCTACACGCCGTATACCGTGAGTTTGCTCAAAGGGTTTCTCGAAGTGCATCTCGGCCCCGAGGTGAACTATATGTCCGCCGCGCTTCTCGCCCAGGACAGATCCCTTTCGGTTGAGGAAAGTCGCGGCGAAGCGAGGACATACAACAACATCCTTGAAGTGACCGTCCGAAGCGAAAAAGACTCCGTCTCTCTTTCCGGAACCGTAACCGAAGAAAACAAGCTCCGCATCGTCTCCGTAAACGGCTACTGGATCGATTTCGTCCCCGAAGGAACGTTGCTGCTCTTCGGCAACCACGATCGTCCCGGCGTTATCGGACGCATCGGGACGCTTCTGGGGGACTCCGGCGTCAATATCGCCAATTTCGCGCTGGGCCGCAGAAACGGAAGCGGACTTGCGCTCGGAGTATTGCAGGTGGATTCGGCCGTTCCGGGCGAACTCATCGACTGTCTTCAGCGCGACCGGGATTTCATTTGGGCTTCGGCGGTGACGCTGCCGGAGGATATGTGATCATGCGCTCGCTCTTTCTCGTCCGGCACGGGCAGACCGACTGGAATATCGAAGGGCGTTTTCAGGGACGCCGGGATATACCGCTGAACGACCGCGGCCTTCTTCAAGCCGAAGCCGCGTCCGGCGCATTGCGGCGGCTTCACTTCGGATCGATCTGGAGCAGTCCGCTTTCCAGAGCTCTTCAAACCGCGCAGATTATCGCCGCGCCGCACGCACTCGATGTTTCAATTCACAACGACCTTACGGAGATTTATCACGGAGAATGGGAGGGGTTGACCAACCTCGTGGTTGCGAACGCGTGGCCCGCGCTGCTCACCGAATGGCATGCGGCGCCGCACACGGTCACGATGCCCGACGGAGAAAGCCTGGATGACGTGATCGTCCGATCGGTGCGCGCATTGAAAGCGGTTGTGACGGCTTCGCCGGAAGGGAATATCCTTGTCGTGGCGCACGATGCGGTGCTGAAGGTTCTGATCTGTCATTTACTGGACGCGCCGCCTTCCTCTTTCTGGCGTTTCCGTCTCGAAAACGGCAGCATTACGGTATTTGACATGACGAACGAGATTCCGTGTCTGTGTGTTTGCGGGGATACGTGCCATCTGGGGTGTGCATTCGATCGCACGATTCAGGAAGGATTATAAGCAAAAAAAGAAAGGTGACAGGCGGCGACCTACTCTCCCACGGATACCCTCCGCAGT
>CAZVUT010000148.1:0-6900 GCA_964630155.1 uncultured Synergistaceae bacterium
GCTCCGCGACCGATGACCGTCGAGGAGATCCGGGATGTGCGGCAGAAGTTCGTCGACGCCGCCGTCCGCTGCCGGAAGGCGGGATATGACGGCGTTGAACTGCACGGAGCCCATTCCTACCTGATCGGGCAGTTCTTCAGCCCGTATTACAACAAGAGAACCGACGAGTACGGCGGCAGTTTTGAAAACCGGATGCGATTCATCTCGGAAATAATCGACGGGATACGGGCGAAACTGGGGGGGCGCTTCCCCATCTCGGTGCGGATCAACGGCGACGAAATGACGCCCCACGTTCCCGGAACGCTGAACCTCGACGATGGCCTTCAAATCGGCCTGTACCTGCAAGACAAGGGAATCGACGTCCTGAACGTCAGCAACGGCAGCGGGCTCAACCCGAACGCGAACTGCGATCCGTACTCCTACAAGCCCGGCTGGAAAAAGCACGTCGCGAAAGCTTTCAAGCAAGCCCTGAGGATCCCGATCATCGCGACCAACACGATCAAGGATCCGGACTTCGCCGAACAGCTTCTCGAAGAGGGCGTCTGCGATTTCGTCGGGCTCGGGCGCTCCCAGTTCGCGGATCCGGAATTCATGAACAAGGCCAAGGCGGGCCGCGCGGACGAGATCCGCCCGTGCATCGGCTGCATGGTATGCAGGGAACGCCTGATCGCCCAGGGAATGACTGTGGTGTGCGCGGTCAACCCGAGAATGGGCCGCGAGCACCTGTACCCGGACTTCAAAAGAAACGGAGCGAGCCGGAAGATCTGCGTGATCGGCGGAGGCCCAGCCGGTCTGGAAGCCGCCCGCGTCCTGGCCGAACGCGGGTTCCGGGTGACGCTTCTCGAAAAACAGCCCGTCCTCGGAGGCGTCATGAACCTGGCGGACAAGCCGCCCCACAAGGAACTCGTCACCCGACTCACCAAAGCCATGATCCGGCAAATTGAGGTTCTCGGCGTCGATATCCGTTGCGGCGTCGAGGCGACCCCCGAAGTGCTCAAAAGCCTCGCTCCGGAGGCCGTGTTCGTCGCCACGGGCGCCAAACCGATCATCCCGAAGCTGCCCGGAATCGAACGGGCCAACGTACACTTTGCTGAAGACGTCGTGGCGGGCGCGGCGAAGGTCAACGGAAGGGTAGCCGTCATCGGCACGGGGATGACGGGGCTCGAGACGGCGGAAATGCTGGGAGAAACGGGCTGCGCGCTGACACTCGTCGAAATGTTGCCGGAGATCGGGCCCGGGATATTCCCGGTGATCCGCAACGACATCCTCGGCAGGATCATGGCCCTCAAACCCGACGTTCGCGCCGGCCACAAACTTGTGGAAATTCTCCCCGGATCCATCAGATTGCAAAAGACGGACGGCTCCGAGGCGGAAGCGCAGGTCGACCACGTGGTCCTCTCTCTGGGCATCGCGCCTGACCCGGCGCTCATCGACGCCTGCGAGGCCGTCTGCGGACGCGTCATTCCCATCGGAGACGCGGCGCAGGCCGGGCGAATCTACGAAGCGACCAAGGACGCCTTCGACAAGGCGTACTATTTCGAGCAGGAGGTGTAGTTTCGTGGCTGACATGACGCTTTGGAAGATACTTTCGGAATGGAAGACGCCGAAGTACAGATGGGTGGACCTGACGCACGAACTTTCCCCGGAAACCCCCCACTGGTACGGCTTCCAGCCTCTCGGCATCAGGAACCTCTTCGATTTCGACCAGGCTCCGATGAAGGTCTTCGAGTACACCGTTCCCGGCCAGTACGGAACGCATGTCGACGTTCCGTCGCATTTCGACCTGAACGGCCGCACACAGAGCGAGATCCGGGTGGACGAGTTCGCCTACCCGCTCTGCGTCATCGACAGATCCGCAGAATGTGCGGCGAACAATGACTACGCGCTCACGATAGACGATGTCCGCGAATGGGAGAAGACGAACGGCAGGATTCCGGAAGGCGCTTTCGTCGCCCTGCGCTCGGATTGGTACAAGCGCCCGGCGGCCGAGTTCGACAACAAGGATGCCGAAGGATGCGCCCATTACCCCGGCTGGGACCTGGACACCGTCAAGTGGCTCTGTGCGGAAAGGAAGATCGGGGCGATGGGGCATGAAACACCGGACAGCGATCCGGCCTGCCGTCAGGAAAAGATCGGTTTCGCCGCGGAGGACTACATCCTGAAACAGGACAAGATCCAGATCGAGCTCTTGTGCAACCTGGACAAGGTTCCTCCGGTCGGCGCCGTGATCTTCTGCACCTTCCCGAAACTCAAGGGAGGCACCGGCTTTCCGGCCCGCTGCTTCGCCATCTGCCCGGCGTAATAGCACCGGAAGAACAACGCGAGAAGGGACGAGCGTAAACCGCTCGTCCCTTCTCCTTATTTTCACCACGGCCGATTCGCCGTTTTTTCCGGTTTTTTTGAGATTTTTGGGGGCGCCGACGTCTTGCCTCCCATCGTCATCTTCAAGAATTCCCGCTTGAATTCCGCATCGGATTGTCGTCGCTGTTTTGCCTGCTTACTTGAAAACACCCTCACGGATGTTCTCCTTCATTTTCCCGGCCTCTCTCTGTGTCCGTCAATTCCGGGGAAGCTCATCACCTCCAAATGGCACTAGACACGTATTTAGACACGTGTTAGAGTATAGCCATCAAGCAAGGGGGGGACTGAAATAGCCTCGCTATTCCAACAAAGAAGGTGATCACAATGCGAGATCGCTACATTTTCCCGGCGATTTTCCACTACGCCGATGACGGGATCTCAGTATCCTTCCCAGATCTGCCGGGCTGCTATACCTGCGGGAAGACGGACGAAGAGGCCGTCAAAATGGCGGAAGACGCCCTCGGGCTTCACCTGTGGGGCATGGAGCAGGACAATGACGACATCCCTGAGCCGACGCAAGGGAAGCACATCGCCATAGAGCGGGACGAACGCATCTTTCTCGTTCATGTCTGGATGCCGCAGGTCCGCAACGAAATCGAACCCATCTATGTCAAAAAAACATTGACGATCCCGTCCTACTTGAACGAGGCGGCGAAACAAGCCGGCATCAACTTCTCTCAGGCATTAGCCTCCTCGTTGCAGGAAATCCTCCGCAAAAAGAAGATATCCGCTTGAGATTGGGATCCCGAAGCCGGACCAGATCCAGATCGGGCTCTTGTGCAACCTGGACAAGGTTCCCCCGGTCGGCGCCGTGATCTTCTGCACTTTCCCGAAACTCAAGGGAGGCGCCGGCTTTCCGGCCCGCTGCTTCGCCATCTGTCCGACCGAATAGCACCGGAAGAACAACGAAAAAAAGGGACGAGCGCAAACCGCTCGTCCCTTTTTTTCGTTGCAGGAATTCTACCCGATCCGGTAGGATTCTCCGTTTGGAAAGGAAACCGTAAGGATCAGTTCCCTGCCCATTCCCCCCGCGTATTTTTTCAAGGTTTCGACCCCGAGACGTTCTGTTCGCGTTCCATCTTCGATACGGCGGGTTGCGTGATATTCAGCTGCTCCGCTATCTTTTTCTGCGAGATTTTTCGCTTCCTTCGGACTTCGCTCAGGGAGAGCATCAGCGATCGGCGTTCAACCTCTTCGCGAATTCTCTCCTGTCTCTGCTCGGGCATTGCGGCCAGAAGCTCCTTAAACTTTCGAGCCATCGAGTTCTCCTTCTTCCAACTCACGGCTGATTTCTTTCAGATGGTTCAGGTAGATCTCTTCAGCAATCGGGATAATCGTGTCATACCAGTTTTTCTCGCCGCGTTTGTCTCCTACGACGAGAAGAATCGCCTTTCTTCGAGGATCAAAAGCCTATATGACCCGCAATATCCGGGAATCCAGATGCGTCACCGACCAGAAGCGTGCGAGGAGTTCGGTGAAGAGATCCTCGAAAAGACTCTATGCCTTAATCATCATAACGCCTCCGTCTTCCTGGGATGTTATCGCGTTGGCCGATATGATGATATCCCAGAGTCCGGGGGCTTTTTCATACCCTCAAATAGTTATTTTGGACAAGAGTGAGTAACTACGCCGATTATTCCTGCTCCGGTATCCCGGTATCGCAGAGTCCTGCAGGGACGTTCATCAGAAAATAGTGTTTCTCCGGCGGGTACAATGTCGCGCGGGTAAGAACGAGCCGGTCTTTCGCACGTGTCATCGCGACGTACAGGACACGTCGCTCCTCTTCGATGTCATCGTCGTCGTTGCAGCTTTTCGAGTGGGGGAAGAGTCCCGGTTCGGCTCCGATGATGTAACAGACATTCGCTTCGGTTCCTTTCGCGCTATGGACGGTGATCAGCGTCAGAACATCGTCTCCGGCGTTTTCGATCTGCGTCGTCGTGATCGGATCGAGCGTATAGCGTTCGAGAAAGCTCTCTATATCCGCATACCGTTCCGCAACCGTTGCGAGAAGTTCGAGATCGCGTTTCCGCATTTCCCAGTTATCGTAGACGCTCGATAAGACGCCTTCGAGTTTTTCTATCGCTGTTCTCATGGCTTTCGCGGGAGCGTCACGCAGCTTGCGGATGTCCGTTACGTTTTCCGCGATGCCGATGTTGCGGGCGGAAGAAGGGATGTTCTCCGGCAGCACGCGGAGCACCTCCTCGACATTCGCGGCTTTGCTGACGGCCTTGAACGCACGAGCAGCCCACTGTTCCCCGATTCCTTTCCAGAGCATCAGGTAGCGAAGCCATGCGAGTCGGTCCGTGTTCGAGACTGAGGCCCGCAGGAGGCTGAGAACGTCGCGAACATGCGCGGTTCTCGTGATGCTCATTCCTCCGACAAAGACATACGGAATCCCCGCCGCGATGAGTTCGGCCTCTATCGTGCGGCTTCTCCATGCGGTGCGCGTCAGGATCATGATGTCTCCAAGCGCCGTTCCGCTTCCTCTGACGGACAATACATCGCGGACGATCCATCGCGCTTCGTCGAATTCTCCGAAAAAGTCGAGGAGCTGCGGCGTCATGCCGTCTCCCCGGAAAGCGCGGAGTTGCCTGCCGTACCCCAGCGGAGAGGCGGAAAGCAGCCAGTTTGAAAGATCCAGGATCCGCTGCGTGGAGCGATAGTTCGTTTCGAGTTTCAGGACTGTCCCTTCCGGGATTCGTTCTTTGAAAGAATGGACGTTTCTGAAGTCGGCCCCGCGGAAGGCGTAGATGCTCTGGGCGTCGTCTCCGACGCAGAAAAGGCGCGTCGGCTTTCGCATTCCCTCGAGGATCTTCCACTGGATGGGGTTCGTGTCCTGCATCTCGTCGACGAGAATGTGATCGTACAGGCCTTTCACGTACCGGGAGGCATCCGGCGAGCTGTGGATTTTCTCCGCAAAAAGACAGAGGATATCGTCGAAATCCAGATAATGGTATGTTCGTTTCAACTGCTCGTAGAGCGAGAAGATCATCATCGCCTTGTCCATAGATTCTTCGTCAAGCGCGGTGTATTTCTCGAGATACGTCTGAATTTCCCTGCCGGTGTTCCGCGCATAGGAAAGGATGTCCAGGAGTTCCCGAACCCGGGGGAAGCACACGGACGGTTTCTTTCCCGCTCCGAACACTTCTTCGAGTGACAGCCGGAAGAGGTTCTCGGCGTCGTCCCGGTCGATGACGGTCGCGGCGTCGAACGAAAACAGCCTCGCGGCGCGGCGCATGGCGATGAGGCAAAAGTGATGGAACGTTCCGGCCGTGATTCTGGAGCTTTCTTCGCCAACGACCGATTCGATGCGGTTACGCATCTCTTTCGCCGCCCGTCTCGTGAAGGTCATCAGGAGGATTCTCTGCGGAAGGACGCCGGAACGGATGAGATGAATCGCCCGCGCAATGATGGTTTTCGTCTTCCCGGTTCCGGCTCCCGCAAGGACGAGGATGTCGGAATCCGGGCAGGTCGCCGCCGCCATCTGTTGTTCGTTGAGCCCCGGATAGCTGAGCGAGGAAGTCGCGGAAGCCTTTGTGTCATGAGAGTCCATTACAGCATTCCCCCCTTGGGAAAGCATCGCTTCTACAGAATCTTCCCCGCTCTTTCCATATCGACTGTTTTCCTGAAGGATTATGAGGCGGCAGGCAGCACCCACGATTTGCCGATATCAGACATGTCGCCGTCTGTCGCCCTGGCGGGCTTGAGCATCAGCGTATTGTGCTTCATATCGCGAATGAGACGCAACGAAGGGCACATCTTCTCGATGAGTTCGAGATCCCTTTCAAGCTGTCTCATTGCGGTTTTTTTCACCTTGCCGCCTTCGTCATATCCCACCCCGTTGATGACGGCATGAAGAGGCGTCGGTTTTCCGAGTCTCATCTTGCTTTCGAGAAAGACGAAAAGGTTGTTGATCCGCACGAGTCTCGAAGACGAAATGTCCCTGCTCATCCACGATCACTCCTTTCATGAATATGCCCCTCGGCGTTTCGGCGACACGCCGATTTCGGCAACGACGATTCTCCGCTTGTCCCGCGTTCGGAGCATCCCCCAAGATACTTATGAAGGACATAATCCCCCCAAAACGAAACAATGTATCCTTTTTGCTTTTTGTCGAAATCGATATCGAAATGAAAGTCCTCGTTGAGGCGTTCGATATCTTTTTTCATCCGCGCCTTCGCCGATTTAACGTTTCTGCCGTCCTCTCCATACCCCGCCATTCTGGCGAGTTCCTCCGAAGAAACCGGAAGGCGTCGTCGTTCGCAAACTTCCAAAGAACGCACAAGGTTGTTGAACCTTTCGACTCTGTCTGACGAATGTCCGTCCATACGAAATCACTCCTTCTTTTTTTCGCAATTACCCGTCACATACAAAAGTTACGGCCTTCGCTGGAGAGAAACGTATGGGAGACACACGGAACACAATGTCAACGCTATTTGCACATACCACGACGCAACAAAAAAAGGTCCTCCGCAGAAACAAAGATCCGATATTCCCGAAATCGGGACTAAAGAATTTTCGTTCAGTCAGAAGACCTTT
>CAZVUT010000149.1:0-5089 GCA_964630155.1 uncultured Synergistaceae bacterium
TCGTGCGCGAACGGCGGCAGCAGCGACGTCACGGTCGTCGACGCGGCCGTGTAGGGGTACGCGTCGCAACAGACGTCGACGCCCTGGGCGCGCGCCTCTTCCATCATCCGGAGCGTGTGATGGACCTTGCCCCAGTTCGGACGCCCGACGGCCTTGTGGTGGGAGAGCTGCACCGGAACGTTCCACCGGCGGCCGATTTCGATGGCCTCGGCGACGGATTCCGCGAGGACG
This sequence comes from uncultured Synergistaceae bacterium, assembly GCA_964630155.1. Classification (GTDB taxonomy): domain Bacteria; phylum Synergistota; class Synergistia; order Synergistales; family Aminobacteriaceae; genus CALFXN01. The sequence continues at coordinate 232 of CAZVUT010000149.1, forward strand.
TTCCCCTCGTTGCGAAGGTGCGTCGAATAGATCGCGCCCCGCGGCGCAAGTTCCCCGGCGAGGTCGAGCAGCTCGCGTTCGCTCGTGAAACTTCCCGGCGGGTAGATCAGGCCTGTCGACAGCCCGAAGCAGCCGTCATCGAGCGCGTTCCGGAGCAGGTCGCGCATCCGGGCCAGCTCTCCGTCCGTCGCCTCCGACGGGGAGAATCCCTTCACGGCGATCCGGATCGTCCCCTGGCCGACGAAGAACGCGAGGTTCTGCGCCGTTCCGTTGCGCGCGATCGCTTCCATATACTCCGCAGTCGTCCGCCAGCGCCAGTCGATCCTGTCCGAAGGAGGCACGAACGGGGCGAGATACCGGCGCGACAGGTCGATCGTCGCGTCGTCGAGCGGGGCCATGGACGCGCCGCAGTTGCCCGTCACCGATGTCGTGACGCCCTGCATGATGTAGCTGTCAACGGACGGATACGCCAGAACGCCGTTGTCCACGTGGTTGTGCATGTCGATGAAGCCGGGGCAGACCGCCAGCCCCGAGGCGTCGACGGTCCGTTCCGCCTCGCTTTCGGCGATCCGGCCGATGCGGGCGATGCGTCCGCCGTGAACGCCGATGTCCGTCTTTCGCGCGGGGTTTCCGGCTCCATCGAACAGAAATCCGTTCCGTATCGCAAGATCCATTTTCATAGTCGCTTTCGCTCTCCTTATCTGGGACGCATTACCACGATCCGACGACTTCCGGCCCGAGAACGAGCGTCGGGAGCCAGCAGGAAAGCGCCGGAACATACGTCGTCAGCAGCAGCACGGGGATGCCGACGAGGAAGAAAAAGACCAGAACTATTTTCGCGAGTTCCATGTAGGTGCACCCCGAAAGGCGCGTCCCCACGAAGAGCGACATTGCGAACGGCGGCGTGATGACGCCGAGTCCGATATTCAGGATGACGATCGATCCGAGATGGACGAGGTTGACGCCGAGCTGCTGCATGAGCGGCAGAAAGAGCGGAACCGCCAGAACGAGGATCGGCGTTCCGTCGATGAACATCCCGAGGACCAGCAGAACGACGTTCATGGACATGAGGATCATGGCCTTTGTGTGGAACAGGCTCATCGCGTAGTTCGCCACCATCTGCGCGACGCCGATCTTGATCAGGTAGCGCCCGAAGACCGTGCCCGTCGCGATCAGGACGATGACGACGCCGATCGAGAGGATCGAACTGTACAGCGCGCGCCGGGTTCCCTCGATCGTGAGCTCCCTGTAGACGAAGTACCCGACGATCATGCAGTAGACGGCCGCTATGGCCCCCGCCTCGTTGGGCGTGCAGACTCCGCCGTAGATGCCCACCATGATCAGCGCGGGACATCCGAGGGCCGGAAGCGCGACCCACGTGGCCTTTCCAAGCTCCTTCACGGACTCTCCGAACGTGGCCGGAACCGCGGGCGCTTCAACGATCAGCGCCGGGTTGATGAATCTCGGACAGATGATGTAGTTGAGGATCGCGTAGCCTCCGGCGATCAGCAGGCCCGGTATGATCGTCGCCAGGAACATCGCCGATACGGACTGCTGCGCGATGAGGCAGTACAGCAGCGCGGGCACGCTCGGCGGAATCAGGTACCCGAGGAAACAGGACGCGCACAGGAGCGCGGCAGTGTAGCGCTTCTCGTACCCGTATCGTTCGAGCCGCGGAACGAGCAGCGGGATCAGCGCCGAAATGCACGGGATCGACGACCCGGTGAGCGCGCTCAGGAAGAGCGTCGCGACGATTCCGACGGCCTCCATGCCGCCCCGGAGCCGACCGACGAGCGCGTACGAGAACCGTACGATCCGGTCGGCGAGTCCCGCTTCGGAGAGCAGGCTCCCCGCGAAGATGAAGAACGCGACGGCCGTCAGGACGTAGTTGTCCACCGCATGGAAGAACGTTCCGGCCAGAAAGGTGACCGGGGATCCGGACGCCAGCAGCCCGGCGACCGAACTCGATATGAAGAGCCAGCAGAGCGGCATGCCGATCGCCATGCCGACGAACAGCGTGATCAGCGCGACGGAAACGGCGCCCATATCACTCCGCCTCCTTTGTCGCGACGGCCGACTGCACCCGAATCCCGAACTGCTTCACGAGATTGACCGCCGTATGAAGGATGCACAAAAGCAGCATGATGTAGCACGTTACGATCAGCCACGACGTGTTGAACCACGGGACCATCGTTCCGTAGGACGGATGCTTCATCGCCCGCGCCGCGAACTGCAGCATGGGCGCGTGAAAGTACCCGAGCGTGATCAGCGTGAGGATATGGATGACGATCTTGTACGCCCGCATCGCCCTGGGCTTTCCCGCCAGGAACACCTGGCTCAGGATGTCCACGGATGTATGCGCGTCGTCGCGGGTCGTGAAGGCGATCGCGCAGAGCGACATGAAGACGAACAGATATTGCGTGAAGTCCCCGAGCCACATGACCTCGTAATGGATGAAGTAGCGGTTGATCACCAGAATGCAGGTCAAATACGTGATTCCGAGCAGTCCGATATAGCACAGGGCGTTTTCTATTTTCTCGATTCCCCTGAGACACATGGAGATAAACGGCACTCGTGCTCCCCCTTCCCCGATGCGCGGCGGGAGAGCGGCGGACTTCGCCGCGCCCCCGCCGTTCGACAGACAGGTTACTTCTTCGCCCCTTTGGCGAGGACTTCCTTATGGATCTTCTCGAGCTCCGCGGGGATGACCTTCACCATGTCCTTGCCCGGGTAGCGCTTTTCGAGCCATTTGCCGCACAGCTCCTGCCACATCGGCCCCATGTCCGAAGCGGCCCGGAGCGCGTCGCGCTCTTCGGGGGTCAGCCATGTGATCGTGAAATCCTTGCGCTCCTTGAGCTTCTCCACAAACGTCTTTTCGGCCTTCTCCTGGACGGCGAGCAGTTCCGCCTCGGTCTCCAGCGACGCCTTCGTGACGGCCTGCTTGAGATCCTCGGGGAGCTTCTCCCAGAGTTCCTTGTTCATGACGACGTAGGTGCCGTCCCAGATGAAGTTGAGGTCGGAGAAGTGCTTGAGGACTTCGCAGTGGCGCTCCTCGACGAGCGAGGCCCACATCGTCCAGCAGCCGTCGACGACGCCGCGGGAGAGCGCGTTGTAGAGTTCGCCCCAGGGAATCGTCTCGAGCGTGAGCCCCTTGCCCTTGCCCATGTTCGCGAGTGTCTTCACGCCGCCGGTGGAGGCGGACACGCGGAGCTTCAGGTTGGCGAAGTCATCGGTCGTCCGGATGGGGCGCTTGTTGTTGCCCAGTCCGTACGCGCCCTGGGAGCAGGCGAAGAGCATGTGCCCGTCGACTTCTTCAAAAGCGTCCTTCATCACGCGGTAGAGAATGCCGTCGGGCTGACGGTAGGCCAGGCGCATCTCGTCCCAGTTCACGATGATCCAGGTCATGTTCGGAACGCAGCCGCCGGGGATCAGCGTCGGATAGGGGGAGAAGACGCCTATTTCGAGGCTTCCCTCCTGCATGGCATGAAAGTTTTCGTCGTGACTGCCGAGCTGTCCGCTCGGGAAGAACTTGATCTCGATGCGGCCGCTCGAGTATTCCTTGACGCGTTCGCAGAACTTCGTGAACGACGCGTCGGTCAGCGGACGGGTCCACGGCTGGGCGAAGCTCCACGTATATTCCGCCGCGGCGGCGGCCGGCTTTCCGGCGGCCATGACGGCCGACAACGCGAGAACACACATCAGCGCGACGATCAGGTATCCTTTTCGTTCCTTCATAAAACCAATCCCTCCTCGTTTTTCGGCACAGCTCTCCAGACGAAGAAACCCGCGCATCACACCCTGCTCCGCTCCTCCGTATCTCCTCCCCCCGGCGCCGGATTGCGGGAACGAATCGCGGACGCCCTTTCGGTCGTCCGATAGAGCCGCTGCGGCCTGCCCCGCCCCGCATGCGTGAGAACGCCGCACTCCCGGACAAGCATTTCCTTCAGAAGGTTGTTCATGACCTTCCGCGAACTCTTCGGCTGAATGCCGACGATCTTCGCGAACTCCGATGCGGTGAACGTTTCGTCGAAACACAACAGCCCCTGGAGGTAGCGGCAGAGCGTCGGAACCGTGACGCCAAGCCGCTTCGCAAGAAGCGAGGCCTCGGGGTCGAAGTGAACGAACAGCAGCTCCGGCTCCTTGGAAACGCCGAGAGGACGGCCCTTCTTCCCGTCGAAGAGGTAGCAGATCCCCTCACGGCCGCCGGACATATCGGCCGCCTCGGCCGCGTACTCCTCCGCGATCTTCAGGCTCGGCCCCATTCCGAAACCCGCCGTCACCGGAAAGCCGCACGAAGCGCGGAGCTTCGACAGAAACGAGACATCCGACAGATTGGACGTTCCCATGAGGAACTGCCCCATCGTCTCGATCGTCTGAAAGCTCGACGAATCCCGCGGAATCGCCAGAATCCCCCGTTTCTTCGCATGATCCATGAGACCGGCGTTCAGCTTCAGCATGGCCTCGTCGTACTGGCGCCTCCCGCCGAATTCGATCCCCGGGCGGAAGACGCCCACGACGCTCAGAAGGAGCGCGTTGCTCTGTCCGCGGACCTCCAGGATCAGGCGTTCGACCGCGCTCCGGATGGTCTGCCGCCCCGGCGAAACGCGATATGCGGGAAGGTTTTTCGCGAGAAGCGCCTTGTGGACGGCCTCGACGCAGGTGAGACAGATATCGACTTTCCCCGCGGACAGCATCTCCGAGTGGAACTCCGCGATATCGTCGATCGATATATGCGTGAAATCGAAGGAATACGTGTAAATAGCGCCGATATCGAGGGAACAGTCTTCCAGCCCCTCCCGGACTTCGCTTTCGCTCAGCGTGTCGACGCTCATCCGGACCTGTCCGCGGAGGTGCTCCC
>CAZVUT010000149.1:5189-6893 GCA_964630155.1 uncultured Synergistaceae bacterium
GTCCTTGAGCGCCACGGAGCGGTTGAACACCAGCCGTTCGGGCGTCGAGTCCGAATCGACACAGAAGTACCCCTGCCGCAGGAACTGGAAGCTTTCGCCGGGTTTCGCCGCCGCGAGAGCCGGTTCGATGACGGCGTCCGGACACACAACGAGCGAGTCGGGGTTCAGGTACTCCCGGTAGTCCCGCCCCTCTTCCATATCCGCAAGGTTCCGGATCGTGAAGAGGTTGTCGTAGAGCCGGACTTCGGCGCGAACGCCGCAACGCGCGGACACCCAGTGGAGCGTTCCTTTGATCTTGCGCCCCTCGACCGCGCCGCTCTTCGTCTCGGGGTCGTACGTGCAGCGAAGCTCGACGACCTTCCCGTCCGCATCCCGGACGACATCGCGGCACTGCACCGCGTAGGCGCCCTTCAGACGCACCTCGGCGCCCGGAGAGAGCCGGAAGAAGCCCTTCTTCGGGACTTCCATGAAGTCGTCCGCTTCGATCCACACCTCGCGACCGAAGGGGACGTCGCGGCTGCCCGCGTTCGGATCTTCGGGATTGTTCTCGACCGGGACCATCTCCACGCGATCCTCCGGCCAGTTCTCGATGACGAGCTTGAGCGGCCGAAGGACGGCCATCCCGCGACGGGCGCTCGCGTTGAGTTCCTCGCGGAGGCAGTGTTCGAGCAGTTCGATCTCCACCATGCTGTCCGCCCGCGCCACGCCGACAAGCTCGCAGAAGCGGCGGACGGAGGACGGCGTATAACCCCTGCGGCGCAGGCCGCAGATCGTGGGCATCCGCGGATCGTCCCAGCCGGAGACGTACTTCTCGCGAACGAGCTGGAGGAGCTTTCGCTTGCTCATCACCGTGTAGCTCAGGTTGAGCCGCGCGAATTCGTACTGGTGCGGCTTGTGGGGCGTGCTCACGTTATCGATGAACCAGTCGTAGAGCGGACGGTGGTCCTGGAATTCGAGCGTGCAGATCGAGTGCGTTACGCCCTCGATGGAGTCCTCGTAGCCGTGCGCGAAGTCGTACATCGGGTAGATGCACCACTTCCAGCCCGTGCGGTGATGGTCGGTATTGAGGATACGATAGAGCACGGGGTCGCGCATGTTGATGTTCGCGTTCGCCATGTCGATCTTCGCCCGCAGCACGCGCGAGCCGTCCGGAAACTCCGCGCACCGCATGCGCTCGAACAGGTCGAGGTTCTCTTCGACCGTCCGGTCCCGCCAGGGCGAGTTCTTCCCCGGCTCCGTGAGCGTCCCGCGGTTGGCGCGGATCTCGTCGGCGCTCTGGTCGTCGACGTACGCCTTTCCGGCCTCGATGAGTTCGATCGCCCATTTATAGAACTGATCGAAGTAGTCCGATGCGTACCGGATCTCCCCCGCCCACTTGAACCCGAGCCACGCGACGTCCCGACTGATCGCGTCGACGTATTCGGTCTCTTCCTTCGCGGGGTTCGTGTCGTCGAACCGCAGGTTGCATTCGCCGCCGTACTTTTCCGCGAGTCCGAAGTTGATGCAGATGGATTTCGCGTGTCCGATGTGGAGGTAGCCGTTCGGTTCCGGAGGGAAGCGGGTCACGATGGACCGCACTTTGCCCGTTTTCAGATCCTCCGTGATGATCTCTTCGAGGAAATTGAGTCCTCTGGTCGTCTCTTCCATGAAAAGCGTCCGCCCCTTTCCTTCCGTTTCATAGGGCATTATAGCGATGCGCGCGGC
>CAZVUT010000150.1:0-6888 GCA_964630155.1 uncultured Synergistaceae bacterium
CATACGCACCCGCGCGGTAAAGCTCCATCACTTCCCGGTTGAGCGCGTCCCATTCAACGCCCGCGCCCTGCGCGTGCGCGAGGGAGGACGCGCTGAACAGCAGGGAGAATGCGAGGGCGAACAGTATGGCGCGTCGCGTGTGGTTCATGCGATCTCCTTTCATGGGCTAAAGCGGCTATCACTCGTACCGGCACATCCGGCAACTGGTTCGCATTCCATCGTCAACAACACTCCACAAAGGCGCTGTCAATGTGCGACAAGAATGGGGTCATTCTCTTTCGGAAATACAGATACACCTTGGAACCCGTCACGTACAGCAGTTGCTTCGGACGCGTCATTGCGACGTAGAAAAGCCGTTTCTCTTCTTCAATATCGCTTGCATTGAAGATAGGGATGAACCCGTCCACAGCCCCCGCGATGAAGACCGTCCGGAACTCCAACCCCTTGCTCTGATGAATCGGCGCCACAATGACCTTGTTACTGCTTTCCGACAAGTGATCCAGATTCCTGGCCAAACTTGCGAACTGGACGAGAGACTGAAGCGATTCCGAGGGATTCGACTCCACGCGGTCGCGCTCCTCGAAGATCGAAACGAGGTGATTCAGATTTTCAATTCGCGCGTCCTCATCTTTATAGGTCTCGTACACGCCAAGTTCTTCGAGCATCGAATGCAGCAGATCCGCCGGACGCTGCCGTTCCGCTTCGATTCGGAAGGCCGAGAATCGTTCGGCGAAGGACTCGAAGACCTTCCTGTTCCTCGTGACAAATTCTCGGCGCTCGAACTGTCCGGCCGCGATTTTCGGGATCAGATACCCGAGAAGGGACGTCGTCGTCCTCACATCGCCCAGCGCACGGTGCGCGCGATTCGGCGGCAGCTGCAGCACGTCGCTCAAATCACTCAAACGATAGGAGCGGCTATTGATGAATCGCCGCGCGAGTTCATAGGTATCCGCGTAGTTCTGCCCCGAAAAATCGATATCGACTCTCGCAGCCTGCGAGCGGATCATCCCAAGATCGAACGAGACATTGTGCCCGACCAGCAGGCTGTCGGCGCAGTCCATCATCAGCGCCTCCAAGGCTTCTGTCGGTTCCATTCCGTTTCGACCCAGATCGTCGTCGGTGATGCCGTGGACATTCACCGATGAGCCGACGGGCTTGTCCGACCGCACCAGCGTCGATGACTCCTTCCGCAGCTCGCCCGAATCGAGAAGGCAGTAGGCCAGCTCCACAATGTTGTCCGAGGCGGAGCTGAGGCCTGTCGTCTCGGTGTCGAGGACGGTAATTCTCCCCTCGTGATAGGCATTCAGAAGAGGGCCATGAGGATCGTCATGGATGAAGGTCCGGGAGGAGAAGAAGTCGGGCAGTCGCACTCCTATCCGCACGCCTTCCTCAACGATTCGGTTCACCGTCGCCTCTCCTGCTCCCTCCACGTATCGGAGCGCTATTCTTTGCGCCGCGGACTGGTCATGGGGGTTGAGCAACAGTTTCAGAAGAGCGAGCGCATCCTTGATCTCCTGCCTTCTGAAGAACTGGTATTGATCCACCGTCACGCACGGCACGCTACGTCTCTCCAAAACGCCTCCGACTTGCTGCGCCTTCTTGTTCGTCCTGCAAAACACGGCGATGTTTCTGTATTCATGCCCCGAACGGGAATGCTCTGCGATGCGATCGGCGATCCAATCAGCTTCTGCGTCCTCTGAATCAGCGTGATGCACCATTATGCGCGATCCTTCGTCACAAGATTCGTCCGGAACGAGACTCGTGAATCTTTGTTCGAACGCTCGGGAGGCAAAAGAGTCGGCAGCCCGAATCAACTGCCTGGTCGCTCTGTAGTTGACGGGCAGAGTGAAGACCTTCGGCTGGAAGTCGCGCTCAAAGCAGTCTCTCACCTCTAGGGGTGTCGCTCCTCGCCATCCGTAGATGGACTGGTCCAGATCGCCGAATACCGCGATGTTCCGGGCGGATGCAAGCGTCCGAATCACGTCATACTCTGCCATGTGGGTATCCTGCACCTCGTCCACCTGAATGAATCGGAAGCGATCGGACCACTTGTCCCGGAGCTTCGGGATGTTGGCCAGAAGCGCCCTCACGAAGTAGATCAAGTCCGAGAAATCCAGTGCATGGCGAACAATGAGTTCCTTCGAGTAGCGTACGTATAGGTCGGGGAGTACCTCTTTAAATCTATCGCAATCGAAGTCGTCAGAGAGTTTGAAGATACCACGCACATAGACGTCGGCGAGTTTGAGGATATCGCGCCCGTCGTAACCGTCGAGCCGCAGTCCGTCGCCGAAAGAACGCGACTTTGCGTTTTCAAAGACAGCGAGGATATCGGCGGGCTTGCCGATGTTCTGAAAACCCTCGTTTCTCACAATGTTCTTGAGCAGATCCTGACAGTCCTCTTCATCGTAGATCACGAAATCGCCGGGAAGCCCCATTTGCTTCGCCTCAATATGGAGGACAGAAGCGCAGAAGCCGTGAAAGGTTCCCATCCATATATCCCGAGCGTGCTCCGGCGCAGTGGCCTCGACTCGCGCCCGCAGTTGTCGAGCCGCAAGGTTGGTAAACGTGAGGCACAGAATATCCTTCGCGCTGACGCCCTGCGCCAAGGCACCCTCGACGCGACGCGCCAGGAGGGCGGTCTTGCCGCTGCCTGCGGGGGCCAGGACTATGGCCGGACCAAAGATGTGTTCAACGACCGCTTTCTGTTCGGGATTCAGTCGCATGCTTGCACCTTGCGAACGCCAGAGGTCGGCCGATACGGAATGGGCCGAAAAAAGTCTCTCGCAACTAGGGCGTTCTTTGCCATGTTTTCTTCTCCCCCCGAACTTCAAAAACTGAATCAAACCGAACAAAGGCATCAACGGATTGCCCCCGGCAGAAAAGTTTCTCGAATATTCCTTTCGCGAGAATCAGGAAACACACGACTATATATCACTCATTATACTTGTCCTGTTTTATCGCCTTTCCTAAAACATTTTTCTTATTCGTTGACATTTATATTGTTCCTGAATAACCACAACCGCAAGCACCACATTGACAGATGATCCAACCACAGGTGGCACACTCTAAAAATTCTATATTATTTATATCTTTTTTACATTTCCAACAATGAGTATATCTTAATAATTTATCAGATTCTTTTTCTCCGCTATACGAAATTCCATATTCTTGCATATGTTGTTGATGCCTTCTAGAAATTTCTTCTTTTGTTATAACAGAAACTGTAACATTTTGCTTATGTATTTTACGTAAATTCGTTTCGTGATTCTCTACTTCTCCAAATAGTTCTATAGGTAATTTTAATTCAGTAATATGACTAGCAAAAATTGATTCCGACAATTTCAAATCATTTTTCATATCTTCTCCAACTGGATTTTCAAAATGAATCCACACAAAAATACTTCCAAAATCCGTTTGTATAAATTCAGAAACAACCCCATATTCATTGAATAGGGAATGCTTCACCCTAAGTCCAACAAGACGACGCCACTTATCCACGTTCCCACTAGCATATGAGTGGTATCTTGAACCGACTACTGTCTTGCAATCCTCTCTTTCATTCACGCCCTTTGCCCTCCCACGACAGCCCGTCGCTTGAAACCACAATCGCCTTGTCGTCATTTCTCCGATTCTGACGAAGAACGAGAAGTGCGCCATTTACGAAAGCTTTCATCTTCTCGAACATAACGAGTGCCTCCCTCGTGGTGCTTGGCCTTCACAAAAACCGCCCAACGTGAGTGTGACGGGCGCGCCTATCCCGCGCACCGTCCACGCGTCGGTTCGACAATCACTGGCTGTATTTGGTTAAGGCTGCATCGATCGTGGCCTTGACCTTTTTCTTTTCAATTTCGGGATCAACTCGCTGGATGTACTCGACGGTTGCCAGGTCGTCTCCTCGCTTCCGGTTCTGCCGAGGTTCAAGAGCTTCGATGAGGATTGCTTCCAATGCGGGGATCAGCTTTGCAGCTTCGTACTTCGCAGGCAGGCGCCCGAGGACGCCGGTGTCTGATACCGGCAGAAGGCCGAACCACGAAAACCTGTCCCATCTTGCGGACATCCTGTCAAAGGTGTGCTCGTAGAGTCTGCGTCCAAGGGGGCGGTCCGTCGTTCGACCGACGTAAATGACTTCTCGTCCATCATACAGAAGGTAAATGCCGATTTGGGAACAGAAGTCGACTGGCGTTGCCCCGATTTGCTGCATGCCGAGCAGCTTCGGCGCAGCTGTCCATTCCACTGCGTCCTTACGCCAGAACATGCCGAATGAGGAAATGATCTCGTATTGCTCCTCTTCCTCGGATTCCGATTCATCCGGCGTCATATTCGGCTGAACAACCGCCCCCGGGACGCCCCGTGACTTGAGGATATACGTACCTTTGGACACTCTCACGTATGGGGATCTCTCGCCATCACGCTTGATTGAAGCGGAAATATGGGCGCTGACGGTTGCCGCAGGCGTGGCTCCGAGGCTCGTGCGAAGGCGGTCGGAAATGATGCGCTCGGTGATTTCGTTGTAGTGCAAGGGCTTCGCGGACTCCGCGAGCACTTTGTTAATCGCGTTGTGCCAGGTCATTTCCGATGTCATGTTTCTATCCTCTCCCCTGTCGGACGAAAAAAATACGAAACGGCACACAACCCGATTTTCTTGTTTTCCGCCTGCATTGGACATCTTGGAATCGCGCGCTCGAAGAGCTATTTCGCCTGTACCTTCCGTCGCGCTCCCCGGCCTCCGGCGCACATCCATGCTTCCTCAACGGGGCAACATTCAAAAATCGCATTTCATTGTCTGTCTATTTGGCCGTGCAGACCTGAAAGCCCTGACAGTTGAGCAACGCGAATTAATTTTAGATAAATTTACACAATCGAGGCGGTTGTGTCAACTCCCATTCCGTTTTTGTGCGATTGGTCAGCGCTTCTGTCACTCCGAATCCGGACGCTGGAATTGCATCGTCATGAAGCCCTACAGCTCAATCTCCGTCTTGAAGACGATCCTCGCGCGGCCTCCGATCTTCACGACCACGGGATCGCCGCCGAAGCTGCGGACGATGACCTGCATGTAGCCCTTCCGCCCGATCGCCTCGCCCTGTTTGATCGTGAACGCGAAGCCATCTTCGCGCGGGGGGAGCTTTCCGTAGTATGTCAGGTACGCGCCGAGCGGGCCGTTGGCGTTGCCGGTGACGGGGTCTTCGGCGATTCCGCTCGCGGGGGCGAACATCCGTCCGCTCGTCAGGACGCCCTCCTCGCGGGAGTCGAACGTGAAGACGTAGTAGCCGTTGCAGTCGATCTCGCGGCTCAGCGCGGACAGGATGCCCGCGTCGGGAGCGAGCGCGTCGAGGCGGTCCTTCGAGCGGATCGGGACCATGACTTTCGAGTGGCCCGTCGAGACGATCTGCACGGGCAGCTTCTCCTCCAGGTCGCCCTCCGCGAGTCCGAGGCCTTCGAGAAGCCGTGCGAGGCGTTCGTCCCGGATCATGTCGCCGAAGACGATCCCCGCCTGCGTCATCGTCACGAAGAGGTCGCCGTCCTGTTCGGCGATTTCGACGGGCAGCACGCCGGCCTTCGTCTTCTGGCGGATCACGCAGTTCGTCAGGCCGCGCTCCTTCGCGTAGACGTAGTGCGCCGAGATCGTCGCATGGCCGCAGATCGGGACTTCCCTCGTGGGCGTGAAGAAGCGCACTTCGATGTCCGCGCCGTCCTCCTGCCGGTCGAAGATGAACGCGGTTTCCGAGTTGTTGAGTTCCCGCGCGAGCTGCTGCATCTGCCTGTCGGTCATTCCGTCGGCGTTCGGGACCACGCCCGCGGGGTTGCCCGAGAACAGTTCGGTCGTGAACGCGTCGACCTGGTAGACGGTGATTTTCATCGTATCCCTCCCGTATGGAATCAGGGTCGCCCCAAGATTTTCCCGAGTGTAGCACTACGGGAGCGGTCGCTTCAATCCCGTGGCGGACGCGATTCCGCGGGGCGGGCGGCCGGGTTTTGTGGTATATACAGGAAACGCAAACGGGGCGATACGCCGCCGGATGTCGGAGGGAACGGCGATTCCCCGAACGATACGCACTTTGAGGGAGGCTGAAACATCGTGGATTTCCGAGCGGCTGCCGCATGCGTGGAAGCCGATGTCATCGAATGGCGCAGACATCTTCACAGAAACCCTGAACTGAGCGGACAGGAACACGATACGGCCGATTTCGTCGCGCGCGTGCTGCGGGAGACGGGCATCGAGGATGTCCGCATCGTGGGCGACACGGGCGTGACGGGGCTGATCCGGGGACGCGGGCCCGGCAGAGTCGTCGCGCTCCGCGCGGATATGGACGCGCTTCCCGGCGACGAGAAGACGGGGCTGCCCTTTTCCTCCGAACGCCCGGGCGCGGCGCACATGTGCGGGCATGACGCCCATACGGCTATTCTCCTCGGCGTCGCGAAGGTGCTCTTGGGCGCGCGCGACGCGTTCGACGGGGCTGTCAGGCTCGTCTTCCAGCCCGCCGAGGAGGGGCTCGGCGGCGCGGAGAGCATGATCGCGGGCGGCGTCCTCGAAAACCCGAAGGTGGACGCAATCGCGGCGCTTCACCTGTGGCCCGAGCTTCCCCCGGGGACGGTCGGAATCCGCGACGGCGCGCTGACGGCCGCAACCGACGGGGTGATCGTCACGTTCACGGGCTCGCAGGGGCACGCGGCGCACCCCCACAAGTGCGTCGATCCGATCGTGACGGCCGGGCAGTTCCTCGCGAACGTCCAGGCCGTCGTGGCGCGCGAGATCGCGCCGCTCGACGCGGCCGTCCTGACGTTCGGCAAGATCGCGGGCGGACACGCGGGAAACATCATCCCCGACACGGTCGTGATCGAAGGCACGATCCGGACGCTGTCGCCCGAGACGCGCGAGAAGATGGCCGC
>CAZVUT010000151.1:0-4099 GCA_964630155.1 uncultured Synergistaceae bacterium
GAAAGAACCGGAGATCGCTTCCATGTGCGGAACGCGACGAATCTCCGGCAAACCGGAACTCCAGGGAGGAACTATTGATGACCTATCATTTCGACACGCAGTGCGTTCATTGCGGAAACCACGCCGACCCCGTCACCGGAGCGCTGACGACTCCGATCTACCAGACGTCCACCTTCGCGTTCAAAAACGCCGACGAAGGCGCCCGGCGCTTCCGGGGCGAGGAAGAGGGGTATATCTATACGCGCCTCGGAAACCCCAACCACACGGCCGTCGAGGAGAAGATCGCGGCGCTCGAGGGCGGCGAGGCCGCAGCCGTCGCGGCCTCCGGCATGGGCGCGATCGCGTCCGTCCTCTGGACGGCGCTGTCGGGCGGGGATCACATCGTCGCGGCGAAGTCGCTCTACGGCTGCACGTTCTCCCTCATGAGCCACCAGTTCCCGCGTTTCGGCATCGAAACGACGTTCATGGATCTTACCGACCTCGCGGCCGTAAAGGCCGCCATGAAGCCGAACACCCGGATGATCTACTGCGAGTCCCCGGCGAACCCGACGATGGACATCGCCGACATCGCCGCGCTCGCGAAGATCGCTCACGAGAATAACGCGATCCTCGTCGTGGACAACACCTACTGCACGCCCGTCATCCAGCGCCCGATCGAACTGGGGGCCGACGTCGTCGTCCATTCCGCGACGAAGTATCTCAACGGACACGGCGACATCATCGCCGGAGTCATCGTCGGCGCGAAGGAGTTCATCGGACGCGTGAAGATGGAGGGCCTCAAGGACCTGACCGGCGCCACGCTCGCGCCGTTCGACGCCTACCTGCTGCTTCGCGGCATGAAGACGCTCCACATCCGCGTTCCGCGGCACTGCGAGACGGCGCTCCGCGTCGCGCGCTTCCTCGAGAAGCGCCCCGAGGTCGCGAAGGTCTGGTATCCCGGCCTGGACAGCTTCCCGCAGAAGGAACTGGCCGCGAAGCAGATGAAATACTTCGGCGCCATCATCGCCATCGAACTCAAGGGCGGCCTCGACGCGGGCAAGGCGTTCATCAACAACACGCACCTCTGGACGCTCGCCGTGAGCCTGGGCGACGCCGAGTCCCTCATCCAGCACCCCGCGTCGATGACGCACTCCGCGCTCTCCGACGAGGAGCTGAAGGCGGCCGGGATCTCCAAGGGCCTCGTCCGGCTTTCCGTCGGGCTCGAAGCCCCCGAAGACCTCATCGCGGACCTGGAGAAGGCGTTCGAGGCCGTCGCGGTGGCGTGCAGCGCGCGGTAGGCTCCTGAGCGAACGGCGGCCGGGCGATCGCGGGCGCGGCCCGAAAAACGAACGGGATCCGGATGCAAGGCGGGGAAGGCGCAGCGCGCTTTCCCCGCCTTTTTTGTCGCCCGTTTCTTCCTGTGAAAGACGCCCCGCCCCGGCGCGTAGTTACGTTTCCGAAGAGAACGGTTCCGCAACAGGTCTTCCGCTGTAAGTCCGCCGGGCGTCATCTGCGTTTTTCATCGCCGGACGCCGCTTCGGAGAGAGCGCCGTGATTACGCGGGTTCTTTTCATTACGTTATGGCTTTTCATCCTTTTCTCAAATTTCATAGTATAATTTCACATAAATTTGCGTATCGTGCAAAATGTTTGCGCTTTGACGTCCCCCGGCAATATCCGAAGCGTGGCATGACGTCCGATCCGCCGAATCACCATCCGAATGGGGGGGGGCTATGCGTACGAACAACTGTCCGTTCCGATTCATCCGCGTGTTTCTGGTCGTCACCGCGTTGCTTGCCTGCGTCGCCTGCGCGGAGGCCGGAGGCGGCGCGCGCCGGTGCGTCACGCAGGGCGGCGCCGGTTCGAGGAACGGCGACGGCTGGGCGAACGCGTACGGCGAGGCGGAGTTCCCGGCCGCCATCCTGTCTGCGGGCGCGGGCGACGAGTTCTGGGTCGCGAAGGGCGCGTACCGTCCCGCGATCCCGGCGGGCGTTCCGACGTCGGACGACGCGAAGGCCTCGTTCGTCCTGAAAGACGGCGTGGCGCTCTACGGCGGCTTCGCGGGCGCCGAGACGGCGATCGAGGACCGGAACCCGGCGGCGAACGTCACGGTCCTCACGGGAGACCTCGCGGACGATGACATGAACAAAGTCAACGGCGTCACGCTCAGCGCCGACCGGATCGTCGGGACGAACAGCCTGTGCGTGGTCCGCGCGAGCGACGACATCGGCGCGGCGACGGTCCTCGACGGCTTTAGCGTCACGGCCGCGAAGTTTGTTGAAGACGAAAAGGGCTCGGCCGGCGGCGGACGGAATGTCCCCGACGGCAGGACAAAGGATGTCAGCGCCGCCGCCGGGATGATCATCGACGGCGGAAGCCCGACCGTGAACGATTGCGTCTTCGCCGGCAACGGCGGACTCGACGGCGGAGGGATGAGCGTCTGGGGCGGAAACCCGACCGTGACGAACTGCGCCTTCTCGGGAAATACGGCAGAGAACGGAGGCGGAATATTCGCCTCCGACACCGTCGGTCTGACCGTCCGGAACTGCACGTTTTCCGGCAACAGCGTTGCGGAGCATGGCGGCGGCATGTATAGCGACGGCGGCAGTCCGATCGTCACGGACTGCGTGTTCACCGGTAACGGCGCCGGGACCGCCGGAAAGCTGTCGAAAAGCGTGCAGTCCCGCGGAACGGTCGGAAGACTCGGAGGCGGAATGTACGTTCGAGGGGGCGCCCCGGCAGTGACGGGGTGCGCGTTCTCGGGCAACAACGCCGCTGACGAAGGCGGGGGGATGTGCGTCACCGATTCCGACCCGACCGTTGCGGACTGCGTCTTCTCGGGCAATACGGCGAAGAACGGGGGCGGATTGGCTGCGCTCAACGACAGCGACCCGCTGGTGTCGCGCTGCGTCTTTTCCGGCAACAAGGCGACTTCCCACGGCGGCGGGATGTACGACGACGACGCGTACCCGGAGGTGACGGACTGCACGTTCTCCGGCAACACGGCCGGGTATGGCGGCGGAATGGCGACCGGGGAGCGCGGCGGGTGACGCGACGGTGTGGAACTGCACCTTCTCGGGCAACGCCGCGTCGGAAGGCGGCGGAATCTTCAACAACGCCGACGGATTGTTCCTCCTGTTCTGCACCTTCGCGGGCAACACGGCCGATTCCGGCGGCGGGCTGTACAACTACGAGGCGGACGACAACGACAGCGGCGAAGGTCCGCTGGTGAAAAACTGCATCTTCTGGGGAAATCCGGGCGGCGAGATCTATAACGATGACACGCACCCCGTCGTGACGTACTGCGTCGTCCAAAGCGAGGATATTGCGGGCAAGGGTGATTCGCCTGCGGTGATCATCACCGCCGACCCGCTCCTCGGGCCCCTTGCGTGGAACGGCGGCGCGACCCGGACCTTCGCGCTGCGTCCGGGCAGCTCCGCGATCGATGCGGGGGCGCCCTTTACCGGGAAAACGGGCAGGGCGATAGGCATCGTCATCAGCGACGACCAGCGCGGCGTCAGCCGCGACGTCTCGCCCGACATCGGCGCGTACGAATACTGGGAGAAAAAGATCCTGACCGTTCACGTCGAGGGGGCGGGGAGCGCGGCCGTCGACCCGGCAGGGGATGCGGTAGGCCCGACCGGCGACTGTTGGAGCTACGTCGCGGGGACGAGCGTGACGCTGACCGCTTCGCCGGACGCCGGAAGCCTGTTCGTCGGATGGAGCGGCGACGTCTCGGGCGCCGCGGCGACGACGACGCTGACGGTGAGCCCTGACCGGTACGCGCAGGCCGTCTTCGCAACGAAACGGATCATTGTGGCGTCGGCCGGAGCGGGCGGGACCATCGCGCCTTCGGGGAACGTCCCCGTCCCGGACGGCGCGGATCAGACGTTCACGGTCACGCCGAACGCAGGGTACGCAATCGCGAACGTACTCGCGGACGGCATCCCCGTCGGAGCCGTGACGACCCACACCTTCACGGACGTCCGCTCAAATCACACGATAGAGGCGACATTCACCGCGAATCCGACGCCGACCGCCGCCCCTACCGTCACGCCGACTGTCACGCCGACCACGACGCCGACGCCCGTGCCTAGTGCGACGCCGACGCCTGCGCCGAG
>CAZVUT010000151.1:4199-6856 GCA_964630155.1 uncultured Synergistaceae bacterium
TATTCGTGTTTTTATTGACAAATAAGGACGCATCTGCGAGGATACGCCCAATTTAATCAGGCAGCATGCTGACGTGGCGGAGAAGGGGTTCCCGGGTGCGTCCGTCCCGGGCGGGAGCACCATGAATCCGGTTTTCCGGGGGGGGTTGCGATATGGCAGGCGGTGCGGAGAACGACAGGAACTATCGTTTCGAGGACATCGAGATCGACCCGCGGTTCCGGACGTGCGAGTCCGAGATGAAGCTCACGTTCGCGGTGTGGATCGCGTATATGGTCGTCAGCGTCGCGCTCTGCTATTTTCTCGGGAGGGGCGACCCCGCGAACTACACGTACCTCTGGGGCGTTCCGCTGTGGATGGCGATCGGGGCCTGGCTGACGACGGCCGTCTTCTTCGTGGTCGTGGTGTTCATCTCCCTCTTCGTCTTCAAGAACATGGATATCTCGAAGTGAGCGGGGGGCGACGCGCATGGAACTGAACGTTTCGGGAAACGCGCGGCTTGTGGTCATCGCCACGTTTTTCGTCTATACGGCCGGAATGCTCCTGATCGGCTGGCTTGCGAAGAAGAACATGGACAGGGTCGCCATCAACAAGTACATCGACGAGTTCTATACGGGCGGGCGCGGCATGGGCGCCCTGGTCGTCGCGATGATGATCGCGGCGGGGCTGTGCAGCGCGGGGACGTTTCTCGGCGGCCCCGGCCTCGGGTACAAGCTCGGCGCGACGTGGGTGCTTGTCGCCGGCGCGCAGAATTTCATGACGTTCATCGTCCTCGGCGAGGTCGGCAAGAAGATCGGCATCGTGGCCCGGCGCATCGGCGCGCAGTCGATCTTCGGACTGCTGCTTCACCGCTATAACCGGAACAAACTGATCGGCATCTTCGGCGTCGTCAGCATCGTCTGCTTCATGGGGAGCTACGTCGTGGCGCAGATCGTCGGCGGGGCGAGGCTGTTCGAGACGATGACCGGAATGTCCTACGAACTCGGGCTCGTGCTGTTTTCGGGCGTCGTCCTGGCCGTCGTCGCGATGGGCGGCATCAAGGGCGTGGCGATCGCGATCGTCTTCCAGGGCGTCGTCATGACCGTCGCGGTGCTCGCGCTCACGGCAGGGGCGCTCGTCCACGCGGGGCCTCTCGAAACGGCGATACGCGGCATCGGGAAGGTCGATCCGAAGCTGTTGAATCCGTGGACCTGGTCCGTAGCGTACCACGTCTCCATGTGGCTCAATTTCGGCTTCGTCATCATCGGCATCCCGCACGCGACAATGGGCGCCCTGACATACAGGGACACGAGGGCGATGCACCGGGCCATCGTTCTCGGCGCGGTCTTCGTCGTCCTCTGGACCATGACGCTGCCGTACCTCGGCGTCCTGGCCAAGGCGATCATCCCGAACCTGAAGGTCGCCGACCACGCGGTTCCGGCGCTCGCCATGATCGTTCTTCCCCCGTGGCTCGCGGGCGTCACGCTGGCGGGGGTCGCCGGGGCGATCCAGTCGACCGTCGGCGCGATGATCATCGTCATCACCTCGAGCCTCATCAAGGAGGCCTACCAGTCGTTCTTCAACCCGAACGCCTCGTCGGAGCACTTGAAGAAGGTCAACCTCTGGGTCACGATCGTCGTGTGCCTTGCGATCTTCGCGGCGTCCGTGAAGCCGCCGCATGCGCTGCAATACCTCATCATCTTCTCGATCGGCGGGCTGGCGTCGTCCTTCTTCTGGCCGATCCTTCTCGGGCTCTACTGGATGCGGTGCAACGAATACGGCGCGGCCGCAGGGATGATCGGCGGACTTGCGACCTACATCCTGGGCGCCGGGAAGTACCTCCCGATCACATTCGGAATGCACGCGATCGTCACGGCGCTGGTCGTCTCGCTCGCGCTGACGGTCGGCGTGAGCGCCGTCACGCCGAAGACGCCGCGCGGCATCATCGAAACGTGGTTCGGCCTGGGCAAGGCCTGATTTCGGAACGGGAAGGAGCGTAGAGAGACATGTCGAAACGGTACGATCTCATCATCAAAAACGCGCGGGTGTATGACGGAAGCGGCAGGCCGTGGTTCGACTCCGACATAGCGGTCGTCGACGGATTCATCGCCGGAATCGGCAAGACGGACGCGTCCGACGCGGAAACATGCGTCGACGCCGGGGGGAGGGCCGTCGCCCCGGGGTTCGTCGACCCGCACTGTCACTCGGACTGCAACTGCACCACGGTCAACGACACGGACGGAAAGATCATCCAGGGCGTGACGACGGAGGTCGGGGGCAACTGCGGCCTCTCGCTCTCCCCGGTCGATCCGGAACGGCTCGGCCTGCTCCGGGACTACCTCAAGCCGTTCATCCCGAAAGAAGCGATGCCGGACTTCGCCTGGACGCACGCGGGCGAGATCATGGACATCGTCGACCGCAACGGGCATTCGACGGACCTGGCCTTTCTCGCCGCGCAGGGGACGATCCGCATCGCGGTCATGGGGTTCGACGACCGGAAGCCGACGGAAGCGGAACTCGAACGCATGAAGGCGCTGCTCGCGCGGGAGATGGAGGACGGATGCGTCGGGATGTCGACCGGCCTCATCTATCCGCCCGGATGCTACACGGACACGGCGGAACTCGTGGAACTCTGCAAGGTCGCGGCCCGGTACGGCGGCGTCTACGCGACGCACATGCGC
>CAZVUT010000152.1:0-6779 GCA_964630155.1 uncultured Synergistaceae bacterium
GTATGTTCCACCACATGATCGAGCGCGCCGGGGAAGCCGAGCCGCTCGATTCCCTCACGGGACATTGTATCGCGAAGCTCGCGCGATGCGAGGATCTTCATCGCCGCGGCCGCAAGCATCTTTGCGTCGCGTTCGACAAGCACCTCGGAGCCGCCGAGAAGTTTCTTCTGAACGAGCTTCCCCTTTTCGAGCGTCGATACGACAGGCACTCCGAGCCCCGCGCACATCTGGTTCGCCGTCCCGCCGAATCCGATGAGGATGTCGGCGCCGCGGGCCATCGGAGCGAGCGACCCGAAATAAAGCCGGATGCACAGGTCGTCCCTGCGGATCCAGTCCTCTCCGTCCGCCCGTTCCAGCGTCCAGCCTTCGGGAACGAGCCTGCCTATGTCGAGCGTGGGCGCGACGACGACGCAAAAGAGGCGACTCCCGCAGGCATGGAGGGCTTCGGCGCTTTCGAGCAGAAGCTTCATATCCTCGTACGCGCGGCCGCGGCTTCCGGGAAGGAGGAGGATCTTCCGCGTTTCGGCGCCCGCCGCGCCCGCCGGCGATGAAGCCTCCCCGCCCGACGAGCATCCCGGCGGAAGCCGCCACGCCTCGACCATATCAGTATTATCACAGGTCAGGTCCATTATTGGATTTCCCTCGAACACGGCGGACACTCCGGACTGCGAAAGCTGCTTCGCCGTCTCGGCGTCCCTGGTCCAGGTCTTCCGGCTTCTGTGTTTGAGGAGAAACCGTTCGACGCGCCAGTGTCCGCTCAAATACACCGTTTTTGCGGTCGCCACGAACAGCGGGATCTGCCCCTGCCCCCAGAGGGTGTGCATCAGAAGATACACGTCCCCGACGCACAGGGGCGTCCGGATGGATCCACGAAGGGCGCGCCACGCTTCCATCTGCGAGCCGATATTCCGGAAGAGTCCGGCCCGGATGTCCTTCCAGAGGTCAAGAAGGCTGTACTTCACGACGCCTCCCGTGGGCGATTCCGCGGGAACGGAGTCGATCCGGATTCCGCGCTGCGAATACAGTTCTCCCTTCCCCACGATGGGAAAAGCGCCGACATCGGCCTCGGGGTACCGCGCCGCGAGTTTCTCCGCCAGGAGCGCCCCCATCGAGTCTTCCCCGTATCCGTTGGAACAGACCGTGATTTTTGGCCGGAGCCGTCGGGCCAGAAGGGCCCTGAACCGGGGTTCATCGTCGACGCGCGCGGAAATGAACGGCACGAGAAAGGGAATCCCCGGGCGATACTCTATGGGCAAATTGTAGATATCTTTCTCCGTGCAGAAGATACCATCCGCTTTCGTGGTCTTGAAGACATCCTCGACGCGCCGCATGTCCTCTACCCTGTAGCGGTGATGGTCCTTGAAGACGAGATCGCTGCGCCGTCCGACGCCCGCGTCGGAAAGAAGCCGGTGAAAGCTCGACGGATTCCCTATCGCGCAGAAGCTGACGCCCTGCGTTCCCTGTCCGGGGGTGACCGATCCCCGCCAGTCGCCGTTCCATTCGCGCCATTCGCTGACGACGATCCGGGAGGTGAAGAGCCTGTCCTCCGGGATAAGGCGTGCAATGTTTTCCCTGATTATCGCAAGACGCTCCGGAGGAATCTGGTCCACCTTGGTGATGACGACGGCATGCGCCCGGGCGATGGATTCGACCGGTTCGCGCAGGATGCCCGCCGGAATCACGTTGCCATTCCCGAAGGGACAGCAGGCGTCGACGAGGACGATGTCGACGTCACGGCCGAGCCTGCGGTGCTGGAAGGCGTCATCCGCCACGACCACCTCGACGCCCATCTCGTGGAGCAGCTCCACGTCCCGGAGGCGATTCTTCGACACGGCGACCGGAATGTCCGGCAGACGGGAGGAGAGAAGGAGCGGTTCGTCGCCCACGACATCGCGGCTTCCCTGATTGCCCAGGATGACGACGGGACTGTCCGTCCGCCCGCCGTATCCCCTGCTGACGATCCCGACGCGCAATCCCGATCCGGAGAGCAGGCGGGCCAGCATCTCGACGAAGGGGGTCTTGTTCGTCCCTCCGAGCGTGACGTTCCCCACGCTGATGACGGGGAGCGACGGTTCACTGACCGAAAGGACTCCGTGGTCGAAGAAGAAATTCCGCAGCCGCGCCGCGAGTCGGGCGATGCAGCCGAAGGGGCGGAACAGCGCGAAAAGGCTGTGGGCGTTCTCCCCGCGGGCGTAGGCGAGATATCTCGCCAGAACCCGATGAAAGTGCGCCGACGAAAGCGGCGGGAGCCGTCCCGCGTCTTTATTCGACGACATGACCGGACTGTATGGAACACAGGTGGGAGTAGTATCCCCCGAGACGGAGAAGATCTTCGTGGTTTCCCTCTTCCGCGATGCGCCCGTCCCGGATGACCAGGATCCTGTCGGCGTCCCGGACGGTTGACAGCCGGTGGGCGATGATGAAGGACGTCCTGCCTTCCATGGCGTTCCGCATCGCCTGCTGGATGCGCTGCTCCACCTCGAGATCCAGCGACGAGGTCGCCTCGTCGAGGATGAGTATCTTCGGATCGCGCACGATCGCCCGCGCGATCGCGACCCGCTGGCGTTCTCCCCCCGAAAGGGTGACGCCGCGCTCTCCGATTTCCGTATCGTAGCCCTTCGGCAGGCGCCGGATGAAGTCGTCGATTCCGGCGATCGTCGCCGCGCGGCGGATTCTGTCGTCCGAGGCTTCCGGAACGCCGTAGGAGATGTTGAAGCGGAACGATCCCTTCATGAGCAGGGGGTCCTGGGGGACGATCCCTATCTGACGGCGCAGCATGGCGAGGTCCATCCTGCGGACGTCCACCCCGTCAACGAGCACCCGTCCGGAATCGGGATCGTAGAATCTGGGGATGAGGTCGACAAGCGTGGACTTTCCGGCGCCAGTATGGCCGACGATCGCGATCTTTTCTCCGGGTTCGGCGACTAGGCTGACCCCCCTGAGAATCGCAGTGTTTGCGTTGTACGAAAAGGACACATCCTCGAGAACCACGCGCCCCCGTATCGCGGGAAGGACGACCGCATCTTTCGGAGATTCGATATCGAGCGGCGTGTCGAGAACGTCGAAGATCCGTTCGAGCGACGCCTTGCCGAACTGGATGGAACTCAGGACTCCCGTGAAGACGCGGATGGGCTGCACCAGAAAACCGAGGTACCCCAGAAAGGCCACGAGCTCTCCGGGCGTCAGCTCGCCGCTGATGACGTCCCTGCCGCCAAGCCAGAGAATCAGCGCGAGCGCGATGATCAGCAACACCTCGATGATTCCCGTGAGGGCCGCCTGGACCTGAACGCCGTGCAGCAGCGCGTGGAAGTTCGAGGCGTTGCGCTCGCGGAAGCGTTCGAGTTCCAGATCCTCCGTTGCGAACGAGCGCACGATCCGTATCGCCGAGAAGGCCTCCTGGACGATGGACGATACGAGCGCAATCTGTTCCTGGATTTCGTGCCCCACCTTCCGGAGCTTCTCGCCCGCCCTGTCCAGGATGAAGACGCAGACCGGAAGGACCGCAAAGGTGAGAATCGTCAGCCGCCAGTTGATGTAGACCAGAAAACCGAGCATTCCGAGAAAGGTCGTTCCCTGAACAACGAGATTGACGACGACAGACGTGACAAGAGACTGCAAAACGGTGACGTCGTTCGTCACGCGGGACATGAGTTCCCCGACTCTCGTTCCGTAGAGGTATCGGAGGGACATCCGCTGCATGTGGTCGTAGAGCCGGATCCTGAGTTCCATCACGATCCGCTGGCCGACCCAGTTCATGAGGTATTGATGTCCGTAGGAGGCAAGCGCCTTCCCGAGAAAGAGAAACACGATGGCGATAGGGAGAATGTTGAGCATGGTCATGTTCCGCGCGATCAGGACATCGTCGACGACGTTCTTGATCAGCCAGGGGGGAATCACCGTGCAGGCGGAGGCGACGAGCATGCATGCAATCGCCGCAAGGAAACGCCCCGCGTAGGGCCGCAGCGAACGGATCAGGCGCAGGTAGGGGTGATTCCGGTCGATCATCGTTCCTCCATCAACCTTTCAATGCAGTCCGCCAGCGATTCCGAAGCCCGATTTCCTCCGAGCGCCGAAAGTCGCGCAAGTTCGGAACGAATCGCGTTCCGCCGTTCCGGTTCCCGGATCAGGGAACACAGTGCGTCTGCGACATCCTCCGGGGCAACGTCCCCGATCATTTCCCGCACGACGTCCCTGCCCGCGACGCGGTTCGGCCAGGAGAAAAAGGACGCGGCGCGCTTTTTCTTCAGGAGCGACCACTTCACGAGACGCTCGCCTCCCGGAAGAAACCGCAGGACGTTCAGGACCCCCGATACGGGAATGTGGGGAATGAACGAAAACGGCGCGACGACGAGGAACGGAACGCGACGGTGCATGAGTTCCAGCGTATTCGTTCCGGGTTGCGTCACGGCGAGATCCGCCCAATCCATGGCTTCGGCCGAAGGCGCATCGGTCGGCTCGAGCCCCGCATCGTTCCAGCGCGCATACTCTTCCCGTTCCGCGAACGGGAAGAGGAGCGTGCGAACCGCGACATCCGGAAATTCCTTTCGAACGTCGCGGAACACGTCCTTCACGAAGGGAAGCGAGGCGTCGCGGATCCCCTTCCTGCTTCCGGGAAAGACGATGATCCGCATTTCCGCATCGCGTTTCCCGCAGTCCGTCCGCTCCGCCGCATCCCGCATCCCGACCGCGTCGCGCACGAGATCGCCCGTCAGGAAGACACGGGGATGCCGCTTTCGCAGTTTCTCCGCCATGTACGGAAATGCGGTCGCCACCATGTCGCACCATTTCATCCCGCTCTTGGGACCGTATGCGTAACACAGGAAGCGAACTCCGTGGCGCCGCGAAAGAAAACGTCCGAAGAGAAGATCGCCGCCTAACTGTACCACGACATCGGCCGGACGACGGGACATTTCGCGCAGCGTCGCGGGAAACGGAAGGGGGCCGATCACCGCGTCAACACTCATGGACCCGGCGATCGCACGTTCCCGGCCGCTCGCGTACTGACACGGAAGGATCCACAGGGTCACGGAATGACCGCGACGCGCCAGCTCCGCCGCAAGCGGGCGGGCCCATCCCTGAAGCTCCCCGGGACCGTTCGTGAGCAAGGCGATCCTCATCCCGCCCGCCTCGCACAGAGTTCCATGACGGACGTCGCCCAGAGCACCGCGCCCCCCGGCTGTCCCATGAGGGTCTTCGTTCGCGCGACGGCTTCGTCCGTGCGCGAACGAAGCGCGGGATCGGTGATGTATCCGCGCAGGCTTTCCTGTACAGCGGCGGGGGTGGCGCGATGTTGCAGGTATTCCGGGTAGATCCGTTCCCCCGCGAGGATATTCGGGAGCGAGACAAAGGGCGTTCGCACGAGCAAACGGTACAGCACCGCAGAAAACCAGGAGATTCGGTAGACGACTGTCATGAATTTTCCGAGCAGCAGCGCTTCGACGGCGGCCGTACCGCTCGCTCCGACGACCGCGCGACAGACGGCCATAAGATCCCTGCCTTCCCCGTCGAACGCCTCGATATCCCCGGCCCTTGCCCGGATCCGTTCTTTCCAGACTTCGGACAATCCGGGCGCGATCGAAAGCATCGGACGCACCCCCCAGGACCGGCTTTCCTCCGCTACGGCCAGAAGAAGCGGCAGAAGGCGGCGCACTTCGCTTCCGCGGCTTCCGGGAAGGAAGGCGACCGGGATTCCTTTCGATTCGTCGGCGACGGCGCGGAGAAGGCCTTCGGGGGGAACGTAGTTCTTCATCTCGTCCACGAGGGGGTGTCCCGCCCACGCGCTCCGGACGCCGTGCGACAGCAGAAATTCATGCTCGAACGCAAAGAGCGGAAGGCAGAGGTCCACGCGGGCAGCAAGCGCTTTCACGCGGCCCCGTCGCCAGGCCCATACGGTCGGAGGCGCAATGTACGCGACGGGGACCGTATTGCCTCTCCGCCTGAGCGACGCGATCAGCGGAAGGTGAAAGTCCGGGCTGTCGATGACGATGACGCAGGAAGGCTTTTCCGTCTCGATCGCGTCCACGATGGCGCTCCGCAGCCGGAGAAGCCGCGGCAGTGCGGCGACGGCGTCCCGGATGCCGAAAATCCCCAGTTCGCCCGAGGAGAAACGCGCGTCTCCGCCCTCGGCCGCTCCCTTTTCGCCGAGCATCCCCCAGGCCGGTTCGCTGCATCCGAGAGCCCTGAGGGTGCGAAGAAGCGTTGCGGCGTACTGATCGCCGGAAGCCTCGCCGCAACTCAGAAAAAGCGACATTCACGCCTCTCCCGGTTCACGATCCGATGGCGCTCCGGCCTCCGGCGTCCGCCGAAACGCCGACGACCGAAACTCCATATCCGGACGCGAGCGCCGCGCACGCCTCCGGCTCGATGACGATCGTCCGCCCCGCCTCCACCGCCAGACAGCCGATGCCGGACTCGCGCATGACTTCGAGCGTCGTCGTTCCGATGGTCGGGAGGTCGTATCGCTCGTCCTGATCCCGTCGCATCATCTTGACCACGCATCCGCCCCCGTTTCGCAAAATCCGGCCCGCACGGCGGATCATCTCGTCGGTCCCCTCCATCGCTTCGACCGCGACGACCGCGCCTTCGTACGTCACGAGCGCCTGCCCGAAGGAAAGCGGGAGAAGCACGCGCAGGATGTTCATGCCGCAGACGATATCGCGTTGCTCTCGCTCGTTCGGTTTCCGGCCGAAGAGATGTCCCTCGCGCGCGAGCAGATCGGGAATCAGATCCCGGTAGGGAATGACGGGAACGCCGAATTTCTCCACCGCGGAGAGGACGGA
>CAZVUT010000153.1:0-6755 GCA_964630155.1 uncultured Synergistaceae bacterium
GCGTCGTCACGGAAAACAGCAGTGCGCTGAAATTCGTCTCGCAGGAGTTCGAGCGAGAGTAGGGGGATTTCGATGCCCGGGCGAGGACGAAGAAAACGGTTTTGAAGAAAGAGGAGGACTCGCATGTACTCGCAAATTATGACTGACATTGGCCAGGACTACTACCAACAAAATTTCGCCAACGACGGACAACGCTTTGTCGCGTGGTATTTGCGAAATATACATCTCCGTGATCCGATCCAGGCCCGCGACGATATTACGGATGGAGCCGACGATAAACAAATCGACGCGGTTTTCGTAGATGACGAAAAATCGACGGTTTTCGTCATCCAGGGAAAATTCATCGGAGCGCCGAACGTTGACGCGGCTCCTTTGCGTGAAGTGCTTTCCGCCTGGTTTCAGATGCGTGATCTTGATCGGCTCCAAGAGGTCTGCAACAACAGGCTCAAGCAGAAGCTCTCGGAAGTGGCCAAGGCTCTGGAAGATGAATACGAAGTCTGTTTTGAACTTATCACAACGACGGAATTGACGGAGAGCGCACGATCCGATCTCGCAACCTTCCAGAAGCAGCTCGCCGAACTCTCGGACAAAGACGAGTTTTCAGCGACGCTGATGTTAGTCAACGAGGACGAAATTCGTCGTCGTTATGATATCGCGCTGGAGCGAGAGAACCCTTCGCTGTCGCATACGCTGGACCTGAGCGTATGCCAGAAGCTGGATGTGACGCTCGCCGGAACGAAGGTTGTCCTCGCAGTCGTCCCCCTCTCGGAATGCATCAAATTTCCCGGCATCAAGGACGGCACTCTCTTCCGGAAGAATGTGCGGCAGAGCCTCGGCCTGAACAACACCGTCAACAAGGGGATCAAGAACACGATTTACGGTGACCGTCACAGGGACTTTTTCTTTTTTCATAACGGGATTACGGCGATCTGCAACAGGATGGAACAGGAAGCAAACCGACTGCACCTGCAAGGTGTGAGTGTCGTCAACGGCTGTCAGTCGTTGAACACGATTCTGAGTTGCAGCGAACGGGTCAGAAACCTGGCCGACACGAGCCTCTTGTTCCGTTTTTACGAAATCCCCCAGAGGGACCGGGCGGATAAAATCAGCATCAACACCAATTCCCAGAGCGCGGTGAAACCCCGTGACTTGCGAAGCAATGACCGCAGAGTCCTGAACCTGAAAAGAACCTACGAGCAGGAATACCCGAAGGGATATTTTGTCACGAAAAGAGGCGAGGGCTTTCCGGCAGACCGCGATCAGAATCTTGTCGTTGATTTGTCCGAGCTGGGGAAACATCTGATTTCGTGGCACTCTCAGCGTCCCAATGTTGCGTACAGTGAAACGAGAATTTTCGACCGATACTTTGAACAGCTTTTCAAGCGCGAGTACAGCCCGAAGAACATTTATGCCCTCAGTTTCTGGATGAAGCAGGTAATGAGCGCATGGAGCAAGGAAAATCCTCTGGGGCTCAACGAGACCCTGCTGGTTATGCGCGCGTACGCGCCATATCACCACCTGTACGCCGTTTCGATGTGCTTCGGTATTGCGAACAAACTGTCGGACCGGGTTCCGTCACCATACGCCTGTCTGCAGAAGGCACAGAATTCCGGAATGACGGATGAAATAATCAGAATCTCAGGAGTGAGTCTGAATATGGCGCTTGAAGCGGCCGCTAACGAGACACAGCCTGCAAATCGTGTGTTCAGCCCGCAAAACTGGATCAAGGCGAAAACATGTCTCGCCGGCATCAATTCCGCAGTCCACCACTACTTCACGATGTTGCCGCTTATGCCCGGCGGCAAGGAAATGAAGGGTCGTCTTGAAACCGCGCTTACGCTGAAAGCGGAAGATTTCGAGTACCGATGGGCGGCGGATTGAGAAGCCTGATTCCGTAGAAACGGGACGCGGATCTATCGGCAGGAAGGGAGTGGCCGGCATGATGAACTCGAAGCCTTCGATTGACGATGTATGGCGTCGGATCGAAGCGGCTCAGGGAGAGGAATTCGCGACGAAGACCGGAAAACCCTTTACGTATGAGGTTTCCGGAAATACGTTCTATCCCGGTCGAACGGACTATGCGATCGGAAAAAAGAACTTCGAGACGGTTCTCGAACTTGTCCCCGTCGACGGCCCGGGGAAGATATCCCGTCTGGTGCGCGGCTCGGCTTATGTCTGGGCCGTGCTGCACGACAGGAGAATTCGCGGAAACGACTGGTGAGGAGGACTCCCGCTATGCCGAACGGAGAATCGAAAAACTGGATCCGGTTCCAGATAACGCTCGAATCGTTCTTTTTCCGGTTCGGGCATTGGCCTTCGGAGATCCATCTTTACCCGTCATTCATCGCCGAACTCGAAGAGAGGTTCTCCGCGGCGGACTTCGGGAAGATCCGCTCGAAGATCCGGCTCACGCCCGATGCGGGGAACCCCTTCCTTGCGCTCGACGACATGGGGAACCGTCACGACTACCGCCTGAGCGGGAGCGTCGCGCCGGTCGATCTTCTTGGAAGCGCGCACACGTGGCTCGGCGTCGGAGAGCCGGAGTATTACGACTGAGATCCCTGACGGAGAAGCGTTCGGAAGTCGGTCGGTACGGAGCGGAATCTCTTCACGCATCTGGACAGGTTATGGATGCGCTCATTCGGGAAGGGGGATGAACCATCAGATGACCTGGTTTGAAGAACTGACGGGCTTTTCCGAAACGTCGGCGGACGACGTCCGCGCGAAGCTCGTCCTCGACGGCGGGACGCTGACGTCCCGCGTGAACGGCCGGTCGTTCGTCTGCGGGCGGCTGGAGACGCCGTCGCTCGGGGAGCTTCGCGAGCGGGTCGCCCGGATCGCTCCTTCGTCGGGGAGGCTTTCGGCGCGGGAGGTTCTTGCCGATGTCCGGGTTTTGCACGAGGATCCGTCGAACGCGGGGGCGCTGTTCCAGGTCGCCTCGCAGTTCAACCTGCTCGAGATGGCGGGCCCCGATGTGACGCCCGAACGCGGCGTCGGAATCTACGAGCACGACCACACGCAGGGGCCGGCGTGCGCCGTCGCGGCCGGAGCGGGAACGATTTTCCGCAACTATTTCGCGCCCGTGCGCGGCCGCGTGGGGCAGACCTCGGACAATCAGATCGACTGCCTTTCGGACCTCGGCGACGCGCTGGGCAATTCGGGGGACCGGCTCTGGACGATGCGCAACGGCTACGCCCTAGCGACGGGCGCAGGGCTTTCCGATATCTCCCGGGCGCTCGGGGCGATGTCGCCCGAAGAACGGGAGCGCCTGAAGGGGCTGCTGCGGATCGGCGTTCAGTGGAACACGCAGGTGACGATCCGGGGCGGACTCCATGCCGTGACGCAGGCGTACTGTTCGGCGCTTCCGGTCGGCTACGGCGTCCGTCCGGCGGACCTCTGGGAGCCCTTCGCGCGCCTGGTGCTCGAGGCGACCTACGAGGCGACGATGTGCGCCGCGGCGCTGAACGCCTCCGAGACCGGGAACAATAGCGTCTTCCTGACGCTCGTCGGCGGCGGCGTCTTCGCGAACCGCTCCGAATGGATCACGGAGAGCTGCGAGCGCGCGCTGCACTTATGCGAAGGCAGGGATCTCGACGTCGCGATCGTCAGTTATCGCTCCTCGAATCCGGAGGTTGCGCGGCTCGTGAGGCGGTTTCCTCGCCCCTAAGCCCCTCTGAGGTTCAGCAGATCGAGAATCTCCGCCGGAGAGAGGACGCGAAGGCCCGGGATGTCGGAAAAACGCCGCCCGTTGCCGGTGACGACGGGACAATGGGCGGCGAGGGCGCACCCGATGAAAGGAATGTCGCCGGGATCGCGGATCGGCAGATCCACGGGCAGAGGCGTCGCGACGACGATCTGTGCGAGTGCGGTGAGGTCGTCGACCAATGCGTCGACGACCTTCGGAGACAGGCCGAATTTCGGGCGTTTCAGGACGGTCCGGTATTCGGTCAGGATGCGACAATCCACAACGAGGCCGATCAGTCGCGCCTGAAAGGCGTTCAGCACGAGCGCGGGGCCTCGCGCCGGATAAAGGATCGCCGAGACGACCACGTTCGTGTCGAGGACGGCGTCCATTGTCAGGCGGGCGTCGCCTCGGAACGCGCCGCACGGATTTCCGCGTCGATCTCTTCGTCGGAGAGCGACGCCGCGCCGCTTCGTACGGCGTCGGCCCGAAGCGTCTCCAGCGCGATCCCGAAGCGGGCGCGTCTCCACGCCTGTTCGGCGAGCAGCGGGTCGTCTCCGTCTTCGAGAGGGAAGCAGATCGCCCGCGGCTTGCCGTTCTGCATCACGATCGTTCCCTCTTCTCCGAGCAAAATTGCGGGATTCGCCCGGACATCTCTGGTCGCGACAAATTGCATCTCGTATCACCCCTCGTTTTGTCCCTCATTATAGCGCACATGTTGCGCCATGTCCCGGGGTCCCGTCCGGACAGGCGCCGTCGACGGCCTCGCGGAGCGCCCGGGCGAAGCCGGACGCCGCCGCTTCGAGCCGCGTCCTGTCCGCGCCGCAGGGGTGGAGGAGGGAGATGAGCGCGCTGCCGACGACGACGCCGTCCGCGACGCGCGCGGCGAGGCGCGCCTTTTCCGGTCCGTTCACGCCGAATCCCAGGGCCAGGGGCAGGGACGTGTGCGATCGTACGCGGCCGATGTAGTCTTTCAGGGGCGCTTCGACCGTTCGGGCGTCCCCCGTGACGCCGAGCCGGGAGACGCAGTAGAGGAAGCCCGACGCGCGCGCCGCGATGTCCCCGAGCCGCTCGGACGTCGTGTTCGGGGTGACCATGAGGATGAGGTCGATCCCCTTTTTCCGGAGCAGCGAGGCGAGCGGCTCGCTCTGGTGGAAGGGGAGGTCGGGGACGATGACCCCGGCCGCGCCCGCGTCTGCCGCGTCGGCGGCGAATTGTTCGAGGCCGTAGGCGATGATCGGGTTCATGTACCCCATCAGTGCGATGGGGGCGGAGATTGCGCCCCTGAGGCCGGCGAGCATGCCGAGGATCTTCTTCAGGGTCGCTCCGCCCGCGAGGGCCCGCTGCCCGGCCTGCTGGATGACGGGGCCGTCGGCGAGCGGGTCGGAGAACGGGATTCCCACTTCGAGGATGTCGACCCCCTCCCGGTCAAGCAGGTGCAGCAGGTACGCGGTGGTCCCGAGGTCGGGGTCGCCCGCCGTGATGTAGGTGATGAGCGCCTTTTTGCCTTCGAAGGCTGCCTTGAGCGTTGTCATTGTCGGATCTCCTTTCGTTCAGAGGGACAGGATGGCGTCCATGTCCTTGTCGCCGCGCCCCGAGAGGTTCACGAGGACGATGTCGTCCTTCGGAAGGGCGGACGCGGTCCGGTAGACGTGGGCGAGCGCGTGGGAGCTTTCGAGCGCCGGGATGATGCCTTCGAGGCGGCAGGTGCGCCGGAAGGCCTCGACGGCCTCGTCGTCCGTGGCGGAGACGTAGGTCGCCCGTCCGGTTTCGGCGAGCATGCTGTGTTCCGGGCCGACGCCGGGGTAGTCGAGCCCCGCGGAGATCGAGAAGGCCGGCTGGATCTGTCCGTCGTCGTCGTACAGGACGTAGGAGTACGATCCGTGGAGGACGCCCGGCCTGCCCGCCGTGATCGTGGCGGCGTGGAGTCCCGTGTCCACGCCCCTGCCCGCCGCCTCGACGCCGATGAGGGCGACGCCCGCGTCGTCGACGAAGGCGTGGAAGATCCCCATCGCGTTGCTTCCGCCGCCTACGCAGGCGACCACCTGGTCGGGAAGGCGTCCCTCCTTTTCGAGCATCTGGGCCCGGGCCTCGACGCCGATGATCCGCTGGAAGTTGCGCACCATGAGCGGATAGGGGTGCGGGCCCATCACGGAGCCGATGACGTAGAAGGAGTCTTCGACGTTCGCGACCCAGTCGCGGATGGCTTCGTTGACGGCGTCCTTGAGGGTCTTCGAGCCCGACTCGACGGAGACGACCTCCGCGCCGAGGAGCTTCATCCGCGCGACGTTGGGGGCCTGCCGGCGGATGTCCTCCTCCCCCATGTAGACGACGCACTCCAGGCCGAAGAGCGCCGCGGCGGTCGCGGCGGCGACGCCGTGCATCCCCGCGCCCGTTTCGGCGATGATTCGCCGCTTGCCCATGCGCCGCGCCAGAAGGATCTGGCCGAGCGCGTTGTTGATCTTGTGCGCGCCCGTGTGGTTCAGGTCCTCGCGCTTGAGGTAGACCTTCGCGCCGCCGAGAGATTCCGTGATCCGGGACGCGAAGGTGAGCGCCGAGGGGCGGCCGACGTAGTCCCGGAGCAGCGGAAGCAGCTCCGCGTCGAAGGTCGGGTCGGTCGTGCTTTTCAGGTAGGCGTCCTCGAGTTCGTCGAGGGCCGGGACGAGTGTTTCCGGGACATACTGGCCTCCGAAGGGGCCGAAGTACATGGATGTTTTCATACGTTTCATTCTCCTTTCGGATGCATCGGATCGTCTTGTTTCCTTCGGGCGCGGCGGTCGGGAGCGCGCGCCGTTTCACCCGGGTGCGAAGCGCCGTATCGAAATCATGCCGCGCGGACGCCCCCCCTTCTTTCGGAACGACCGGATCATGGCCGCCGGATCGGGAGCTCGCATGAGCGCCTCCCCGACGAGGATGGCGTCGACGCCCGCGTCGGCGAGACGCGCCGCGTCGGCTTCGTCCGTCACGCCGCTTTCGGCGACGACGATGCGAGTTCCCCGCGGTTCGCGGCGGACGAGGGCGCTCTTCAGGCGCTCCGTGGTGCGGAGGTCCACCGTGAAGTCGTCGAGGTTCC
>CAZVUT010000154.1:0-6598 GCA_964630155.1 uncultured Synergistaceae bacterium
GCGCAGATGCGCGAGGCGATCCTGCGGTGCTTTCCGGAGGGGACGCGCGTGTCGCATCCCGAAGGGGGCTTCATGCTCTGGGTGGAGCTTCCCGAGGAGATCGACTCGCTCAAGCTCTACGAACAGGCCGTGGGCGAGCGCATCATGATCGCACCGGGGGCCGTCTTCACGATGACGGGGCGGTACGGCAACTGCTTCCGGCTCAACGCCGCGTTCTGGACCGAAGAGGTGGAACACGCGATCGAGACCCTCGGCGGCCTCGCGGGGGCGATGGCGATCCCCTGAGGTCCGGTGGTACAATGCCGCACAACACCCGCCGGAGGGAGCGAACCACCGATGATTCCGATCGCAACGTCATACGGATCCATCCGTCCGTGGAATGCGGACGACGTCCCGGCTCTCGTGAAACACGCGGATAACCGCAATGTCTCGATGCGCATGCGCGACGCCTTCCCATACCCCTACACGGCCGCCGACGCGAACGCCTTTCTCGGTATCGTCGCGCGGCAAACCCCCGTGACCTTCTTCGCGGTAGCGACGCCGGACGAAGCCATCGGCGCGATCGGCCTCACGCTCAACGCCGACGTCCATCGCCTGACCGCCGAGATGGGCTACTGGCTCGCGGAACCCTACTGGGGACGCGGGATCATGACCGAAACCGCCCGCGTCTTTTCGGACTTCGCGTTCGAGACCTTCGGCCTTGTGCGGATCTACGCCGAACCGTACGAGGGCAACACAGCGTCTTGCCGCGTGCTCGAAAAGGCGGGATTCGCTCTCGAGGGGCGCATGCGCCGCAACGTGCTCAAGGACGGACGGATTCTGGACCAGTATCTGTACGCGAAGATCCGGGAGTGACGCCGCGCCGCACCGGCGACGACAGCACCAGTACGGAAGAAGGGATAACGGGATCCCCGCTTCTCGCAGCTACTGCCTTGTTCTGAAGCCGCCTTCCTTCCACATGTTCCGACAGTTCGCAATACATTGACAAACAGCTTCATTTTGCGTATACTTTCCGTAAAATTCCATTCAAAATAATGAGCAAAAGGCGACGCTCGCAGCCTCGAATTGCAGCCCGACGCAGAGCCATTCCCTGGGCGATATTTTCCCGACGGACAGAAACAGCGGCGAATCACAAGGAGTGCCGATGGCTCGCGGCATCGCGCGACGCATCGTGAAAATCCGACGCGAACGCCCGGGCGTCATTCAAGTCAGGAGAGGATCGCCATGACCCGAAAGAACGACGAAGTCCGGATACCGATCACGGAACCGGGCGGATCCTCATCGCCCCGCGAGGAGACGCCTGCCGACACGGGATTCGACGGTTCCGGGCGAGAGGGCTTCCCTATTGTCGGCATCGGCGCGTCCGCCGGAGGACTGGCGGCCTTCGAGGCGTTTTTCTCCGGCATGCCCGCCGGCGTCGATACCCGTATGGCCTTTGTTCTTGTGCAGCATCTGGCTCCGGATCACCAGAGCATCCTCGCCGAACTCATCCGGCGCCACACCCGTATGCGGGTCTTCGAAGTCGAGGACGGAATGGCGGTGCTTCCCAACTGCGTCTATGTCATTCCGCCCAATCGCGACATGGCCTTCCTGAACGGCGTCCTCCATCTGATGGAACCATCCGCGCCGCGCGGACGGCGCCTGCCGATCGACTTCTTCTTTCGTTCCCTGGCGCAGGACCGGCGCGAGCGGGCCGTGTGCATCGTTCTCTCGGGAACCGGCAACGACGGAACTCAGGGAGTGCGGGCCGTCAAGGGCGAAGGCGGAATGGTCATGGCGCAGACCCCCGACTCAGCCGAGTACGACGACATGCCGCGAAGCGCCATCGCCACCGGCCTGGTGGACTACGAGCTTGCTCCCGCCGAGATGCCCTCCCGGTTCGCGGCCTACACAGCGCACGCCTTCGGCGCGCTTCCCCGGGCCCTGTGCGTTCCGTCGTCCAGGACAGAAAACGTGCTGAAGAAGATTTTCATCCTGCTGCGCTCCCGGACGGGGCACGATTTTTCGCTGTACAAACCGGACACGATCCGTCGTCGTATCGAGCGGCGCCTGGCCGTCCACCAGATCGAAACGATCGACGGGTATCTGCGGTATGCGCAACGGACGCCGGCCGAGGTGGAAGCGCTCTTTCGCGACCTGCTGATCGGCGTGACCGGCTTTTTCCGCGATCCGGAGGCTTTCAGATCGCTTGAGAAAAACGTCATTCCCCGGCTTTTCGATCGCGCGCCGGCGAATGACGCAATCCGCGTCTGGGTTCCCGGCTGTTCCACCGGCGAGGAAGCCTGTTCCATCGCCATCCTCCTGCAGGAACGACTGGAGGTTCTGAAACGGGAGTTCCGGGTCCAGGTCTTCGCCACCGACATTGATGCGCAGGCCATTGCAAAGGCGCGTGCGGGCCTCTATCCTGCCGGCATCGCCGCATCCCTCACACCGGAACGACTGGCGCGCTTCTTCACGCTCGAGCCTGACGGCAATACGTACCGCATCCATAAAAGCGTCCGCGATATGCTGGTCTTTTCCGAGCAGGACGTGATCACTGACCCGCCGTTCTCCCGAATCGACCTCATCAGTTGCCGCAACCTCCTTATCTATATGGGCGGAGATTTGCAGAAACGACTCATTCCCCTGTTCCACTATTCGCTGAACCCTGGCGGCTTCCTCTTTCTCGGCACGTCGGAAACCGTGGGGAAGTTCGCCGATCTGTTCACCGTTCTGGACCGGAAATCGAAGTTGTACCGGCGTGCGGACGGCGTAGCGGGCGAGCGGCGTGCGGCGCAGAACACGTATCTGCCGCCCCTGTCGGCGCGGGGGAAGGCTGTTTACCGGAACGTGAAAACGAATGCCTTTCCCGCGAAAAATCCGGCGTCCGGACCGTCGATCCCGAAAGAGTCCGGTCCTTCCCTGCAAGCCGGGGCGGGAGACGGGGTTGTCGGAGCCGACGGCGCGAAACGGGAGACCTCCAATGAAGCGTTCAAGTCCTCAAATGAGGAGATGCTGTCGGTCAACGAGGAATTGCAGTCCACGAACGAAGAACTGGAGACCTCCCGGGAAGAGCTGCAGTCGGTCAACGAAGAGCTGACTACGGTCAATTCCGAACTTCGGGAAAAGGTGAGCGCTCTGTCGCGCGCCAACAACGACATGAACAACCTTCTGGCCGGCACCGGCATCGCCACGGTCTTCTTGGATCCCGGGCTGCGCATCCTCCGTTACACCCCTACGGCGACCCGGATCATCAATCTGATCCCCGGCGACACAGGACGCCCCGTGGACCGCATCGCATCCAACCTGACCGGCTATGACAGCCTGGCGGAGGACGTACGGTCGGTCCTGGCCACGCTGGTTCCCAAAGAAACGGACGTTCAGACAAAGGCCGGGACGTGGTATTCGATGCACATCCTGCCCTACCGTACGCTCGAAAACATTATCGAGGGCGCCGTGATCACCTTCGTGGATATCACGGAAATTGTGCGGACGCGGGAAGCGCTGCGGAAGGCGAATGATCTGACCCGAATGGCGGTCGTCGTGCGCGATGCGTACGACGCCATCATCGTGCAGGATATCGAGGGGCGCATCCTGGCCTGGAATCCGGGAGCGGTGAAGATGTACGGCTGGAGCGAAGCCGAGGCGCTGGAGATGAATGTCCGCGACCGGATGATCCCGGACGGGTTGCAGGAGGAAGCGTTCGACAGAGTGCATCAGCTTTGCCGGGCCGAAATTCTTGAACCGTACCGCACACAGCGGATCACCAGGGAAGGCGCCGTCGTGAATGTATGGGTGACCGCCACAGCCCTTGTGGATGCAGACGATCGGATGTACGCAATCGCGACAACGGAGCGGGCCGATAAGAACCGGAGATCGGCCGCAATACAGGAGGCGCGCAATGAAGAACGGGGACAACCGAATAACGGATGACGCAGCCAAACTGCGCCGTCGGGCCGAAAAGATCGCCCGGGAAAAGAGCGCCGGATCGACGGAAAACCCGAAAACACTCTCATCTGCGGAAACGCGGCGGATGCTTCATGAGCTGCATGTTCATCAGATCGAACTGGAGATGCAGAACGCGGAACTGCGCCGGGTGCAGGTGGAACTGGACGCAGCAAGGGCGCGCTATTTCGACCTCTACGACCTGGCTCCGGTTGGGTATTGCACCATTTCCGAAAGAGGGCTGGTCCTTGAAGCCAACCTAACCGCCGCGACCCTGCTGGATGTCGCCCGGAACGCACTGGTCGGGCGGCCGATCGTCCGGTTCGTCCGCGAAGAAGACCGGGACATCTACTATCTGCTCGGCAAGCGTATCTTCGACACCGGCGCACCGCAGACGTGCGAACTGCGGATGACGAAAAGGGACGGAACGACATTCTGGGCGCACATGGCGGCCGCGCCCGCGCAGGATGACGACGGATCGCCCGTATGCCGCGTCGTGATGAGCGACATCACCGAACGCAAGAAGTCGGAAGAGGCGTTGCGGGAAAACGAACAGAGCCGCAGGACTCTGGCGGATTCCGGCCAGGCGCTGATCTGGACAGCCGGCACGGATAAACTCTGTAACTATTTCAATCGCGTCTGGCTCGAATTCACGGGGCGCACGCTCGAACAGGAAATCGGGAACGGCTGGGCGGAAGGGGTTCATCCGGACGACATGCAGCGCTGTCTGGAAATATACGCCCGGGCATTCGACCGGCGGGAGACATTCAGCATCGAATATCGCCTGCGCCGCCACGACGGCGAATACCGGTGGATCCTCGACGACGGTTGCCCGCGCTACGACAGCAAGGGGGAATTCGTGGGCTACATCGGTCATTGTCTTGACATCACCGAACGAAAGCAGGCCGAAGAGGAGCTGCGACAACATCGCAACAATCTCGAAGAACTCGTCGCGCACCGCACTGCGGAACTCGAAGTCGCGAACCGTGAACTGGAGGCGTTCTCGTATTCCGTCTCGCACGATCTCAAGGCGCCTCTCAGGGCCGTCGACGGATTTGCGCGGATTCTCGACGAAGACTACGCGAGTCGTCTGGATGATGAAGGCCGCAGGCTGCTGAATGTCATCCGCAACAGCGCGCGGGATATGGGGCAGCTGATCACGGATCTGCTCTCGTTTTCCCGCATGGGGCGAACGGAACTCGCGATGTCTTCCCTCAACATGGAAGATCTGGTCCGGAACGTGTGGGACAAGCTCTCCGTCCTTCGCGAGGGGCGCGACATCACCCTGGACATCGGACGGTTGCCGGTCGCCCATGGCGATTTGGCGACCATACGCGAAGTGCTGGTCAATCTTCTGTCCAACGCCGTCAAGTTCACCCGTACGCGCGAACACGCGATCGTGAATGTATCGGGGCGCGAGGAGAACGGCGAAACCGTGTACACCGTCCGGGACAACGGGGTGGGATTCGATATGGTCTATGAAGGCCGTCTGTTCAACGTCTTTCAGCGGCTGCACAGTGTGGAAGACTTCGAGGGAACCGGCATCGGACTGGCGCTCGTGAAACGGATCGTCCTGCGGCACGGGGGACGCGTCCGGGCTGAGAGCAAACCGGGCGAGGGGGCGGCGTTCAGCTTCTCGCTGCCCGGGAAACACGAAAAGAAATAGACCTTCACACGCGAATTCCGCCCCATGGAACGCTGCCCGAATATCACTGGAGCACCCCTGTTATGTATTACAATACTCAGGCATATTTCCCGTCCGTCAGGGAGAAGATGCGCTGCACCGCTTTCTTCTGTGTCCGGCGAGCGAACCGTCCGGGCTTTCGTGATGGATGTCCGGTTGAAATAGGCCGGTCCGCCGGGGATAATGGGGTATCGGTCCTACACGGAGGTGTCGCGAGATGAGGGAGTATTTCCTGAAGACGGAGCGTCTCGGCTTTTCGAAGTGGACGGCGAACGATACGGAACTCGCCTTCGGCCTGTGGGGCGATCCCGAGGTGACGAAGCTCATCTGCGCGAGCGGCGCGTTCACGGACCAGGAGGTGCGCGACCGGCTCGCGACGGAAGTCCGCAACGGCGATGTGTACGGCGTTCAGTACTGGCCGATCTTCGAACTGGCGACCGGAAGGCACGCCGGACGTTGCGGGTTGCGGCCCTACGACCTGCCGAACGGCGTCTACGAACTGGGGTTCCACCTGCGGCGCGCCGTGTGGGGACAGGGGTACGCGGTCGAGGCCGCGCTCGCCGTCATCAAATACGCCTTCGACACGCTCGACGCGAAGGGGCTCTTCGCGGGGCACAACCCGAAGAACGTCGCGTCGCGAAAGATCCTTCTCGAAAAGCTCGGATTCGCGTACGTCGGCGATGTCTTCTACCCGCCCACGGGCCAGAGCCACCCATCGTACAGCTACCGACCGGATCCGAAGTAATCCGCGGACGTTTCGGAATCCGAAAGAAGCGATAAAAAAGGGACCGGGCGCGCTTTCCCCGGTCCCTTCGCCGTATCGAAGGCCGCGCGACGCTACGCGCGGATCGAAGCCGCGTACGCCGCCATCCGGTCCATCGCCGTCACGAGCTTCGGCATCGCGCACGTGCAGGCCAGCCGGAGGTAGCCCTCGCCGCACGCGCCGAACGCCGATCCGGGGAGCGTCGCGACGCGCCCCTTCTCGAGAAG
>CAZVUT010000155.1:0-6580 GCA_964630155.1 uncultured Synergistaceae bacterium
GCGTGCATCTTCCGGAGCATCGCCCGCCGCGACGCCGTGTCCTTCGGGTCGGTCATCCGGTAGAGCGCATAGGCCGCAAAGTACTCGAGATCCTTCGGGGGCTTCGACGCAAGGAGTCGCGCCGCTTCCCCGCGAGCCTCTTCCGTCCGCTCCGTTCGTTCGAGTCCGAGAATCCGGATCATATCGGCGTAGGGGGCGATCTCTCCCGGCATCCCCTTTTTCGCCCGGTCCATGCAGGCGACGGCGTCTTTCCAGTTTCCACGGACCCAGTACGCGTTCGCGACGAGAGAGAGTTCCTTCGGCGTCATGTCGGGAGAGGAAACCGCAAAGACCTTGTCCAGCTCTCCCCAGCGCCGATCCCGGAAAAGCCGTTCGACATCCGCCGCGCCGAGCGGAGCGGCGAGAGACGCAAGAAAAACGAGCGAGGCCAGCATGCGTACAAGAAACGTCATTCGTTCACCCTGTTCCGTCCGTCGTTCTTCGCCCTGTAGAGCGCCGCGTCTGCGCGTCGCACAAGGACGTCCGGATTCGACTCCCCGTCGTCGCAGGCGAAACCGATGCTCGCCGTCACCGCGACGGCTCCTCCATCCAGGGTCTCCATCGGGGTCCCCCCCACCGCGAGACGGACGCGTTCGAGCGTGCGCAGCGCGTCTTCGCGATTCGCGCCGGGCAGGATGACGAGGAACTCCTCGCCCCCATAACGTCCGGCGATGTCGTAGTTCCGGAGGGACGACCGGATGCGGCGCGCCGTCTCCCGGAGCACTTCGTCCCCGGCCAGGTGTCCGTGCGTGTCATTGACATTCTTGAAAAAGTCCAGGTCGAGGAGTCCGATGCAGAGACGGTTCCCCTCCCTGCGCGAGCGGGACAGCTCCTCTTCGAGGCGGTCGAAGATCGCCCGCCGGTTCCTGAGCTTCGTCAGCGAGTCGTACAGGGCCATGTGACGAAGTTCTTCCTGAAGCTCCACGACGCGCTGCCCTGCGGTGATGCGCACCCGCAGTTCGTGGGGATCGAACGGCTTCGTGATGTAGTCGTCCGCGCCGGACTCGAGCCCCTTGACGATATGTACTTTCTCGTCCCGAACGGTCACGAGGATGACATAGCGGTAGGAGCTGCCGTTCGGGACGTGCGCGCGGAGCCGCCGGCACAGTTCGGGGCCTTCAAGTCCCGGCATGACCCAGTCGATGAGCGCAATCAGCGGCGAATTCTCGGCCGACAGGATGCGCCACGCTTCCTCTCCGTCCCGCGCGACCACGACGTCGTAGCCCCATTTCCGAAGCAGCGACTCCAGAAGGAGACGCGATGTGGCGTCGTCCTCGGCGATCAGTATCCGCATTCCGTTCAGTCCTTTTCGTCGTCTTTTTGAAATGAAGCCAGATCCGTAAAGCGCCGCCATTCGTCCTTCAATCGGGCCGAAAAGCCGCGCAGCCGGTCCGTGTCTCCTTCCGAAGCCGTCTCTTCCGCGCTCGACGCCAGAGAAGCCAGCGTTCCGGCAGCGACGTTCGCCGCCGCTCCCCTGAGGGTGTGCGCCGCGATCT
Organism: uncultured Synergistaceae bacterium; assembly: GCA_964630155.1. GTDB lineage: Bacteria > Synergistota > Synergistia > Synergistales > Aminobacteriaceae > CALFXN01. The sequence continues at coordinate 1,536 of CAZVUT010000155.1, forward strand.
TCGCGCTGACCGGATCCCCTCGTTCCGCCGCATCGACGAACTGGGAGACGAGATTCTTCCCATCGTCTAAAAAGGTCTCTACGACCCGAGAACAGAGTTCTTCGTCCCATACGACCCTCTCCAGCAAAGATGCCCGATCGAAAACGTCCGTCCGGGCGATCGGTTTTTCGTGGTTGTCCTCATCCTGAACTCTCTGTGCGGCGAAGGCCATGATCCGTTCCAGCTCCACCGGGGAGATCGGCTTGGACAGGTATCCGTCCATTCCGGCCGCAAGGCACGCCTCCCTGTCTCCCTTCATCGCGTTCGCCGTCATCGCGACGATGGGAATGCGTGCGCCGGCGGCCTCGCCCGCCCGGATGCGGCGCGTCGTCTCGAGGCCATCCATTCCAGGCATCTGAACGTCCATCAGCACCATATCATACCGTCCACGCGCAAGCGCGTCCAACGTTTCCCGGCCGTTTTCGGCCAAATCGGCCGTGACATCGAGCTTTTCGAGCAGCGCTGCGATAATGCGGCGATTCGTCGCGTTGTCCTCCGCCACCAGGACGCGCAACCCGGCGATTCTCTCGCGCGAAGCGACCGCGTCTCCGCCTCCGCCCGCGCACTCGCTCGGCTGCTCCTCCGACGCCGGGAGATCGAGGGTGAACCGGAAGGTCGATCCTTCGCCGGGATCGCTTTCGACCTCGATCCGGCCGCCCATCATCCCGACGAGGCGACGGGAGATCGCCAGTCCGAGCCCGCTTCCGCCGTAGAGACGGGAGGTCGAGGCGTCGGCCTGCGTGAAGGGCTCGAAGAGCCGCTCGATCGTTTCGGAGGGGATGCCGATCCCGGTATCCGTAATCCGGGTCAGGATGCGGCACCGATCGGCCGTGCGGGACAACAGCGCGACGCGAACGCTCACGGCGCCCCGCTGCGTGAACTTGACCGCGTTTCCGAGCAGGTTCGCGAAGACCTGCCGCACACGCCCCGCGTCCCCGACAAGCGATCCTGGAAGCTGCGGGTCGGTTTCCATGACGAAAGCAAGCCCCTTGCTCTCCGCCATGCGGCCGTACGTCGCGCGCAGATTTCGGAGAAGCTCGCGGAGATCGAAGGGGATCTGCTCGAAATCCAGGCGTCCGGCCTCGATCTTCGAGATGTCGAGCAGGTCGTTGAGAAGTCGCATCATCTGCTCGGATTCGGAGAGAATCGTGCGCGTCATTTCGGCCTGGTTCTCGTCGAGACGGGTCTGGGAGAGCAGCGTTCCCATCCCGATGATTCCGTTCATCGGCGTGCGGATTTCGTGGCTGATATTCGCGAGGAAGCTGTCCTTGGAACGGTTCGCGTCCTCGAGCGCCCGCTCGGATTCCTCGAGACGCAGGACCTTTCCCTCGAGTTCCTCGTTCAGGCGTCTGATGGTGCGGTACAGTTCCGCATTCTGCAGCAGCCCTGCGGTCGCCCCGAGAATGACGGTCAGGAAGGCGAAGGAGACGTCGAGAATCTCTCGTTCGTCCTCGTCCGGCGCACCGAGAAAGAGCCCCATGCTCCGGTTCTGGCTGATGATCGCATGGAGCAGGATAGGCGTCGCGCCGTCCGACGCCGTGACCGTGACGGGCCGGTTCCGGTCGATGCACCACGCGATCGTTCCGTCCTCGACGAGGATGTCCTTTTCCCGCTCCACCCACGGGAGCGCGTCGCTCGGATCGCAATAGCGGCAGTCGAAATCCAGCCCGTCCCCGCTGACGAGGTAGAACGCGGTCGTCCGGAATCGCACGAAGGAACGCAGACGCTGCGCGGCCTGCCGAAGCAGCTCTTCCTCGGTGAAGGAGTCGTCCACGGCGATGCCGAACGTGACGGAGGAAAGGGCCGCCTCAAGGATCTGCGCCACGGAGCGGCGTTCCTCTTCCAGCACCGCGATTCTGTCCCGAAGGCTCTGCAGATCGACGTTTTCGTCCGCCATGCGCGCCGCTCAAAAGACCAGAAAGACGTTCATGATCTCCCGGACCTGCCGCTCTCCCTGTTTGACGATGGACTCAAGCGCCGGAGGAGTGAGCTCCGCGAGATCCCACGCCGCGCTTTCCGGCAGCGGGACAAAGAACGAGCCGCTCGTCCCGACCCGCAGCGCGTTGGCGATCACGTCCCCGAGATGCACGAGAACGGCGTCTCTCGAGGGCGTCTCTTCCGGGGATGTCTCGCCGGAGGGATCGTTTCCCTCCGCGCCCGGCGCAGCGTGGTGGCGCTTCACGAGGTTCCGTATGGGTTCGGGAATGTTCCACTGCTCAAGAAGGCGGTTGCCCAGCATTGCGTGATCGTATCCCAGAAAGTCGCGCTCCGACTCGACGAGCGGACGCCTCGCGCGTCTCGCGTGCTCCATCAGGGAGGTCATCACCTGGGGAAGGCGCGTCAGCAGGATGATCCGTCCCAGGTCGTGCAGCAACCCGGCCAGGAAGAACCTTTCCTCGGACGGATGCCTCCGGGAAAAGGCGAGAAGGCGCGAGAAGACACCGCACGAGATGGAATGCTTCCAGAAGGATTTCATATCCACCAACTGCGGCGGAACGTGCTTGAAAACGCTGATCGTCGAAACCGCGAGCGCGAGCGACGTGAGTTCGTTCGTTCCGATGATTGCGACGGCGCGCGGGATCGACGTAATGGGAGTCGGAAAGCCGTAGAAGGAGCTGTTCACGAGCCGGAGCAGCCGGACCGTCAGGCTCGGGTCCTTGCTGACGACCTGTGCGATGTGCGTGGCGGAGCTGATGGGCGAGTTGAGCACCTCCCGGATCTTGAAGTAGATATCCGGAAACGACGCGAGACGGACGTCCTGCCGCAGGAGAAACTCCTGAGACGCGCCCTCTCCGGGGATGACGACATCCGTCCTGCCCGCCCTCAGAATGTCCGCACGGGGACGATTCAGCTCTTCAAGCTCCGGGAAGGGACCGGGAGTCCCCGCGGCGATCCGCTCCGTGAACCGGACGCCGCACAGGCGCCGGAGTTCCGCGAGGCATCCGTGCTCGCCTTCGCCCGGCGGAAGGAGCAGGGAGGCGATTTCCTCCCCCTTTCGCGCCGTATCCTCGTCGATGCGGGTCTTTTCCTGGACTTCCGCGTCGTCCGTTCCCTCGATATCGGCTTCGACGACGCCCCAGACCTTCATCATCCGGGTGTGCTTGTCCGACAGCGCCGCACCCTTCGCCAGAATGAAGCGCCCGTTCGGGGCCTTCAGATCGGACGCGAGCACCATGCCCTCTTTCAGGTTCCCAACCTTGACGCGCCCCACGGAGCAGGTCACTCTTCCTTCCGGATCGAAGCCCGGAAGATCAGGAGCGCCGCCAGAATGACGGCCGCCGCGATCAGGAGGGACAGGACGGACGAAGAGAGCGTCCGCATGGCGTGCGTCACCTTCGGGACATCGGAAAAGAGCAGCCCGGCGAAGGCTTTCTCGAGGGACGCAAGAGCCGAAAGTTTGTGGGCGAGGCTCGAAAACAGCATTCCCGCAAGAAAGACGAGTCCGGAAAGCGCGCCGTTCCCGGCGTTGACCGCATGCCAGACGGTGCACCCGCCCGAGATCATGAACGCGAAGGCCGCGAGCGCCGTCGAGACGGTCTTGACGAGCGTCGGCCAGAGCCCCTTGATCGGATCGGCAGGCAGAAAATCGGGCGTGAACGTCCCGGACAGCAGTGCGTAGAGCAGCGAACCGGCAGTCATGGAAAGAATCGGGATGAAGCCCGACGGCATGCGGAACCACAGCGCGTTCCGGAGCCCTTCGATGACGCAGAACCGCACCGTCTGCATCGCCGCTCCGAGCGCGGTTCCGATGAGGACGACGATTCCGACCGCGAGGAACTGGCGCGGATAGTTCAGATCCAGCGAGTACGCCATATAGCATATCGATGCCATCGCCGTCAGGACGACGATGCATTTCGCCCACGCGTCGGAGACGCGGACGCGCGCGCCGGACTGGATCGAAAACCCCTTCATGAGCATCCGGACGCCGAGCCAACCGCCGAAAACGAACGCGACGGCCTCGAACGCGCGACCGGCGTGTCCATACCCGAGCTGGAGAAAGACGCACCAGGGACAGCCGAAAAACTCGGGCAACGCGAACCCCGTCGCGAACCCCAGAAGCAGCGGCCCGACGAGAAACGCCGGCTGCGACCGGAATTCCTTCCTCGAAACGGCCATCAGGAGCGAGCCGATCATGAATCCCGAGACCTCCGGTCGGGTGGTCACGCCCGTGCATCCTCCCACGAGGCCGTACCATTCGGCGAAATAGAACATCAGCGGATAACAGAACGCAACGGCGATCCCGACCGAAAGGGGGGAAACGAATCTTCGGGGCATGCGGAACGACTCCTTTCACAACTGTCGCCGACAAGCATACGTACACGAAAGAGACGGGAAATCCGCGAAACGGCGGAGTGTCGGAGTCATGTATGCTTTTTTCGGCGCATGGTAAGATTTTAACAGAACCGGAAGGAGGCGAATGGAATGATACGTCGCGCAATAACGATTCTGGTCACAGCGCTCTGTCTGGCGATTCCCGCCCGTGCCCTCGCCGTGGTGTCGGAAGCGGTGGTGACGAAAACATGGGAGCGCATCTCGGCGGCCGCGGAGCTTCAACCCTCGCCCGTACATTTCGAGGACAAGAAGGAACCCAACGCGTGGATCGCGTTCGGCCCGGACAAGCAGGAGCTTCACGTTACGAAAGGGCTCATGAGCCTGTTGCGATCGGAGGACGAGATGGCGGGCATCCTCGCGCACGAGGCGGGTCACATTCTGCTCGGACATTACAAAAGCACGGTCGGCCGGAGTATCGCATGGACATTGCTGGCCACGCTGCTCAAGGGGGACCGCGTCGGAGAGACCATCGCCGGGGTCGGCATCGGTCTGGCGGAATCCGGTTTCAGCCGGGAACAGGAAGTCGCCGCGGACGACTACGGCGTGCGGCTCTCCACGAAGGCGGGGTACTCGTCATGGGGTCTGTACCGCGCGCTGGAACGCATGAGGGACTCCGGCGTTTCGACGAGTCCGAACGGGTTCAACTCCCATCCGCCGACGGAACGGCGTCTTGT
>CAZVUT010000156.1:0-3482 GCA_964630155.1 uncultured Synergistaceae bacterium
TTTCGCTGATGCTCTATCTCGGGCTCTTTGCGAGCGTCGGAGGCTGGGCGCTGTATTTTTTCGGCCTCCGGACGGTTCCGGCCTCTACGGCAAGCATTATCGGCATGAACGAAGTCGTCACCGCGATGCTTATCGCCGCTCTCTGGCTCGGACAGGCCCCGTCGTGGAACGAGATCGTCGGAGCCGCGGTTATCCTGTGCGCCGTGTTCGCTGCGTCACGGGAGCCGATTGCGCAGCACGAATCCTGACGAGATTCCGTGCTCAGGACATCCTGCGGACCGGACGGCCGCAGGATGCGAAGAGTTCGTGGACGTTCTCGAAGGGCTCGCCGACGGAGGCGAGCGCCTCGACCGACACGGCCCATATCTCGAAGGGAAAGGCCGGAGCGATCAGGTCGTCGCCGAAAGGGGCGAGCAGAGAAAATACCCGGTCGACCTCGCGCTCCGAGTCGGATGCAAACACAAGCCAGTTGATCTGGTCCTGGTCCTGTGAGTCGCGGTCGACGAAACCGGGAAGAACCGCGCGGCGCAGGAAATCGAGCGCCAGGTGCATCCGTCCGGTCGCGGCCAGAAGCGCCTCGACCGTGACCGTCCCGGGCGTCCGGAAACAGAAATAGCGGTCCTTGTCCTTCAGTCCGAGGCTGTCGTTTGGGTGCGGCGGAAAGTGCATATAGTGGTTCACGTCGTATCCGCACAACATCAGAAGGTCCGTCTCGAGCGCGCCGACGCGGATTCCGGATCGCAGGATCCACTCCCGGACCTCCCCGGCTTTGGGAAAGCAATCGCGGGCGGCCATTCCCGTGTGGGGGAAGCGTTCGGCGAACGCTCGGGACTCCGCGGACCGGCGCGCGGACCAGTCCGGCCTGCCGCCGGCGATTACAACAATGTCCGGATCCGCGGATTCCGGAATATACGACAGGCGGGCGCCGGGGTGGAACTCCTTCGTCCCCCATTTCTGGACAAAGCTCCGCCGGAACGCTGTTTCGAGACGCGTCCGGAAGAGTTGCACCGGAACGTCGCCCGAGGGGCGCCCCGGTGCGGATTCGAGGAAGCACTCCGAAACAAGGCGGCGAAAGGCGCCCTCCCCTTCGGTCGTGAGGTGAAGCACGCCGTTTTCGCAGGCGAGCAACGCGTCCGAAATCAGCGCGTCGACGGCTTCTTCCGCTGCGCCTTCGCTCCGCAGCAGATCGCGGGTCCAGAAGGGGTGCGCCGTATCGAACCGCAGAAGCGTCTCGTCGCGATCCATCTCCGTCTCCGTTATTCCAGGCGGTTCTTCAGATGGACGAGGAAGTCCTGGACGTTCGCGACGATGGGGACGACCTCGAGCGACCCGCGGTCGCGGAGCTTGTTCACGGCGAATTCGGAAACGTCCACGGAATAGATGAAGACGGGCCGCACCCGGTCGTCCCGGACCGTGAACGCCGGTGTCATGTTGCCCGAAGCGATCGTGTGGAGCTGCGTCGCCAGCGCGACAACCGTCGTCGCGCGGCGCAGGTGCGACCGCATCGCGTCCTGCGCTTCGTACGCGTTCCCGTACACTCCGGGCAAGGGGCCGTCGTCGCGGATGGAGCCGGCGAGGACGATGGGAACATTCTTCCGGAGAGCCGACCGGATGACGCCCGAGGAAAGATCCCACTCCTTCACGAGCTTTTCGAGGGAACCCGCGCGGCGCGCCCTGTTGATCACCTCGAGATGGTGGTAGTGTCCTCCACGGACCTGCTCCTGCGTGTAGATATCCTGTCCGAGAGCCGTTCCGAGCATCGCGCCTTCGAGGTCATGCGTGGCGAGCGCGTTGCCCGCGAGCAGGGCGTCGACATAGCCCCGCTCGATCAGGGCGGACATCGCCTCGCGCGAGTCGTAGTCGAAAACGACTGCCGGGCCGAGCACCCAGACGATGGAGCCGTGATCCCGTTCGAACCGGAGCAGTTCGTACAGGTTGTCGTAATCCCGGGAATATGCGGTTTCACGCGTACGCCCTGTCCGGAAACTGAAAATTTCCTCCTCGCCCTCGCCGCAGCCGAATCCGGAGCCGTGGACGAAGATGCCTTCGCTCCCGTCCTCGGAACGGCCCAGGATCACACGGTCTCCCTTGTGAAGATTCCGGAACTCCACGACATCCGGACGCCCGGAATCGCGAATGACGGGAACGCAGTCCATCCGGCTTTCCGTGGCGAGCACCCACCGTCCGGAAATCCGGAAATACTCGGGGTAGATGGAAAATGCATGGAATCCCTCAGGCGCCACGCCTTCCAGATCCACGACGGCCGTCCGGACGTCGGGAGCGGAGCGGAACGCCTCTTTCGAGAAGTCCGGAGCATTGTACGCTGGAAGCTCGAAACTCATAAAATCCCCTCCGATATTGCGGCTGCAACGCCGCGTACCGCATCCCGGATATTATACACTGTTCCGACATCTCGACGTTTGAATCGACAAAAAAGCAATTGCCGCGGGAAATGAAACATAGTACAATGTCATTGTTTTGAAGAAACTACTTTTTAGGAGGGGATAGGCGTTGAAAAAGTTCCTGCTTTGCGGATTGGTTGCGGTGCTGCTTCTGGTTTCCTGTGGAGCCGTTTTTGCGGCGGATACCCTGAAAATAGGCTATCTTGCGGCGCTGACCGGTGACTGGGCCGCCTACGGACAGACAGAGGAAAAGGCGGCGAGGCTTGCGGTCGACGAGATCAACGCGAAGGGCGGCGTTCTCGGAAAGAATCTCGAACTCGTGGTGTACGACTTCCGGACCCGGGCCGAAGACGCAGTCAACGCGGTCCGCCGGATGATCGAACAGGACAAGGTCCTGGCCATCGTCGGCGCGAACGGAAGCGGAATCAACATCGCCACGGCTCCGGTCGTCAATCGTCTCGGTGTGTCGCAGATCGGCACCGTTTCCACGAACCCTCTGGTCACAGTGGACGAGAAGGGAGCGGTCCGCCCGTTCTCCTTCCGCATCTGCTTCACCGATCCGTATCAGGGAAAGCTCATCGCCTATTTCTCGGCAAATGAGATCAAGAAACTCAACGCGGCGATCCTGTATGACGTTGGAAACGATTACTCCCAGGGGCTTCGCGAGTTCTTCATGAAGAGCTTCGGAGAATACGGCGGAAAGGTCGTCGCCGATCTGGGCTTCCGCGGCGGCCAGGATGTCGATTTCCGGGCGCAGCTCACCGAGATCCGGGATAAAAAGGCCGATGTCCTCGTTCTTCCGAACATGGGCAAGGAAATGGCGCTGATCATGAAGCAGGCCCGCGAACTCGGGATGAACGACATCGTTTTCGTCGGCGGCGACGGATACGGCGAGTTCATGTGGGAAATCGCCGGAAAGGCGATGGAAGGCTCCTACTGGATCAACCACGTGGCGCCGGAAGATCCCGCGATGCAGCCCTTCTTCAAGGCGTACAAGGCGAAGTGGAATGACGACTGCAAGGAGTTCGTCAACGGCGTTCTCGGCTACGATTCCATCTACCTGGTCGCGGACGCGATCGC
>CAZVUT010000156.1:3582-6569 GCA_964630155.1 uncultured Synergistaceae bacterium
GGAGTCAGGAAACAGGAACAAAATCAGGATAGGGGGGTAATACGTATGGGTGGTTTCAGCAGTATGCGTAAAGGTGCAGTCCTCTTGAGTCTTCTGTTCCTCGTGGCGGTTCCTGCGTTCGCCGGCGACACGATCAAGGTCGGCGAAATCGCGACGGTGACGGGCGACTTTGCGGCGTACGGCGTGGCTGAGGTCGAGTCGATCAAGATTGCCGTCGACGAGATCAACGCGAAGGGCGGAATCCTCGGCAAAAAGATCGAGCTCATCATGTACGACTGCCGCACGCGGCAGGAGGATATGGTCAATGCGGCCCGGCGCCTCGTCGAACAGGACAAGGTTTGCGCGGTCATCGGACCGAGCGGCAGCGGCCTCTGCATCGCCGCGGCGTCCGTCTTCAACCGGGGCGGCGTCTCCCATATCGGCACGCTTCCCACGAACCCGCTCGTTACGGTGGATGAGAAGGGCAAGGTGCGTCCGTACAATTTCCGCATCTGTTTCCTTGATCCCTACCAGGGCAAGATGATCGCCAACTTCGCGGCTCTGACGCTGAAGAGGAAGAACGCGGCTATTCTCTACGACGTTTCCAGCGATTATTCCCAGGGGCTCCGCGAATTCTTCATCAAGTCGTTCAAGGAATACGGCGGAACCATCGTCGCCGATGAAGGACACCGCGGCGAGGACGTCGACTTCCGTGCGCAGCTCACCGTCATCAAGCAGAAGAACCCCGACGTTCTCGTCATCCCGACGATGGGCAAGTGCCTTCCGCTCGCGGTGAAGCAGGCCCGTGAACTCGGACTGAACGTCGAGATCATCGGCGGCGACGGCTATGGCGATTTCATGTGGGAAATCGCGGGCGACGCCATGAAGGACACTTACTGGGTGAGCCACGTCGACAAGGCCGACCCGGCATTGCAGGGCTTTTTCAAGAAGTACGAGGAACAGACGAAGACCGAATGCATGGAGTTCATGAACGCCGTTATGGCGTATGATTGCGTCTACTGGCTCAAGGACGCCATCGAGCGCGCCGGAAGCGATGATCCCGCCAAGATCCGTGAGGCGCTCGAGAAGACGAAGGATCTGAAGCTGATGCACGCCACGCTGACGATGGACGAGTTCCACAACCCGAAGGACAAGGACGGAATCATTCTCGTCTCCGACATCAAGGCGAAGAAGGCCGTATTCTTCAAGAAGATCAAGCCCGGAGACAAATAAGCCCGGCAGCGACGTGAAGGCGGCCTTGCGGCCACTTTACGACGTACAGAACGATTCGTAGCGAAAAGAGGCCGCCCCGCTCGCGGGCGGCCTCTCTCTTTTGCTTCCAGGTCGGCGATTGACAAGGAAGACGTCTGTGATTAGGATATCAGATATCGGATACTATATCGGATCGGGCGCCGCGCTCGAAGGAGTTTCCGGCGACCGACAGACGTCTCGGAGGTGGGAGTTATGAGAAAGGCGGTTTTGTTCCTCGCAATGCTGTGTCTCTGTGTCGCTTCGGGCGCGTGGGCGGAGGAGACGATCAAGGTCGGGTATCTCGCGGGAATCACCGGGGATTTCGCCGCGTACGGGCAGCCTGAAGTCAATGCCGTCAAGCTTGCGGCGGAAGAGATCAACGCGAAGGGCGGCGTTCTGGGCAAGAAGCTCGAAATCGTCATCTACGACTACAAATCGCGGCCCGAAGACGCCGTGAACGCGGTCCGGCGGCTCATCGACCACGACAAGGTCGTCGCGATCCTCGGCTCCGCCTCCAGCGGCGCGAACATCGCAACGGCCCCGCTCGTGAACCGCGCGGGAATTCCCCAGATCGGCACGTTGTCCACGAATCCGCTCGTAACGGTGGACGAAAAGGGCAAGGTCCGTCCGTTCATGTTCCGGATCTGCTTCATCGATCCCTACCAGGGGCGCCTGATCGGCTATTTCGCCGCGAAGGAACTGAAGAAAACGAAGGCCGCGATTCTCTATGACGTCGGCAGCGACTACTCCCAGGGACTGCGCGAATACTTCACGAAGAGCTTCACGGAGTACGGCGGAACGATCGTAGCCGACTACGGTTTCCGCGGCGGCCAGGATATGGATTTCCGCGCACAGCTCACGCAGATCAAGGCGACCGACGCCGAGATCCTCGTTCTTCCGAATATCGGCAAGGATCTCGCGTTGCCGATCAAGCAGGCGAGCGAACTCGGGATGAAGGATATCATCTACGTCGGCGGCGACGGCTACGGCGAATTCATGGTCGAGATCGCGGGCAAGGCGCTCGACGGTTCGTACTGGATGTACCACCTCGCCCGGCAGGATCCGGCGATGAAGCCCTTCTTCGATGCGTACAAGGCGAAGTACAACGATGACTGCCAGGAGTTCGCCATTGCGGTGCTCGCGTATGACAGCCTGTACTGGCTCGCCGATTCGATCACCAGGGCGGGCGCGGCGGAACCGAAAGCGATCCGGGACGCTCTCGAAGCGACGAAGGAGCTGAAACTGCATCACGCGACGCTGACCATGGACCCGAAGACGCACAACCCGCTCGACAAGGACGCCGTGGTGCTGACGGTTCAGGATGGAAAGAGCGTGTTCTTCAAGAAAATTCGGCCACAATAAAACCGGAATTCATAACTTCGTCACGAACGAATTAGTGATACAATCACCCCGGTCGGGTGCATCCATACCGAGCGGCGGGCCGCTCGGTCCGTCGCTCTTTTTGTTTTCATTCCCGTCATTCGTTCCAACTCTGGAAGCCAAAAGGCTGTGCGCATCGTCTGCAAAGCCGTAACACGTTTGAGGAAGCTGTCAGGACTTTTTTTTCCCGCATCGGCAGATGCGTCATGGTGTTCCAAACATACAATCATGAAAGAGGTGAGCCACGGGTTGGAAACTTTTCTGCAACAGGTCATCAACGGATTGTCTCTGGGTTCTGTCTATGCATTGATCGCGGTAGGATACAGCCTGGTCTATTCGGTGCTTCTCTTTTCCAACTTCGCCCACGGCGGTTTTCT
>CAZVUT010000157.1:0-6522 GCA_964630155.1 uncultured Synergistaceae bacterium
TCCTCGTCCGTCAGCCCGTCCATCTCCGCGGGGAGCGTTCCGCCGCCGCTGTCCGTCGTCCAGAGATCCCGGTGTCCGTTCAGCGTTTCCTCATCCATCAGGATCGATCGGACTTCCGGGAAGACCCCGCGCAGGTCCCGCAGAATCCGGAATCCGTCGATGTCGAGGTCTCCCCAATAGAACATCGTTCGCATTCCGAGCCACGCGACCCCGCGAAGCGCGTCCGCCGCGCTGTTTCCGCCGCCGTATATCACGATGCTGTCGGGAAGCGCCGGAAACGCGAGGAAGGTGATCTCGTTCTCGACGATGAATACGAACCTGCACGGGATATCGAGTTGCGCAAAGACGTCGCTCGTCAGCTCGATATCGGTCTCCGCCGAGGCCACGGGGAGCACCCGGATGTTTGCGTCGAGCACCCGGAAGCGAACGTATCGTTTCGGCTTTTCCCGGAAGCCGTATCGCCTGCAGAAGCCGCTCTTTCCGGTCGCCGTGAAGTCGATGCGCTCCGGCGGCAACACGGCGTCCAGGAGTTCGGCCAGGATGGCGGAATGGTTCTCGATGATCTTGGTGTGGACGCCGGGGATGTCGGCCTCCCTGATGTAGATTCCGGGCCTCGGGTTCGCCTTCATCCACCGAACGATCGCCAGGAGGCGGTTCCACTCGCCGGCGCAGGCGAGGGCTTTCATCGGAAATCGGCGCATCCACTCTTCGAGTTCGGGAAGGGCGGCGCGCGTATCGTCGAGGATCCGCAGGAATGTCCGGAATTCCGTCTTCCTGCCGATGATGGCGAGGGCGTCGTCGATGGTGTCGACCCATAGTTCCGACGGCGACGGGTTGTTTCCCCGAAGCCTGTTGTTCACGATCCGCCATTCCAGCCGTATCCCGCCCACGGTCTTGATCTCGGAAATCCATTTCCGGACCTCGTCGAACGAGTCGGTGAAATCCTTCGAGGACGGGACCCGCGCCTTGAGCCGGCAGGGGAACAGCGCGTCGCCGGAGACGACCGACGACAGGATCGTTCCGCCGTCCCACAGTCCGAGAAGCTGCCGCCTGATGTCGGGCAGGCGCGTCAGGTTCATGCCGCGACGCTCTCCTTCTTCGCCCGGTACTCGTCCATCGTGATCATCCGGACCAGGGAATTCTTCCCTTCCGGCGTCTCGTCGCACCGGACGAACGCAACGGACGAGACGAACGGATCGATGACGTTGATCTTGAGCAACGGCGTGACGACGAGAAGCTGTATCCCGATTCGCTTGAAGAGTTCGAGGCCGTATTCCGCGGATTCGGCGGACCCTCTGCTGAAGGCCTCGTCGATGATGACGAAGCAGAACGACCGCGGCGCGTCGAACGACATTCGCCCCTCGGCGTTCCCGGCGATGTTCAGTCCGAACTGGTAGGCGATCCCCGCGGCGAGGACCGTGTACGCCAGCTTTTCCTTCTGTCCTCCGGACTTTCCGCTGGAATCGGAGTACGACTCGTAGACGACGCCGTCCTCCCGGTTGCATTCGCTCGCGGTGAACACGAACCAGTTGCGGACGTCGGTCACCTTGTCGGTCCATTTCCGGTCCATGTCCGTGCACCCTTCCCGCCCCTTGAAGCGCGCGAGGATTTCCTTCACCTGGTCGAACTTCGCCGAGATGTCGTACTCGTCGGTGATGTCGCTCGTGCACTTCCGCAGATCCTGCCGGAAGGCCCGTATTTCCGCGTCCGGCGTCTCCTTCGCGTCGAGCCGGATGTACCGGCCGGGCGTGTAATCGATGTGTTGCAGCGTTTCGTTGATGGTCGATATCTTCTGTTTTATCGTGTTCCCGGCGTTGTTCAGCGTGGCCTGGAACAGGCTGATGGTCAGCATCGTGTCCTCGTTGAGCGCCTTCTTGAACTCCTGTTCGCAGCTCGGGAGGTCGTGAAAGCGGACCTTGTCGTACAGTCCGGCGTAGATGTCGAAGAATTCGACCGTGGCGTCCGCGTCGAGGACGTCGTTTCGAAACTCGTCCTGATACGATCGCATGATCCGCGAAATGTCGCCCGCGAGTCTCTCTTTTCTCTCGGACGTCCTGCCGAGCGATTCCTTGACCCGGCTCCCCGCGGTGCGGCCGGTCCGGACGCAGTTGTCGATCGTCAGGGGCTCCGTATCGAGAACGGCGCGGACCATCTCCCCGATCCCGGCGCTCGTCTCCGGATCGGGTTCGTCCGAGCCGGAGAGGACAACTTCCGCATCGGCAAGCCGCGACACGATGTCTTTCCGCTCGTGTTCGATTTCCCCAATGTTCCGGAACAGCCGGTCGAGCGCGGATTCGGCGTTCGCGATGTCGTCTTCCGTATGTTGCAACTGGGCCCGCAGCGTCCTGAGGACGTCCGACGAGGATTCGAGCGCGTCCTTTTCGCCGCGGAGACGTTCGATCCCGTTCACGATCTTCAGGAAGTTCATTTCGTCGAAGGCGTACGATGTGTCGCCAAGCGCGTTCGCCTTTCCGAGAAAGTCGTCGATTTCGCGAAGGGCCGCCTGCTCCTTCTTCAGTTCGAGCGTCTTCGCGTCGATGACCGCGATCAGCTCCCGCTCCTTCGATTCGAGAATTGCTATTTTCTCCCTGTTGTTCCATCCGAGAACGTAGCGGCTCCGGTCGTCGATGTCGTAGCGGTCGTCCTTCAGATGGCGTTCGTAGGACTGGCGGATCTGTCCCGTTTTCGTGATCCCCTTGTTTTCGTTCGAGAGCTGCTTCGCGTCCTCGCAGCACACGTGGTCGAACCGGCCCGCGACGCTGCGTTCGAGCCATTCGGAGAACGGGGAATCCGGCCTGATTTCGACCTTTGCGCATATCCGGCCTTCGCGGAGCCATGTCGGGGCTGTTCCCGCGTTGTCGGACACCCTGAGATAGTCGAGCCTTCCGCCCAGGTGGGTCCGGTTGACCCAGGACGCGACGTCCATGTACCGTTTCTCCGGAACGAGAAGGGATGTCGCGAAGCCGTTCATGAGCCGTTCCGCCGCGCCTTCCCATTCTTTGCAGTCGTCGCGGACCCGGAGAAGCTCTCCGGCGAAGGGGATCTCGCTTTCGGACAGCCCGAGGTTCTGACACATGAAGGCCCGAATCCTGATTTTCGCGTCGGGCAGATTGTTCTTCCGGGAACGGAGGCTCCGGAGTTCCTCCCGGATGCCCCGAAGGTCCTCTTCGAGTTTCCGGAGAGGCTCCCTGACGGAATCCCGGCGCTCTTCCGCGGCGTCCTTTCTGGCTGCCATTTCGGCGGCGAATTCCGCGATCTTTCGCTTCGTTTCGAGGAAGATGGCCTCCGTCAGCATCTCGTCGCTCACGTCGAGGCAGAGCCCGGTCTCGTGCAGCCGGTCGACGTACGTCGAGGCCCGCCTTCTCACATGCCCGAGAAGGACCTCCTCCCTGTGGATCTCCTGCTCTATTTCGGCGATCCTGCTTCCGCCGCTGCGTTCGATATCCATCTTCAGCGTCTGCCGCTTGTCTTCGAGGGCCGTCTTATCCGCTTTCCCCGTCGCGATGCGCTCCTGAACCGCCGCGAGTCGCTCTTCGAGCTGCGCCTTCTTTTCCTCGAACAGGCCCTTTTCGGCCGCCGCGAACCAGTGTTCGAGCGAGGCGAGGATGTTCTTCTCCCTTGTTTCGAGCGACACGACGTCCGCGTACGTCTCGTGCTTGCGCATCATGGGGTCAAGAATCGCTATCCGCCGCTTCGCCTTCAGGATCTCTTCGTGGATTTTCGTCAGGTCGTCGAAGTGCTTCAGGAGTTTGTCGATCTGCTCCCGGGCCGGGAAGGGTTCGAGCATGTACTTCCGGACGAACGCTTCGAGGCTGTCGACGGACTTCATGGATATCGTCTGGAGGAACAGGTTCAACGCCTGGTCGTTCTCGATGCCGACCTTGTTGCAGAACCACGTGATATAGGCTTTGAAGGTCTCGAAAACCCGGACGCCCGCGGCTTTCATCCGCTGTTTCAGTCGGGGGATGTCCCCGAAGCCGCTGAAATTCTTCGCGATGGAGAGGTCCCCCTCGAACCCGAAGTAGATCCGGACGGGCTGGTCGGTCCCGTCTTCCATGGAGCAGAAAAGGGCCGTCGTCAGCGTCTTCTTCGCCCGCGCGTCCCGGAATGCGCCGAGAATCACCGTATAGGCGTCGCTTTGCCGGAGGTATTGCGGTTCGAGCGTTCCGGTGAATTCGTTCTCGTTCGACTTGTACTGGCCGCGGACATAGGAGAGCAGGCTCCGTTCGCCCGCGCCGGCGCCGGCCGCCTTGTTGTACGCGGCCTTGCCGGGAGACGCGAGAAGCGTCGCGATCGCGTCAACGATGGTCGATTTTCCCGACCCGATATCCCCGGTCAGCAACATGTTTTTGCATTCGGGGCGAATGACGGAGACGGTTCCGTCGAATGTCCCCCAGTTGTAGAGTTCGACCCGGTCGAGCCGGAACCCGCCTTCCTCTTCCCGGAACACCTTATCCATCGGCCGCCTCCGTGTCGTCTGCGGATTTCCCGGCGCGCGCCGCGTGTTCGGCGTACGCGGCGAGTTTTTCGTCCAGGCTTTTCAGCCACTGAACATCGACGAAATCCTTCAGGATGCGCCGGACCTCGTAATTGTCCTCCGCGGACGCGGCGTCGAATTCCCTGTCCGAATTCAGCTTTCTGAGGAAGCCGAGTTCGACGGCCTTTGCGATGTCGGTCCGTATCTGGTCCGTCGCCTTCGCCTCGTTGTTCCTGTCGCCTGGGAACATGCTCCTCATGGCGTTCGCGATTTCCTGGAAGGAAAGCACGAATTTCGGATCCCCTCCCTGTGCGTCGCGTTCGGCGATCTTCTTGCGGAGAACGACGAAGAGGTAGCTGACGCGGAACGACAGGGGCCGCCGTATTATGAGCTTCGGGATCTTCTCCTCGTCGTCGGAATCGACGTCGCGCTGCCGCAGGAATGCGTAGCCCTCCGCCTCGTTGACGGTCAGGTCGAGCCCGAGGACCGCTATGTAGTCGCGAACCTGCGGCTGCTGCTCCAGAAGATCTTTCCACAGGAGGGCGTCGCTGTCCGCGTACACGGCGCCCTTGAAGAGATGGACGAGGACGGAGGAAAGGGCCGGGTCTTTCCTACCCATCGGCGCGTCCTCCCTGCGGCTGCGTTTTTTTCCGTTCGAACGCCACTTTCGGGATGCTCGCGGTGCGGACGGCGCCGCTTCCGCGTTTCCACGTCACGGTTTCCGATTCCTCTCCATCGTCATGATACCCGAATTCCTCGTAGGCCAACATCAGATACGCCACGACCTCCTCAAGTCCGTTTTCCGCCGGGTATTCCCGGAGCACCTCCCCGAGCGCAGCGCGTTCGCGGTTCTCCAGCACGGACTCTATGTTTTTCCGGAGCTTTCGCTTGTCGACCGTCGGGACGAACATCGCGGCGATATCGACATCGCTCGTATCCTCCTCGACGAGGTCCTTCGACGCGATGTTCCGCCGGACCTTCGGAACGTACAGGGAGCGGTTCATGAGGAATCCCCCCGCCGGAGAGATCCCTTCGATGTCCGTGAAATCGGACTTCGGGACATTCTCCCGCTGCGCGAAGAACTTCTGCTCGATGCCGCGGACCAGGTCCATGACGGTCCGGTTGTCCGAGGAGACCTCCTCGACGAACCGCCGCAACTGTTCCGATATCTCGGCCATGATGGCCGCGATATCCCGTCCGGCCCTGAGCCAGACGTCGTACACGCCGCGTATGCCGCGATCCGGGTTCATCTCCCGGACCGGTTCGAGCGCGAGCACCCGCGCGATGTACTCGGAGAATTCCTCCTGCCGGTTCGGGGACGTCAATGTCTTCCAGAACGCGTCGAAACTCCTGCCCTGCTCGGACGCGAGGATGGAGCTTCGCTGCTCCAGGAGGTTCCCGAGGACGGCGCCCTTCCCTTCCTGCCCCAGCAGGATTCGCTCCCGGATGTTCGAGTCGAGCATCCGGAAATTCTGCTCGATTTCGCGGAAGTCGGACACGAGGTCCCGAGCCATGCCCAGAAACTGCTGGAACTTGCCCTTGACGGCGATATCGCTGAGGACGGGCATGTCGCCCTTCCGTATCTCTTCTATCGTCCGGCTTATGGCGTCGCGCTGCCGCTCCAGCTCGTCGATCCGCACGCCGGGGTTCGGGTCCGTCTCGTGACAGAGGCTCCGAAGCAGGCCGTACATCGTCACGAGACGCGATTCCGTCGCGATGAAGCTCCCCCTGTCAAGCTCCGCGAGCCAGCGTATCGCCCGTTCCGACGCGGATGTCAGGTCGTGAAAGATCTCGTCGTTCTTCCCGTACGTCTTGTTCAGCCATTGCCGGTTGACCCACTCGTTGAGGTATTCGGCGGGAGTCTGCGGAAACTGCGCCTCTCCGGCGATGTCCCGGATCATTCGCATGTAGTCCTCGAGCTTTTCGATCAGCGCGTACCTCGATATCCTGCGCCGGTTGTCCGCGATGAAGACCTCGTGGAGAAACGACGCCACGAACGAGACGTTGTCCGATCGCAACAGGGCCCATCCGCAATGCTGCGTTTT